>CAIYUV010000001.1 GCA_903929475.1 uncultured Spartobacteria bacterium
AGGACGATGAGCACGCACGAAAGCTTCTTCCCAAAGCTGCTCCCGCCATGCGTGGTGTGCCCGTCTTTCACCCCCGCCTTCTGCCGCACGCCGCGATCATTGACAAGGCGCGAGGGGGCGATGGCTCAGGCGAGGATGCCTTTGACGACTTTGCCATACACATCCGTGAGGCGGTAGTCGCGGCCGGTGTGGCGGTAGGTGAGGCGTTCGTGGTCGAGGCCGAGGAGGTGGAGGATGGTGGCGTGGAAGTCGTGCACGTGGACGGGGTCTTTGGCGACGTTGATGCCGTAGTCGTCGGATGCGCCATAGACGCTGCCTGCATTCACGCCCGCGCCGGCGAGCCACGAGGAATAAACCCAGTGGTGGTGTTCGCGGCCTTTGGCGTCGGCTTTTTCGACGAAGGGCGTGCGGCCAAACTCGGTGGTCCACACGACGAGCGTGTCGTCCAACATGCCGCGCTGTTTTAAATCCATGAGCAGGCCGGCGATGGGCTGGTCCACGTTTTTTGCAAGGGGGACGTGGTCTTTCATGTCGCCGTGGGCGTCCCAGTTTGCGGAGGAGCCGCTGTCTATCAACTCGACGAAGCGAACGCCGTGCTCGGCGAGGCGGCGTGCGATGAGGCATTGCCAGCCGAAGCCGGTGGTCTGCCCGCGCTGCAATCCGTAGAGGGCGAGGGTGGCGTCGCTTTCCTGCGAGAGGTCGAAGACGTGCGGGACTTCCATCTGCATACCAAACGCGGTCTCGAAGGAGCGGATGCGGGCGTCGAGAAGCGGGTCGCCAGCGCGGGTGGCGAGGTGGCGCTGGTTCATGCGGCGCATTTCCTCCAGCTCCATCTCCTGCAAGCGGCTGGTGGTGCGGCGCTGGACGTTGGCGATGGGTTCGCTGCCGGGGACGACGAGCGTGCCCTGATGCGCGCCGGGCAGGAAGTCGCTGCCCCAGACCTGCCCGCCTGCGTAGGGGGATTTCGGCGCGATGACGACGAAGGACGGGAGGTTGTTGTTTTCCGTGCCGAGGCCGTAGCTGACCCACGAGCCGATGCTGGGCCGCGCGAAGGTGAACGACCCGGTGTGGATGCCGAGCGTGGCTTCGTAGTGGTTCGTGTGGTCGGACTTCATCGAGCGGATCACGCACAGGTCGTCCACGCAGCCCGCGATGTGTGGAAAGAGCGAGCTGACTTCGATGCCGGATTTGCCGTGGGGTTGGAAGTCAAACTGCGGGCGCTTGAGGAACATTTGGTAGTCCCCTTTCCTGCCCTGATATTCGTTGATGGAAGTCGTCTTCCCCGCATCGGCGAAGAGCCGCGGCTTCGGGTCCCACGACTCGACGTGCGAAACGCCACCGCTCATGTAGAGGAAGATGACGCGCTTCGCCCTCGGCGGAAAATGCGAGGCGCGCGGCGCGAGCGGATCGGCGGGTGCGGCGTCACTGCCGAGCAGTTGCGAAACGAGACCCGGCAGCAGCATGGAGCCACCCACCATCGAGCGGAGAAATCCGCGGCGGGTCGGGCTGAAATGTGTGTCGGGTTTCATTGCGGTTCAGTCGAGGTGGAGAAATTCGTTGCTGGCAAACAGCGTGCGAACATAGGCGGCGAGCGCAGTTGCTTCCACATCCTTCTCACCCGCACTTTTGAGTTCGGCGCGATAGGCGGCGAGGAATGTAGCGGCTTCGACAAGCTCGGCCTCGCATGGCGCGCGCCCGGTGGTAAGTCGCCATGCGAGGCGGATGCGCTCCGTTTCATCCGGCTGCACAGCGATGAGCCGCTCCGCGCAACTGCGCGCCTTTTCGTGGACGAACGGTGCGTTCAGAAAATAGAGCGCCTGCGTCGGCACAGTGGTAGTGCGGCGGTCGGCGGTGCTGGCGTTGGGATCGGGGCCGTCGAAGAGCGCGAGGAATGGATGGCGTTTGTTGCGCTGCGTCATGAGATACACGCTGCGCTTGTTGTGTTCATACACCGCGCTGAACGGGGCGTGCTGCGTGAATGCGGATTTGATGGCCGACGGAAACGGATGCCCGCGCCCAGGAACGAGATCGAGTTCGCCGCTGATGGCGAGGATGGAGTCGCGCAGTTCCTCCGCGCTGAGTCTGCGCCGTGGAAATGCGGCGTAGCTTTCCGCCGGGGCGGTCGTTCCATTTTTCTCCGTGACTTGTGACGCCTGCCGATACGTCGCGCTGAGCATGATCAAGCGGTGCATCGCTTTCACCGACCATCCGCTCTCGATGAATTTCGTCGCGAGATGATCGAGCAATTCGGGATGCGTCGGAAGCTGACCGCGCGTGCCGAAGTCGTTCGGCGTCGTCACGAGACCGCGCCCGAAATGATATTGCCAGATGCGATTCACCATCACGCGCGCAGTGAGCGGATTGTCCGCACGCGTGAGCCAGTTGGCGAGTTCCAGACGCCCGCTACCCTTCGTCCCCGCAGGCAACGGCCCGCCGCCAAGCGATGTGATGAAACCACGCGCCGTCTCCGCGCCGGGTCGCTCCGGTTCGCCGCGCAACTGCACGCGCACATCATGCGGCGTGCCCTCGACGACTGCGTATGCGAGGTCGCCCGGCCCATCCTCAATCAGCGAAGTGAGCGAGCGATCCATGCCCTGCACATCGTCGCTGACAGTCGGCGGTGTCATTGATGCCGGTGCGATGGGCTCTTTCTGGATGGCGAAATTATCAATCTCCAATCCCGGCAGCGCAGCGCCCGCACGCACCGTGGAATCCAAACCAACGTAGTCAATCACGCCAAGCCAGCCCGCTGTGAACGGCACACCGGAAAAAGCCGATCCCCTTTCCGGCATATCCACTTTCCCGCCAAACGTGCGTGTCCCAAAATCAATCTCCAGTTGCAAATTGACCCACGCTTTCGGCTTCAACTCCACGAGCACTCTCATCCCATCGCCGGAGCGGAGAGTGATGGCCCCGCCAGAAATGAACACTTCAACAGCAGCCGCCCCCGACTGCGCCCCGAGCCAGAAACGATGCATCCCCTGCGCGCCGGGTTGCGCGCGGAAATCGAGGTTCACGTAAAGCTTCCGATTCTTATCCCCGGCACGCATCACGTGAAGCGCCTGACCGAGGCGGTAGTCCACATCACCGCCCACGATGCTCGCACCGAAATTTCCGAAGGGGTAAATATTCTTGAACGGACTCTGCGCTTCCCGCGTCACGCTGATTTTCCCCTCCCACATCCACGGAGTCACGAGCACGCCGTAGCTTCCGCCCGCCGCGTCCTTCTGCATTTCAAAGTCGCCGTCGTTTTCGCGGAGCGAACGCAGCACCGCAGGAGGCGCGGATTGTTTTTGCTTAGCCACTTTCGCAGCGACGAGTCTGTCGTATTCGCGCCACTGCCGCTGTGCCTCGTCTGGCGGCAACAGCGGGACCAGCGCACGCGATTTGTTCTTTTGCTCCGAGCCGGGGAATGCGTAGCGCGTGCTGTCGAAGATGCCGTAGAGCGCGTAGTAATCCTGCATCGAGACGGGATCGAATTTGTGATCGTGACATCGCGCACAGCCAAGGCTCAGCCCCATCACGCTCTGCCCGAGCGTATCAATCGTGTCCTGAATCATGAGGTGCTGATACTTCTCCGAGTCGAAGCCGAACCGCCGCGTAATCGCGAGGAAGCCCGTCGCAATCATCCGCTCGGCGAAACGCTCGCGCGGCCCCTGCTCTGCGAGGATATCACCGGCGATCTGCTCGCGCAAAAATTCGTCGTAAGGTTTGTCGGCATTGAACGCATCAATCACATAATTCCGATAACGCCACGCAAGGCCCGCCGGATAATCCGCCGTGTCCCCAGCCGTGTCGGCGTAGCGAACCACATCGAGCCAGTGACGCCCCCAACGCTCGCCATAGCGCGGCGACGCGAGCAGGCGTTCCACCAACGCCGCGTAGGCGTTCGGCGATTCGTCGGCGAGAAAAGCGCCCACCTCCTCCGGCGTGGGCGGCAACCCCGTGAGATCGTAAGTCGCGCGACGGATTAGCGTGCGCTTCTCCGCAGCAACAGCGGGCTGTGCGCCGCGCTCCTCCATTTTCGCGAGGATGAAAGTATCCACCGAAGTCGCGGGCCACGTCGTATTCTTCACGTTCGGCGCTGGCGGATTTTTCACCGACTCAAAAGCCCATGGTCGTGCTTTCGCCTTTTTTGCAAGCGCCGCAGCTGGTGTCTCTGGATACGGCGCGCCCATTTTCACCCACGCTGTGAGATCCGCGATCATCTCCACGGAAAGTTTCTTGCTGCCGTCCTTGCTCGGCGGCATCCGCGTATCCTCGTCCTCGTAGCGCACCGCGTGAATGAGTCGGCTCTTCTCCGGTTTACCCGCTACGACAATCTCCCCATCCGTGCCGCCCTTCAAAAAATCCTGCCGCGTATCCAGCTTGAGCGCGCCCTTCACCTTCTTCGCCGTTGCGCTGTGACACTCGTAACAATGTTCCACCAACACCGGACGGATTCTATTTTCAAAAAAAGCCAGCCCCTCCGCGTCCGACTCCGCCCGTGCCGAAGCAGCAAAAGACACGAGCACCATCGCAACGATGGTGATCAATGATTTTCCGATTGGCAGAAATGTGCCCACGCGTCGAATAAACCCGCTGCCCGTGCGATTGGCAGCAACATTATCCAAGCAACGATCACTTCCCATGCGGCACCGCATTGCCGCATACGTGGCAGTGAGTGGCGATGGAGACTCGCAAATTTCCGCCAGTCAAAATATTCGCTCTCGGCTTCTTAGTTACAGCATCACCATACGACGCTCGGCGGCGCTGAGGTAGGCGGCGTCCACGAGGGCCATGGTTTTCAAATTGTCGCGTCCGCTGATGGCGGGCGATGTGCCGGTTTCGATGGCGATGAGGAGTTGGGCCATCGTCCCCGCGAAGGCGTCGGGGAACCAGCTTTGCGTCCAGCGCGGCTCATGAAAATGGCTGTCGCCTTTCGTCGCGTAGCGGATCGTCGAGGGGCTGGTGTAGGGTTCTTTGCACCAGCCGATGTCGCCGAGGGCGAGGCCGTTCATGCCTTCGATGCGCCATGTGATGCGGATGTCGCCGGGGCAGCCTTCCTTCGCGGGGCCGGTCCATGTGTCGTCAATGACGACGCAGCGCAGGCCGCTGTTGTATTCGAGGATGTAGGTGCAGATGCCGTCGGTGTGCGGAAATTTGGTGCGCGGGTCGGGGCGCGTGCTGCAAAAGATCCCGGCAGGTTCGCCGAACCAATAGCGCAGGCAGTCGAGGTGATGGATGGACATGATGCGCAGTGTGACCCATCCGAGTTTTTCCTGCCACGGCATCCAGTGCGGGATGCCCCTCATGTCTATCGTGGCGAAGACGGGATCGCCGATGGTGCCGTCGGTGAGCAAAGATTTCGCGGCGCGGACGGACTGGTCGTAGCGCATGTTTTGATTCACCGCGAGGGCGATGCCCGCCTTCTCGCAGCACTCGACGGCCTGCACGGCCTCGGCGTGGTTCATGCCGAGTGGTTTTTGCGCGAGGATGCCGCGGACGGTTCTGCGTTCGCACGCGGCCTTGATGAGCGCGAGCTGCGCGTCGGGCGGCACGGCGATGTCGAGGACTTCGATGGACGGGTCGTCGAGGAGTTGCGCGTAGTTTTCGAAGACGACGGGAATGGCATGGCGCGCGGCGACCCTTGCTGCGTTTTCACGAGTGCGCGATGCGATGGCGACGGGGTTGAAGCCCGCCTTGCGGTAGCTAACGAGGTGACAGTCGTTGACGATGAAACCGCTGCCGAGAATGCCGATGCGGAAATCTTTTTTCGCCGGCAGTGGCGGGTGGATGTTCACGGACAAATGGCGGCGCGCGTCACTTCGCGGCGGCGGGTGTCTTGAGAGTTGTAGCGCTGGCGTCGCGGTTGTGTTCGAGCCATGCGACGTTGGAGGTGTCGTCGGCGAAGCGTTTCACGCCGACTTTTTTAATCATCTCATCGGCGACTTTTACGAGCGGCGTGTAGCGCGGGTGATGCGACTCCTTGTAGGGATTGTTGCCCTTGAAATTGTAGCAACAAATCATGGACCAGCGCGGGTGCTCGGAATTGTTACGGTCAGACGCGTGGAGCAGATTGCCGTGGAAGAAAATCACGTCGCCCGGTTCCATCGTGCAATGGACGAGTTCAAACCGCTTCATCGCCTCGTTCACGCGCTCCATGTCCGCGCCCGCCTGCTCGCCGGTGAGGATGTGATCCACGCGCCCCATTTTGTGCGAGCCTTTCAGCACTTGCAGGCAGCCGTTTTCCTTCGTGGCGCGATCCACCGCGATGGATGCGCTGCACAAGTCGGGAAGCAAAATGCCGTTCTGATACCAATAGCCGTAGTCCTGATGCCACGCCCACGCACCGCCGACCTTGGCGTCCTTCATGATCATCTTGGAGTGGTAATGATACGCTTCGTCGCCGAGCAACTGCTCCACGGAATCCACGAGTTTGTGGCAGCGCGCAAACATTCCGTAGATGCCGTCGCCGGGATGATTCCACAGCGAGAGCCGCACCTTCACACCCGTGCCGTCGTCCCGTCCGAACGAATGATCATCGAGCGCCTTGTCGTCCTTGCTCGCGCGGCGGAGGAGATCAATTTCCTCCGCATCAAAAAGCCCGCGCACGATGACGTAGCCGTCGCGGTGATAATCGGAGATTTGCCCGGGAGTGAGTTTTCCATGGTTCATATAGGACGGGTGTTGAGCGACTGTGTTTGCGAAGGCTTTTAAGATACATCCGACCCAGTGTGCGAAACTTCAACACTAATTCCCGCAACACATCACGCCCTGCGGCGGCGGACGCCGAGCAGCAGACCGAGACCACCGAGGAGCGAGACTGCTGCCCCGGGCTCTGGAACAGCGGCCACCATCGTCAAGGTGACTACGCCTCCATCGTAGGAGATCTGGTAGGCCTGCCCTGCACTCATGAAATAGCTGTCGTCCGGCAGACCCATGAACGTGACGCCATTCCAAGTGCCGCTGTAGGTGATGATCGGCGCTGTTACGTCAAAGATGCTGCTCGGATTCGACCCGATGTCGCTCACGTTTAATGTCGCTCCGCTGGCGATGTTCAAATTGCCGTTGAGCGCGATCGTATCCACCGCGATCGCTGTCGAGTCGAACTGCACGCTGAAAATCGCGGAGCCATTCAGGTTGAGATCGCCGTTGACGGTGAGAGACCCAACAACGCCGCCGCCGGGGGAAAGTGTGCCGCCGCTGTTGATGTTAACATTTGCTAACGCACCGTTGTCGCCGGCGAGTGTGCCACCGCTGTTCACGGTGGTCGTGCCGGAGATCGCGCCGTTTATGGCGAGCGCACCCCCATTCACTGTTGCGTCGCCGGAAATAGAAGCAAGGATCTTCAAGGTTCCTGCGTTCACGACTGTCGTTCCTGAGTAGGTGTTGGTCTGATTAAAAATGGTGGTTCCGCTGCCGGCCTGGACAAATCCGCCGGTGCCAGTAATCAATCCAAAGTCCACGCCTTGTGTCGCTGTGTTGGAGCGGTTGATGATGAGAGTGCCGTTGTCAGTAAGGGCGCTAAGCGGTGAAATCGCGCCGGTGGTGCCGCCGTCGCCCAGTTGCAGCGTGCCGGTGTTGATCGTTGTTGCGCCGGTGTAGGTGTTGTTGCCGGCGAGGATTTGTGTGCCGACACCATTTTTTACCAATGTGATTTTATTGGTCGCCCCGTTGCTGATGATGCCGCTGAAGGTGGTGGTGGTGGTGCCATTGATCGTGAGGATGACGTCGGCTATACCGCTGTTAGTCACACTGGCACTGCTCGCACCCGAGAGCGAGGCTAGCTGCTGACTTGCACCGTCCAGTGCCAGGACTCCGTTACCGGCAATCGTGACATTTGTCGTCACAGGGAGGAGATTTTGTCCGCCGACCAACCCCAAGGACCAGCCGGTTGCCCAAGTGAAAGTGGTAGTGGGTGTGTTGCCTGCGTTGGTCTGCGAACTGAGCAATGTGAAATTGGTGTTGTCGTTACTGCCAAGGACGGAAAAGTTGTTTGGGTTGCGGCCGGGGGTTGAATCATTTGCCGTCTGCCAGTCGTAACCGCTGAGGAAAGTGGTCGTGCCGAAATCGAAGGTCACATAGCGCGCTCCGGGCAATCCATTGTAAGTGCACTTGGTGTTTTGGTTGTTGTCGTAAAGTGCGGGGATGAGTTGATCACCATAGTTTCCTCCATCGCCAGCGGCGGTGGTCGGGATGACACGGGTGCCGTTGATGTTGTTCGTGCCGCTTGAGTAGAAGGCAAACTCGGCCATTTGAGCCAAATCCGAAGCCACGAGACTGTTGATCAAGAACCTGTAATAGCGAAAACCAGGATCGGAATGCAGTTTTAACGTTCCGCCATCAATCAAAGTTGCGCCGTCATAATTCTGGGTGGCATTCAAAGTCAGCGTGCCTGCGCCACTCTTGGTGAACGAACCTGATCCGGAGATCACATTGGCAAAGGTGGCCGTGTCAGAATGGTTGAAGGTCACGTTGCTGCTGTTGGCAAGGGTGATGCCGCTCGTTGTGAGTGCCGAGAGGGAGCCGCTGCCGTTGCCAAATGAGAGGGCGCCGCCGCTCACGTTCGTCGCACCGGTGTAGCCCAGTGAGCCGGCAAGCGTGAGTGTGCCTAAACCGTTTTTGATGAGTGCGCCGCCTGTCGAGGAGGGTGATGCTCCCGAGACAGTCAGATTGGTGCCGGCCTGTGTGATGTCGAAGGTGGCGGTCTTGCCTGCATTAATCGTGAAGGCGCGGTCTGTGCTGCCCGTGCTGCCCGTGTATCGCAGGCCACCGCCGTTGAAAACGAGATTCGTGGCAACGTTGGTGGCCGCGCCGAGGTTGCTACTCACGCCTCCGTTGCTGATGGAACCCACGCTCAATGTCCCCGCATTCAACGTCGTCACGCCCGTGTAGGTGTTTGCACCAGTGAATACGAGCGTGCCTCCACCGGATTTCGTCAGCCCGCCGGTGCCTTGGGTCAATGGCTTGTCGACTGTGAAAGTGTTCCCCACATTGTTGATGTCCAAACCCACCAGAGTGTTGGCAAGTAGAGTGAACGTATGGTTGCCAATTTTCCCGTTGGCGTCATACGAAGTCAATGCAGTCCCAGTGATTTGCAAAGTCCCGCCGGCAAACTGCCAAGTGTTTGCGTTGCCGAGGTTGGCATCAAGACCCACGCTCAGGATACCATCGGTCAATTTGGAGGCGCCTGCGAAGGTGTTCGCGCCTGTCAGGACCAGCGTGCCTGGACCAACCTTGTTCAAACCAAATGAAAATCCTCCTGTTGTTGTGCCGGAGATGACGCCACCCACTGAGAGTGTATTGGCACTGACTGTCACAGCGCGAGGGGTTGTGGCACCGACCAATGCAACTGCACCAGTTCCCATGTCCAGGCTATTGGTGCCGGCGAAGGTGAAGTTAGCGTTCCAGCTTTGTGCGTTGTTGTTCGTATTGACCAAATTGGCCGCTCCACTGTCCAGCGTGCCACCGTTGATGACGAGCGTGCTTGTTCCAAGCGAAGTGCTGATATCCAGTCTTAACGCACCGGCGTTCAGTGTCGTGGTGCCGCTGTAAGTATTCGCACCTCCGAGCGCGAGCGTGCCAGCGCCGAGCTTCGTCAACCCACCGATACCTTGATTCATGATCTGGCTGACTATGAAAGTGTTCGCTGCGTTGTTAATGTCCAACCCAACCGCTTTGCCGGAATTAAACGAAGGCGTATGCACGCCAAAATTATTCAATGTTGTCCCCGTGACTTGCAGAGTTCCTCCATCAAATACAAACGCACTCGTATTTCCAAGATTGTTGTCAGCGCCCACACTCAGTGTTCCTGCGCTCAGTGTCGTCGGCCCGACAAAGGTGTTCGCGCCGCTGAGCACGAGCGTGCCGGTGCCGAGTTTCGTCAAACCACCATCGCCTTGGTTTAATACCTGACTCACCGTGAAAGTGTTCGCCACGTTGTTAATGTCCAAACCGACTGTCTTGCCTGCGGTCAACGTCACTGGATGTGTGCCGATCGCTCCTGAGCCGTAGGATGTCAGCGTAGTGCCTGTGATTTGCAAAATACCGCCGTCTAAAATCAATGGGTTTGCATTTCCCAAATTGGCGCTTGCTCCCACGCTCAGCGTCCCTCCGCTGATGGTCGTTGCGCCGGTGTAGGTGTTAGTCCCGCCAAGCACCAGCATTCCAGCGCCCGACTTGGTCAGCGTGCTCGCCACTGTGTTGTTCGCAATCACCGCATTGATCGTTAGGGTTTTGCCGGCGCTATTGTTGATCAATCGCAGGTCGGGTGACCCTGTTGATGTCGCACTCGACAGCGTGCCGTCGTTCGGAGCAGCGCCAATCGTCAGGTTTTCAGCCGTTGGATTCAGCATGATTGCATTCACCCTCAATATCTTTCCAACCGTCGCCACGGTCGTTGCGAAATTTGTGTTGTTTTTCAGCAGAGTGTTGACGGTCGTCGTCGCGGCGCTAAGGCCGATTGAACCGCTGACACCGTCGCTCTGAATGCGGACATTCGTGTTCGCTCCGTCCACAATGTTGGGAGCCGCTCCGCCCGCCTGGGCATCAACGTTCGCATAACCGGTGTAGGCCGTGATGAGGCTGTTTCCAACTGCACCGCCATCATCGGTGCCTGAATTCATCGCCCAGTCCGTCCCGCCCACTGTCGCCCAAATGCCGAGGATTCCGGTCGCGTCATTCGCCGTGCTCGTGCTCGCGATGCCGCTGGTTGTAAAATTGATGTAGCCGCCCGTATTGCGCGTCAGCACATTCATCCGCAGCACCGATGAGCCGCTCGATCTCGTCACACTGGACACGCCGGTCGCAATCGTGGACGAGCCCACAGTCTCGATATGCGAGCCGCCCGCCAGTTCCAGCGTGCCGCCCGCAATTGTGAACGCCGCACCATCGGCAAGCTTCGATGTGTTGTTCGTCCCGTAGTCCAGCTTTAGCAAGCCCACGCTGACCGTCGTCGCACCGCTCGCAGTCGGCGAACCAGAAATCACCACCGTCCCGCTGTTCACTGCAGTCAGCCCCGAATAGCTGTTCGCACCAGTGAGCACCAGTGTGCCAAGGCCGGACTTAGTCAGCCCGCCAGTGCCCTGATTCAAAATCTGATCCACCGTGAAAGTGTTCGCCGCACTGCTGATGTCAAAGCCAACGTTCTTGTTCGCATTTAACGAGACCGCATGGGTGCCGATCAAACCCGCTGTATACGAAGTCAACGTCGTCCCCCTGATTTGCAAAGTGCCACCGTCAAAAATCAATGCGTTCGCATTGCCAAGATTCGCATCCGCCCCCGCGCTCAACGTGCCCGTGCTGATTTTCGTCGCGCCCGTGTAAGTATTTGCAAGGTTCAAAATCGTCGTGCCGCCACCGGCTTGCGTGAATCCACCGGTGCCTGTGATCAGTCCGAAATCCGATCCTTGCGTCGCGGTGTTGGAGCGGTTGATGGCGAGGGCTCCGTTGTTGGTCAGGTTGTTGGCGGGAGAAATCGAACCCGTCGTGCCGCCGTTGCCGAGTTGCAGTGTTCCTGCATCAATCGTCGTCGCACCCGAATAGGTATTGCTGGCTGATAGCACCAGCGTGCCTGCGCCCGCTTTATCGAGCATGGAAGCCCCGCTGACCACGCCACTCACAGTGAGAATCTGACCAGCATCCGTCACCGTCCAAGTCTGATCCGCCCCAAGAGCCACCTTGGCACTGATGGTGTGGTTGCCGGAAAGACTCTCCACCATGATCCCTGTCGTGGACGAGCTGGGCAAAATCGTCAACGTATTGGTCCCGCCGATTGCAATAGCCGAGGACGCATTGCTAGCAAAGGTCAGCGTCTTGAGCGTTTGATCCGCACCCAATGTTGTATTCGCGAAATTTGCTGCGGTCGTGGCGTTGAAGATGACATTATGGACTCTGGCGAGAGGCCCGGTCATCGGCACTGTTCCAGCCAAGTCCGTCGAAAAATTACTGGGGCTTGCAGACCAATCACCACTCGTGGCACCCGCCCAATAGACCGTTGTGGGAGCCTCGACGAACTGGATGTATTGCAGGGTCAATACTTGATGCCTACCACTCTGCGGAGTCTGCAGACGGAATGTTGGGGACGTTAAATTTGTAAGCACCGGTGAGCCGAAACCGGTGCCACCCACAAAAACATTATATGCACCACCAAATAAGGCGATTGGTATATTCCCGAATTCAAAGTATTGGAGCGAGACGCCATAGCCTGAAGACCAATACACCTGTTTTTGGTTGTAGGGCTGCGTTCCCAGCCCTGCTTGTATCACCGGACCGGAACCGTATTCACTATTAAGCTGAAATGATGTGACAGTTCCTGGATCGTCATAGGTGAGCGTCATCGGGGTAGCGAGCGTGGAGCCATCGCTGATTCTTGTGGTCTGAGTGGCGGAGGTCTCGCCAATGTTGACCGTCATGTGACCGCCAAAAGTGTTATTCCCTCGATTGCTTCCATTCTGCCAATAGGAGAGGCTCCAAGGTAGTGTTGGAGGCGGCGTGATATCCTCGACTCCGTCCGGCATCGGCCATGCATCCACATTGTTCCAATGGTTCGAAATCGCACCAGGGCCCGATCCATTGCCGTTTTGCGTGCCATCACCGAATGTGAAACTGATGGAAAGCGGCGTCGCGGGAGGAGAAACCAAGGGGAGCAATCTGGACGTTACATAAAGGCGCCCCCCATTTTGACTGCTGATCGAAATATCACGAACGGCACTCAGCTTCACAATCCCTCCATCCGTATTGCCGAAATTCGAATCACTGAGCGCCACTCCCACGGTTCCGGGCAAGGGGGACGTGTCACTCCGTAATTCCATCGCCGCACGAAGATCCAACGTCGCGCCGTCGGTAATTGCTGGTTTCACGCTGTTTCGCACAGAAATTTTCACAGCTTTCTTTGCACCTTGATTTCTGGTTCCCGCCACACCGCTGTCCTCGTTAAATTTCACCCTCTCCAGCCTCGGACTCACTCTGGGTGCCGCGCCAATGCCCGAAATCACAAAATCCATGTTCGGCATTTTGATTCCGCCAGCAGCTTTGAAATTCGCCGGCACGCTCAATGGCTCGTCTGCAATTGTCGCTGCCCCAGCGAACATACTGGCACGGCCCAATGTCAGGTCGCCAAATCCGATCCTGCTCAAATTCACTTCCGCTCCCTGTATCGCTCCATTCGCCATCGGCGGCACTGACTCCGCATTCCGTGATTGTTCCTCCGCGAGCAACTGCACCGCTTCAGTCGCCAACTGCATGGAATCGTTGCCCATCACGAAGCCGCCCCCGGCGAGTGTCAGCGTGCTCATTCCGTCTATGGTTATCAGTCCCGCAGGCGTCGTGATTTTCAAATCCTGTATCGAATTTCCAGACCCATCCATCGTGTTTGAATTTGCCGCGACACCCGCGTCAAACACCACCAGATCTGTGCGTTCGGAAACAAGTTCCCGGGTTCCGTTTTCTCCCGTATTCCACATCGCATCCGCCACCCCATTCCACGAAACTGACGATGCCGTAGCTGACACCGCAAACAAAGTTGCAAATGGCACCGAACAAATTCGGAAAGCCCGATGGCGGTGTGTAAAACGGTTTTTCTTCATAATAGAATATGATGGGGGCGACAGAAACTAGCACCTGTGGCGTTCCCACCTATTGCCGATTTACGATGTAACCGCAACTACGATTAACAAGGCATCAAAAAATTACTCTCCAAAAAAACTCCGGCAAAACTATTTTGAAATATTCTGCGGTGTCTTATACGATTTCTACAGTCAGGCGGCCATTTGGCGCGTAGCGCCAG
>CAIYUV010000002.1 GCA_903929475.1 uncultured Spartobacteria bacterium
GGTGACCCAGTTGCTCGCCGTGGTGCCGTTGGATGCAGCCCACACGGTGGTGTTGTTAGCGAGACCGCCCGTCCAATACGCGGTCGTAATCGCAGCGGCGCTGTCAATGCTCACCTGCAAATCCGTCGCGGAGGTGGTGAATGGAGTCGCGGTGGTGAGCTTGAAATTGGTGTTGTTGAACACCGCGCCAATCGTCGGCACGGTGGCCGGGTTCAACGAGCTGCCGCTACCGCCGTGGATGAGCGTGTAAACATTCGTGCCCGTCAGCGGCGTGACGCCGTTGATGCCGTAGATGTTCACCGTCTGACTTGCATTGGTGATCGTCGCCGCGCCGGTCACATTGATTTCCGCGCTGGTCGCCGTGCTGCCGATGGCACCGCCGATGACCGTGCTGCCGCCGGTGATGCCGAGCGCGCCACCGATGGCCAACTGTGCATCCGTTGTTGGATTGTAGGTCAGGTTCTTGCCGGCTGCGACCGTCACGCCCGCCGTGTTGCCGCTGCCGCCAAGCGCTCCAGCGCTGCGGGCGATCAAGGTGCCGTTGGTGATGGTCGTCACACCGGTGGTGGTGTTGGTGCCGGTGATGAAGAGCTTGCCGCCGCCCGAAAGAATCGTCTGGCCTGAATAATCGTTCGCGCCCGAGAAAAGCACGGTGCCCGCGCCGTTGAGGGTGATATTGGAGGTTCCGCCGCCGGAGATGTTCGCTGCAACGTTCAGGTCAGGCTCGGCCTGCACGTTGGTGCTGTTGGCAACGTTGAAGTTGCGCGCGGCTGCACCGACATTGATTTTGCCCGCGATGATCGAAGTAAACGGGTTGTTCGTGTTGGTAACGGTCAGATCGCCGCCAAGGGTCAGTGTGCCGGAACCGGTGGTCACGTATGCAGTGCCGGTTCCGTTTGGATTCGAGACAGCCGCACCGTTGATGGAGATGGTGCTGTTGAGGGTGAGGGCGCCGATGGTGGTGCTGTTGCCGGCCAGATCGAGAATGGCCCACTGGTTGCCGGTGTTGCTGGCCACGCGGACGTTGGTGCCTGCTGGAAGCGCGCCAGCCTGAGCGGTGCGCAGGGTGCCGAGGACGATGTTGGTTTCACCACCGTAGGTGTCTCCCGAATTGTTAAGGATCAAAGTCCCAATGCCGTTCTTGGTGATGCCGCCCGCCGCGCCGCTGACGACACCATCAAACTGCACATCGCCGCCGGGTGTGGTGATTGTGCGGACGCCCTGACCGAGATCCAGCGTGGACTTGAAGGTGAGTTTGCCGATCTTGACCGCATCGCCGATGGTCGCATGACCGTTGAAGCTCGTGGGGTTCCAGACTTCGCGGGCCGTGACGCTGTCCGAGGCCAGACCGCTGGATGTGGTGATGCTGTTGTAGCCAAAGACGAGATTGCCAACGCCGATGGCGCTGCTGGTGAATGTCGTCCCGAACGTGCCGACCGGGCTCGCGCCCATTTGCAGGGTGCCGTTGATGAGGACGGTGTCGCCGGTGTAGGTGCTTGCACCATTGAGGATCAACGTGCCCGCGCCGGACTTGCTCAGCGATTTAACCGTCGTGCCGTCGCTGATCGCACCGCCGAGGGTAAAGGTGTTGGTGGCGGCGTTCACCGAAAGCGTGCGGGAAATTCCGGGTGCCGTGCCGAGCGAAACCGCGCCGTTGCCGAAATACAGGTTCGCACTGGCGACGGGCATGGTGTTGAAATCACCATTGATGGTCAGCGGGTTGTTGTTGAGGTTGAAAATATTCGCCGCTGCAGTGAGGTCGAGGGAACCGCCGTTCATGACCACCGTGCCGGTGCCGAGCGCGGTCGTGAAGTTGCTGTTCGTGCCGTTGACTTGGACGTTGCCCGCATTGACCACCAGACCGCCGGTAAATGTATTGAGACCAGTCAGTGCAAGAGAGCCGGCGGAACCCGATTTGACCAGCGTCAGCGCATTCGTGTTGTCCTGAATGTTCGCGCTGATCGTAATCAAGCCCGTGCCCTGACCACCGGTGATGTATAGGTTGGCCGCAGCCGTTCCATTCTGCCGCAACACACCCGATGTGCCGGTGATGTTCTTCGCGTTGTTGGCAGCATCGGTGAACAGGATGCCGTTGGTTTCGAGGTTGAACTGATTGAGCGCGAATGTGCCGTTGTCCGCCGTAATCCTCAGGGAGTTCAGTGTGCGATTGTTGGTCAAAGGAGCACCAAACGCGCTCAACACCACGTTCTGGTTGGCCGTCCAGCCGCTGTCGTTGGCCGCGGCCGTAATGTTCGCCGCCACAACCTGGTCGCTGCTATAAACTGCGTAATCCGTCTGCGTGCCTGCTGCCGTGCCGACGGTGGCCCACCCCCCGATGATCTGGCCGGCGGTGGTCGTGCCCGCGCCGGTGACCTTGATGATGTTCGTGGTCGAGGGTGTCGTGGAGTTGCCCAAGCTGGCACCGGGTGCCGAGTAGGTGATGGCCGAGGCGTTACCAGCCCCGGTGTGCGTCAGGTTGCTGAATGTCAGCGTCTGTTTGTTGCCGAAGCCGGAGACTTGATCCTGGGTCAGCAGCGTATCCATCTGGCCGTTTGTGAGAGCCACCGTCCCTACCGTCTCGGCATAGGCCAGACCACCGGCATGGCTATAGGAGCCGTTGGCCATGGCCGCGCTGTTGTTATTAAACTGGAAGCCGCCGCCATACGAGGTGATGCCCACGCCGCTGCCGATGCGCACGATTCCGGTTTCGGCATCCGTCTGGCCGTTGGCCAACTGCAAGACACCGCCATTCTCCAGCACGATGCCGCTGGTGGAGGCAATCGTCGCAAAGGTGCCCTGAACGAGCACGGTGCCCTGATAGATCGAGGTCGCACCGGTGTAGGTATTGGGCAAATTGCCCTGGATGGTCAACTGGGCGGTGCCGTATTTGGTCAGACCACCAGCTCCACTGCCGATAATGGCACTGTTGATGGTGGTGTTGCCGGTGCCACGGACGGTCAGGTTGCTGGCGCCGTTGGTGATGAAAGCAGTGGAGCCAATCGTCAGCGTGTTCGTGGTGTCGTTTCTCCAAGTCTGCGAGGCACCCAATGTCAGCGGGGCGTTGATGGTCATGTTGCCGACCTGCGCATTGGTGGAAAGGTTGTCTGTGGCATTCGTCATGAAGATGCCGCTGTTGGCATTAGACGGTGAGAGCGTGAGGCGGAATCCGTCGGCGTTGAGAGCGACGGCGTTGGTGTCTGTATCAATCAGGCTGCCGAGCGTCATGTCGGCACCGAGCGTCGAGCCGGTGGCTGCCTGCGAGTCGGTCTGTCTGGAAAAAACTACCGTGGCACCTGATCCGGGCACGAGTGCCTGGTTGGCATTGGCCAGTGACGTGACAAAGTTGCTCTGCGTGGAGCCGTTGGAAACCGCCCATGTCTGCGTAGCCCCGGACAGATTTCCGCGCCAGAGTGCGGTGGACAACGCAGTCAGTCCGCCGGTGACGGGAACTGTCACATCCGTGGCGGTCGCCGTGGGCGTGCCGACGGTGAAGGTGTTGTTGTTATAGACGTTGTTGACGGTCCAGCCTGTGCCAGTGCTGAGCGTGCTGCCGGTGGCACCATGCAGAAGCGTGTAGGTGCCCGTTGCCGGAGTGATCCCTGCGGCGGAGAAGATGTTCACCTTCATCGAGGCCGCAGTGGCCGATGCGAGGCCCGCCACATTGATCTCGGCGCCGGTGCCCGTGGAGCCGAGTGAACCGCCGATGATGGTGTTGCCGCCGGTCATCGCAAGATTGCCACCGATGGACAACTGGGCGTCCGATCCCGCCCAGTAGTTCAATGTCTGGCCCGCTGCGATGGTCACATTCCCGGTGCCGAGCGCGCTGGCGCTGCGGGCATCCAATACGCCGCCATTGACGATGGTTCCACCGGCATAGGTATTCGTGCCGGAAAGAATCTGAATGCCACCCGCCGCCGCCTTCATCACAAGGGCGGTGCCGGTGCCGCCGCCGAGGTTGCCGGAATAATTCCGCACGAGTCCCGAGACGGGAAGGGTTGCGCTGGGGTTCAATTGCAGCGTGGCAAGGCTCGAAGGCAGCGACCATGCGGTGCTGCCGACCAGACCACCGAACGTCGGGTTCGATGAAAGCGCGGAGATATCGAGAGTGCCCGAGCCATCGGTGTTGTAGGCGCTGTTTTGCAGGGCAGTGTCGCTGGTCAGTTTCAGCGTGCCGCCCGTAATCTTGGTGATGCCGGTAAATGTATTGGCACCGCCGAGAACCTGCGTGCCGGGGCCGCCCAAAGTCAAATCGCCCGAGCCGCTGAGCACACCCGTGTAGGTTTTTACAATACTTGAGCCACCCGTCAGCGTCGGAGCCGCACCGACGTTGATGTTGAGGTTGTAGCTGGGCAGGGCTACACCGATAGGCGATGTGGCACCGCCGTTGGTGATACCGCCCATAGTCGAGATGCTGGTTCCGAAGAGCGCCTGACTACCTGCGTTCACGGAAGAGGCGTCGAAAGTGGCATACTGGGCAGCCAAGGGGTTCAACAACTGGATGGTGCGGAGGTTAGCTGTCGACCCCGTGTTGTCGAATTTCCAATCACCAGTGAAGGTATTAGCTCCGTATAGAGCTAGCTTAGAATAACCGCCACCACCGAGTCCATGGAATAGCCCGCCCGGCCCGCTAATCGCCCCGAAGATATAGAAGTCGCCAGTTCCCGTGTTAATCGTCTGCATCCCGGTGTCGAGATAGATGCCGCGGTTTGCGCTCAAGCCCTTGCCATCCTGGGCAGCATTCAACAAGAGGATACCGCCGTTGCGGATGATGATGTTCTGGGCCTGAAATGAGGAAGGTGTGGCACCAAATTTTGATTCCGCAAATGTGCCGTTGGTCTCATCGGCGTTCAGCGTGCCGCCATTGATCACCGTGCCGCCTGTGTAGGTGTTCGTGTTTGAAAGGATCAAAGTGCCCGGGCCGTTTTTAACCAGCGTCAGGGGATTGGTGTTATTCGCAATCACCGCCGAGATGGTGATGCCAGCCGTGGACGAACCGGGAGTGACAACCAAGTTGGCCGCTGCTGTGCCGTTCTGCCGGACAACACCCGCGCCCGAGATGGTGAAAACGCCCGAACCACCGTTCAAGATGCCGAAGGTTTCGAGATTGTTGGAACCAAGGGCCAGAGGCTGTGCATTGCCTGTGTAGCGCAGCGTGTTAATCGTGCGGGTTGCACCCAGGGTGTCAGTCACAGCCAGCGTGTAGTTGCCGGCTGCCGTGCCATCCGTCCACGATCCGTTGGTGGTGGCCGTGATGCCCGCACCGACGACCTGATCGGATTTGTAAACCGCGTAATCGGTCTGGGTGGCTGCCGCAGTTCCAACCGTGGCCCAAGGCCCGATGATGTTGGACGCCGTGGTCGTGCCCGCGCTGGTCACGTTGATGAGGTTCGTAGTGGAGGGTGTCGCCACGGTGCCCAGGCCCGTGCCACCCGCCGAGAATGTCACCGGCGTGTTTACGCCACCACCCGTCAAGCCGCCAAGAGTCAGCGTCTGCTTGTTGCCGCCGCCGCCCACTTGATCCGTAGTCATTGCAATGTTGAAAACCCCGGTCGTGAGCGCGAGGGAGCCGATGGTTTCAGCGTAGATGTTTCCTGATCCGGAAGAGTTCGTGTAATTGAGCGTGCCGCCATTGGAGGTGATGGCCACGCTGCCAACGCGATCCAGCGCGCCTTCCGTGGAGTTCGCATTGGTCAATGTCAGGACACCGCCACTATTGAAAGTAAGCCCCGTGGAGCCGGAAATCGAGCCGGTCGCACCACTGATATTCAGCGTGCCGGAAGTCGTAAGATTACTGCCTGCGGTAAAACTGATAGCCCCATTGATTGTGGTGGTGCCTGTGTAGGTGTCCGCTGCATTCAGCGTCCATGTGCCCGTGCCGCTCTTGGTGAGCGAGGTGATATTGGCCCCCGTGCCGCTGTCGCCGAGCACGGCGGACATCGTGGCGGCACCGGTCGCGCCCGTGCCGGAGCCTGTCAATGTGAGCGAGGCCGGGGCTCCGCTGTTGGAGAAGGCGATGCTACCGCCCGCGCTACCGATCACAAAAGTGCCCGCAGTAATTCCCGATGCATCGAGCGTGGCACCGTTGGCACCGATGGTGAAAAGGCGGTTGGTCGTCTGCGCTGTCGCACCTGTATATTGCAACGTGCCGCCATTGAGCACGAGGCTGGCCGCATTGGTCGCATTGCTGGTGGCATCGCCCTTGCCGATGCTGCTTTGAGTTCCGATGGCGGCGAACGCACTAGCGGCCGACACTTGCAAAGTGCCGCCGCTGATGGTCGTGGCCCCGGTCCATTGGTTGCCAGCCGTGGTGATGTTCAGCGTGCCGGCACCAAGTTTGGTCAAGGAACTTGTTCCAGTTGGAGCTCGCAAGGTGGCCCAAGTTACGTTCTGACTATTCGTATCAAGACGATACTGATTGCCGCTGGCCTCGCTGAAGCGTCCGCTGTAATCGGTGGTGCATGCAGGGCTGAATTGCAGGGTGCCGCCGGAAAATACGATCGTGCCCGTGGTGGTGTTGAGCGCAGCGGCATTATCCAGCCGGATCGTGCCTGCGGTGATTGTGGTGCCACCGCTGTATGTGTTCGCGCCCGAAAGCACCAATGTGCCGTTCCCGATTTTGTTCAGCGCACCGGTGTTTCCAGTCGAGGTGCCGGCCAGGATGAGCGTGTTGGTGATGTCGAATGTCGCGGTCTTGGCATTCGTGATATTGAAATTGCGATCCGTTGCCGCAGTGGCACCGGTGTATTGCAACGTGCCGCCGTCCATGACGAGGTTCGCAGCCGCATTGCTGGCCTTGCCGAGATTGCCGGCCGTGCCGCCATTCCCAATCGTCGAAACGCTCACCGTGCCCTGGCTGATCGTGGTCACGCCGGTGTTCGTGTTGGTTCCGGACAGCGTGAGCGTGCCCGCGCCGGACTTGGTGAGGGCGACCGCCGTCGCGCCGCCATTGGAAATCGCGCCGCTGATGTTCGTCGCGCCCGCACCGTTGACCGTGAGTGTCTCCGTCCCCGCGGTGCCGCCGGTGCCGCCGCTGACGTTGCCCGCGAAGATGAGCGAATTGGTCGTGCTGTTGTTCGTGAATGTGTAGCTCTGCGTCGTGGCATCCGCGCCGAGGATGACGCTGGCGTTGATCGTCTCATCCGCCGCCACCGTGGAACTCATCGTGATCGATCCGCCCGCGCTCAATGTGAAAGACTGGCTGCCCACTGCGCCGGAGCCGATGGTGTAAGCCGCTGCGGAAGCCGTGTCGAACTGCATGCTCGCCACGGACACGGACGTGCCCGCGAGGCTGATGGTCGTGTTGCCATTTCCTGCTCCGTTGAAAAGCGCCGTGTCGCCCGAGCCGGGGACTGCGGCATCAGTCCAGTTGCCGCCGACGCCGCCGGTGTTAAACAGGCTGTCCGTCGTTCCCGACCACACAATCGTGGCGGCCGATGCGGAGACGCCGAACAATGCAGCGAATGGCAGTGCGCAATATCGAAATGCGCGAACGGCGCGATTTGCGATGGAATTCTTTTTGGAGCGGAGTGTTTTCTTTTTCATAGGACGGAGTGGTTCTGGTGGAGAGGTTCTAGGGGTGAAGACTTTGTGATTTTACGATGGCAAAATTTGATTTTTGGAAGGAGGTTGGAAGGAGGTTGGAAGGAGGTTGGAAGGAGGTTGGAAGGAGGTTGGATGTAGGTTGCGTTTGAGTTAGACGTTCCACTCCTGTTGGCAAGTGTTTTTTTGTAAAAGATAAAAGAAAGTTTCTGAGGCGGTGAAACCGCCGTGCAGACGGCTCGATCCGGGTGCTTTTTGCCACTCAAAAATTGGCTGAGGAAGGCAGGCCTTCTCAACCGCAGATGGACGCGGATAAACGTAGATGCGGCGGGGAATAGTCTGCGCGAGGCTGCGTTTTACGTTTGCAGCAGCGCCTCGCGCACGGCGACGGCGAGGTTGTGCGGGCCGGTGCCGTTGAGCTGGAAATCCACGACTTCGAGGCAGCGGATCAAATCGAGCACTTCGCGCCGCGCGTAAGGGCCGCCGGCGGCTGCGCAAAAATGGGTGCGGCAGCCAAAGGGACGGTTTTCGTAGATGATGCAGCGGCTCCGCGCATCGAGCATCGGGCACGCGCCGGTGGATGCATCAGTCGTCTCGGGCAGCTTGGTGCGTCCCGCCGCGCGCAGGGCTTTTGCGGCGAGCAGCGCCTCACCTTTTGTCAGCAGTGGGGTTTTTCCGGTGAGCTTGAAATGGCAGCATTCCGTCCGCCCGATACACGTGCGCTCGATAGGACGCGCTGCGAGTTCGTCGTAAACAGCACGCACCTCGGCAAGCGCGGGTTCGATGGTTTTGATGTGAGGCGTCGGGCGGTAGGCCATGGGAAAACTTGGATACCGGTTTCAACCACGGATGACACGGATTTTCACGGATGACCGCACGGTCCATTCTGAAAAATATCCGTGGTATCCGTGCAATCCGTGGTTCCTCATCGGACCGCATCCGAAGACATGGCGGATTATAGATTTCGGATTTCGAGCTTCGGATTTCGGATTTCCGCGCAATGCGCGGCTAGTTTCCGTGGGCGAGACAGGCGGCCATGAAGCCTTTGAAGAGCGGGTGCGGCGCGTTGGGCTTGCTTTGAAACTCGGGGTGATACTGGCAGGCGAGGAACCACGGGTGGTCGCGCAGTTCGATGAGTTCCACGAGTTTTCCATCGGGTGAGGTGCCTGCGATGACGAAACCCTCGGCTTCCATCCGTTCGCGGTATTCCTGGTTGAATTCGTAGCGGTGGCGGTGGCGTTCGCGGATTTCCACACGCCCGTAGGTCTTCGCGGCCCTCGTTCCTTCGCGGATGACGGTGGGCCATGTGCCGAGGCGCATCGTGGCACCTTTGCGGCTCACTTTTTTCTGCTCGGGCAACAAATCAATCACCGGGTGCGGCGACTTCGGATCAAACTCGGTGCTGTTCGCGCCTTCGAGTTTCACGACGTTGCGCGCGAATTCGATGGTGGCGATCTGCATACCGAGACACAGGCCGAGATACGGCGTGTCGCTTTCGCGGGCGAATTGCGCGGCGAGGATTTTTCCCTCGGTGCCGCGTTCGCCGAAACCGCCGGGGACGAGCACTCCGGCGACATCGTGCAGACGCTCGGGGAGGTTTTCCTTTTCCAAAAACTCGGCGTCCACTTCGATGATGTCGGCCTTGCAATCGAGCGACGCGGCGGCGTGCGAGATGGATTCGTAGATGCTTTTGTAGGCGTCCTTGTGGTCGAGGTATTTTCCGACGATGGCGATGCGGACGCGCTTTTTCGGATTCACCATGCGCTTCACGAAACGCTCCCAGTCGCTCATGTCGGCGGGCGGCGTCTGGATGCCGAGCCGCTGGCAAACGACTTCATCCAGCTTCTCTTTTTGCAACAAAAGCGGAGCGCGATAAATGGTGTCGTCAATGTCACGTCCTTCGATGACGGCATCGAGCGGGACGTTGCAAAAGACCGAGAGCTTGCGGCGCACATCTTCGTTGAGCGCGTGCTCGGTGCGGCAGAGGAGCACGTCGGGGTGAAGACCGATTTCACGGAGCTTGGCGATGCTTTGCTGCGAGGGTTTCGTCTTCAATTCACCTGCGGCCTTGATGAATGGAACGAGCGTAACGTGCATGATGAGCACATTGTCGTCGCCGACTTCCTGGATGAACTGGCGGATCGCCTCGAGGAATGGCAGCCCTTCGATGTCGCCGACGGTGCCTCCGATTTCGGTGATGAGAACATCGCACGGCTGCTCTTTGCCGAGTTGGTAAATGCGGCGTTTGATTTCGTCGGTGACGTGTGGAATCACCTGCACGGTCTTGCCGAGATAATTGCCGGCGCGTTCGTTTTTGATCACGGACTCATACACCTGACCGCTCGATGAGCTATTTGATTTCGAGAGCAGACAGTTGGTGAAGCGTTCGTAGTGGCCGAGGTCGAGATCGCACTCCGCGCCATCGTCGAGCACATACACTTCGCCGTGCTCGAAGGGATTCATCGTGCCGGGATCCACGTTGAGATAAGGATCCAGTTTTTGCATCGTGACCTTGAGTCCGCGATGTTCGAGCAGCGTGCCGAGCGCAGCAGCAGCGAGCCCTTTACCCAAGGAACTGACAACGCCGCCGGTAACGAAAATGTATTTCATGGTAGTAGGAAAATGGTGGTCTTACTTCTTCTTCAATAAAGCTTCCAGCAGCGGAGTCACGGCTGCGGCATCCGCAGGAGTATCCACACCCACGCTGACGTGTTTCACGGGGACGACACGGATTTTCACGCCGTTTTCGAGCGCGCGGAGTTGTTCGAGTGATTCGGCCATTTCGAGCAGCGTCGGCTTCCACGCGACGAATTGAAACAACAGTTTCAGCGTGTAGCCGTAAATGCCCTGATGACGCAGGAAACGCAGGCCGGGCGTTTCATTTCGCACGAAAGGAATCGGCGAGCGGGAGAAATAAAGTGCGTCGCCCGCGCGATCCACGACGACCTTCACGGCGTTGGGATTTGTTACATCGTCGCCGGTTTCGAAGACGCTCGCGGAAGTAATCATCGCGATGTCGCGCGACGCAGCCATCGCTTTTGCGAGCTTCGTGATCGTGCCGGGGTCCACGAGCGGCTCGTCGCCTTGCACGTTGATGGCGTGGGTGAAGCCCTTGAGTTTCTTCGCAACTTCGGCCACGCGATCGGTGCCGCTGCGGCATTTCTCCGAAGTGAGCGCGACCTCCGCGCCGAAGCCAAACGCAGCTTCGGCAATCCGCATATCCTCCGTGGCGATGATGACGCGCTCGACGCCTTTCGCCTTCGAGCAACGCTCCCACACATGCTGGATCATCGGCTTTCCAGCGAGGGGGAAGAGCGGCTTCCCGGGAAAGCGGGTTGAAGCAAAACGAGCAGGAATGACGACTGCGATCTTAGCTGGCACCCGAATCTCGTAAGATGAAGTCCACCGCGTCGGCAAGGTCTTTGGCAACAAAGTGTGCATTCCGTTGCTCCGCCTCCGCGCCGATTCCCGTCAAAACCAGCACCGCCCGCGCTCCCGCCGCGCGCCCCGCAAGCAGGTCGCCCTCGCGATCGCCAATCATCCACGACCGCGACAAATCCAGCCCGTGCTCCGCCGCCGCCTCGCGCAACATCCCCGCGCCCGGCTTCCGCCGCGCCGTCGCCGTGTCCGGGTGCTCCGGGCAAAAATAAGTCGCATCAAGCAGCCCCGGCCCGAGCAATTCCACAAGCCGCGCATGAACGCTCTCATACTGCTCCACCGTGAAATGCCCGCGCCCGATCCCGCTCTGGTTCGTCACAATCACCAGCCGGAACCCCGCGTCCTTGAGCCGCCGCAGCGCCACCGAAACTCCCGGATACAAGCGCACATGAGCCGGATCGGCAATATAGCCCACGTCCTCCATCAACGTCCCATCGCGATCCAAAAATACGGCTGGCTGTTTCATCAGCGGAAAATTGCGCAGCGTTCACCAATCCGTCGAGCCACTTTCAAGGCATCATCGTGCGCTCGCAGTCACCCACTTTTTGCCAGACAGCCAGCCGAGCACGAAACTCTTGTCCTCGGTCAGGAAAGCCACCTGCCGATATTTGGAGTGCAGCAAATAAGCGGATTCTCCCGCCTTTTCCACCAATACATATTGCGCTGATTTTCCGTAGGCCGAATGGACGAACCAAAGCTCTGTCCCGTCATTCACGAGATAGCCTGTGTGAAAATCCAGACCCACCAGATAGACCCCGGGCTGATGCTTGCGACACGCACTCACGAACGCATCCAGCGGCTCCTCACTGCGACTACGGATGAACTCACGCGTCGTCATCGTCTTCGCGATGATTTCCGAGGCTTGCTGCCCAAGTCTGGATCGCTCGACATCGAAACCCGCGTCCCGCAGCAGCGTCGTGACAAAATATCCGCAGGCGATTTTTCCTTCGCGCGGCTTCTGCGTGATGCCATTGAAATCCCATCCCGTCCCCATCCATTGCGCGGCCAGCTCCACGAAGCTCCGGCAATAAAGCAGCCGTGCATCAGCAAGCAATTTCACGGACTCTCCCTGCCTGCGCAACCTTTCACCCGTCTCATCTCGGGCTGCCGCAATTTTCGCCACCAATGCAGGATAATCAACCGCAGTAGGTGCCGTCAGCGGGGGCGGTTCGAAAGCTCGCGCAACGGGTGCCGCCTCCTCACTAAAAACAGAGGGGACGAACAACAGAAATGTCAGCAGAATGAGGCGTTTCATAATATGGATGTTTGGTGAGTGAAAACAGGGCGAGCGTTACCAGCCTACTTCGACATGCCTAAGAATACGGAAGATAAGGCGAAATCTTTCCGAGGCTTTCAGCTTCTGTTTCATCAGCGGAAAATTGCGCGGCGCATGCCATCGCGTCGAGCCACTTTCACTTTACACAGTGCCGCGCTTCGCAATCCTCCGCGCCCATGTTTGACTGGCTGTCCGATCCCAATGCGTGGGTGAGTCTCCTCACCCTGACCATCCTCGAAATCGTCCTCGGCGTGGACAACATCATCTTCATCTCCATCCTCGCCGGGAAACTCCCGCAGGAGCAGCAGGGAAAGGCGCGCACCATCGGCCTTATGCTCGCGCTCATCACGCGCATCCTCTTGTTGAGCCTCATCTTTCTTCTCACAAAACTGATTCACCCGCTGTTCTCGCTGCTCGGCCATGGCTTCTCCGGGAAGGATCTCGTAATGCTCGCAGGCGGCTTTTTCCTGATCTGGAAAAGCATCAAGGAAATCCACCATGCACTCGAAGGCGCGGAGCACGAACAGAGCAGCAACGTAAAACCGAAGCTCGCGAACATCATCATCACTATCGTTTTTGTGGACATCCTCTTCTCGCTCGACTCGGTCATCACCGCCGTCGGCCTCGTCGGCGGAGCCACCCACAGCGAGCCCGCCAACATCCTCGCAGCACGCCAGGCGCTCGACTCGCTCGCCATCGCACTCGGCAGCGTGCCGCCAGCCGCAGCCGATGCTTTCGCGCAAGCGCAAGCCGCACTCGCCCCGGTCCAGTCCCAAGCACACGGCGGTGGAAACATGACCATCATGGTCCTCGCCATCGTCATTTCGATGATGCTCATGCTCGCCGCCGCGAAAGCCATCGGCGACTTCGTGAACCGTCATCCCAAGATCAAGATGCTCGCTCTGTCCTTCCTCATCCTCGTTGGCTTCGTGCTCATGGCCGACGGCCTCGGCCACGAAGTGCCCAAAGGCTACGTCTATGCCGCCATGGCGTTTTCCTTCATCGTCGAGACGCTCAACATCAACATGCGCCGCAAACGTCAGCCAAAACCCGTCGAGCTGCGCACGGAATATTGAGCAGGAACACTCGTCGCTGCTGATTTTCCGCGTAAAACGAATAGGAAGGCAGGAAACGGACTGTATTTAAAATACTGGAGCACGGTTGGTGTGGCAGGACATTTTTGTTTTTCACCACAATGAAACCAAGGAAACGATTGTGTCCGTCTAGTTTCAGCAAAGGAAATGGGTGAAGGAGGAGGAAAGCCTAATGGATCCATGAAGGTGACTTGTGCCATCTGTCCCGAAGTAAGGCACGTTGCATCAGTTCCGAAAAATATCTGATCCGTGCTGCCGCCGAATTGCGTGCCGCTCCAGTTGGTGATGCTGAGCGCACCGTTTTAGATGGAGGTCTTTCCGGTGAACATGTTGGCATCGCATAATGTCTGGGTGCCCGCGCCGGTCTTCGTCAGGATTGTGGCGTTCTCATTGGTGCCGCTGTTGCGATCGCACGGCTCCGGTGGCCAGTGCGGCAAAAAAAGATCATTTCGCTGGGGACCGATGTGTTTGACAATCAAGTGCCTGAGGCTCAAAAATTATGGCTCGGGATCGCCACGAATTTGGTCCCGCTTCAATGGACACTCCGGTTCACCCACTTCCAGTCGAAAGCCTTCCGCAACTGATCCATGATGCGATGGCTGCGGAGCAGCAACGGGACTTTGATCGATCGATAGAATTATTTGAGCGCGCGCACCAACTGGACAAGACCAACGTCGATGTCCTGCTGCATCTGGGACTTGGCCACGGCTGGCGTTGCGACTATCCGGCAGCCGATTGTTATTTTGAAAAAGCGGTGCATACCGCCGTCAACACATCCTGGGCGCTTTTACAGGCGGGCTGGGGCTGCGTGATTTTTGAAAATTTTGAGATGGCGGATCGATTCCTCCGTCGCGCTGCCACACGGGGTGACTGTTCTCCGGAAGTCTTCGTGCATCTGGCGGAAATTTGTGAGCGGCGGCATCGCCCGGAGGAGGGGCTTGATCTGATCGAAACCGCCCTGAAGAAAAGTCCATGGCCAAGGGCCATCCCAGTGCAAGCGCGTCTCCTCAGGCATCGCGGCAAAGCAGATGAAGCCGAAACAATTCTTCGCTCCTTCCTGCGCGGAAGCGGATACGACCCGTGGGTGGGCGCTCAGGCTTGGTATGAATTGGGCGCAATTCTGGACCGCAAGGGGGACTACGAGGCTGCGATGAACGCTATTTTGCAGGCAAAATCGCTTTTGCTCCCGGCAGCTAAACCCCTGTTCCCCCTGTTGCGACAGGCGCAGGCGCAAATCCAAGGCTCGCTCACCGGCATCAGCGCGGAGGACATATGGCGCTGGCTGGGCGATTCCGACAAACTCCAGCCTGCACGGCGTCTGGCGCTGCTGGGTGGTCATCCACGCTCGGGGACGACGTTGCTGGAGCAGGTTCTCGATGCCCATCCAGCCATCTCCACTGCGGAAGAAACGACCATTTTCGAGGATGAGATATGCTGGCCATTCTTGAAAAAGCATGGACAAGGAATCCCGCTCATCACCGCACTGGATTCCCTCGCACCGGACGCGATAAACCAGATGAGGGAACGATTTTTCCGCTGCAACGAATTGTTCCTGGGGCGAAGCCTGCAGGATCGCCTGCTGATCGAGAAAAATCCGGCCTTGAACGCAATGCTTCCCGTGATGCTTCGCATTTTTCCGGAAATTCGATTCCTGTTCACCCTCCGCGATCCGCGCGACGTCTGCCTGAGTTGCTTCATGCAACCTTTGTCGATGAACCCGATCAGTTCGAGCTTTCTCACCCTGGAAGGCACGGTCGGGCAGTATGCCACCGTGATGGGCTTCTGGCGCTCTTTCCTGCCGCTGATTCCCGATTCGCATCTGGTGGTGCGCTATGAAGATTTGGTGACAGACCTCGAAACCGTCAGCCGCCGCGTGCTCCAATTTCTGGGCCTGGAATGGGACGCCGAGGTGCTGCGCTTCGCCGAACACGCGCAAAAAAAGCTGGTGCGTTCACCCTCGTTCGCGGAGGTGGCAAAACCACTGTTCCAGAGCGCCGTGGGTCGCTGGAGGAACTACGAAAAATATCTCGCTCCACACTTGGAAAAGCTCGCGCCGTTTGCAAAAACCTTCGGCTACGAGTGAGAGAGATTCTCCCGTAACCCCGATTCCTGCGCCGCCGGTGCCGCGATTTCCAGGCGCGGGAGCAGGTCTGCGAGGATTTGTGTGGTGTAATGCTCGACGCTGAACTCCGCCGTCCGCATCATGCTCGATGCCTCGGGGCCTCCCTCCAACCTAGGAACGGCTTCCTCCGCGCGCTTGTGACGAAACCGTAGTGGTTACTGCTTCACCGCGTTCTTACATGCGCCTGTCTTTTCCCATTCAGCGATGTTTCCAATCGTCGTTGCCGCGATGTTCTTCAGCGCCTCGCGCGTGAAAAACGCCTGGTGTCCGGTAATGATCACATTCGGGAACGTGAGCAGGCGCGAGAAGATGTCGTCGGGGATGATTTTGTCCGACAAATCCTCAAAGAATAAATCGCCCTCCTCTTCATAAACATCCAGACCCAGCGCTCCGACTTTGCCACTCTTCAGCGATTCGATGACGGCGCGCGTATCGAGCAACGCACCCCGGCTGGTGTTGATGATCATCACGCCGTCCTTCATCCCGGCGAGCACTCCGGCGCTGATGAGATGGTGGTTTTTCGGCGTGAGCGGGCAGTGCAGGCTTATTATGTCCGCCCGTTGGTAAATTTCATCGAGTGTCGTGTATTTCGCGCCCGCTGGCAGCGGCGAATGCGTGGGGTCGTAGCAAAGAACTTCGCAGCCAAAGCCGCACATGATGCCCGCAAAGACTGCGCCGATGCGCCCGGTGCCGACGACGCCGACGGTGCGCCCGTGGAGGTCAAAGCCGAGTAGTCCTTCGAGGGAGAAATTTCCTTCGCGCACGCGGTTGTAGGCGCGGTGGAGCTTGCGGTTGAGCGCGAGGATGAGTGCGACGGCGTGTTCCGCGACTGCATAGGGCGAATACGCGGGCACACGCACAACGCCGATGCCCAGACGCGCGGCGGCGGCGGTGTCCACGTTGTTGAATCCGGCGCAACGCAGCGCGACGAGCCTCACGCCGAAGGCGCCGATGGTTTCGAGCACGGATGCGTCGAGCGTGTCGTTCACGAAGACGCACACGGCGTCGAAACCCGCGGCAAGGGAGGCAGTCTCCGCATCGAGATGCGGCGCGAGGAAGCGGAGGGTGTGCGCCCCGGCATTCGCGGCTTCGAGGAATTCACAGTCATAGCGCTTTGCGGAGAAGACGGCGATTTTCATGCACCTGTGATAGCGGAAGCCGCGCGCACCGCCCAGCGCAACTTCGCCGGGGCGCTGCGGGGATTTGCCCGGCGCTCGGCGGCGGAGACCCGGATCACCTCGTCATTCACTTCGGAAAACAGACCCACTTGCAGCGCCGTCTTGAACGCGTGTTTCACGCGGCGATCCTCGCCGGAGTGGAACGTGAGCACGGCAATGCGTCCGCCCGCTTTCAGGCAATGCGGCAAATTCCGCAGGAACGCATCGAGCACTCCAAACTCGTCATTCACCACGATGCGGATCGCTTGAAAAACACGGCGCACGCTCGTTTCAATTTCCTCCTCGTCCATCCGCTTTGCCGCCGTGGATGCGACGTTCCGCAATGCACTGCGGATACACGTCGCAAGTTGCGTCGTGCTTTCAAATGCCTTCGCAGTTCGGGCGCGCACCATCGCAGCGGCGAGGAGTTCCGCGTGTGGCTCGTCGCCATTTTCCGAGAGCCACGCAGCTAGCTCCTGTTCATTCACCTTCGCCAGCAGCGCACTCGCGGGCACGCCGCGCTGGGGATTCATCCGCATGTCGAGAGGAGCGTCTGTTTTGAACGTGAACCCGCGTGCGGGGTCGTCAATCTGCATCGAGGACAGGCCGAGATCGGCGAAGATCGCATCCGCGCCGCCCAGCTCCGCGAGCACCGCAGCCAGCCCCGCGAAATTCGTGCGTCGCACTACGAGCGATTCGTCGGGAAAGCCGAGCGCGCGCAGACGGGTCTCGGTCTTTGGAAGTTCGATGGGGTCTTGATCGAGCGCGATGAGCCGTCCGTCCGGTTGCACAACGGCGAGGAGTTGTTCGGCATGACCGCCGTAGCCGAGCGTGCAATCCACCGCAGTCTCGCCGGGTTGCACACGCAACACGTCGAGAATTTCGCGCACCATGATCGGCCTGTGCGTGCCAGCGGGCGTCTTGCCGCTGGCGAGCACCTTCGCCACGTCGGCGGCATAGCGCGCCGGGTCGCGCTCCTTGTATTTCTCGTGAAAGGCGCGCGGATTTTTCCCTGCGTAGCGCGGGCGGCGTTTGGGTTTTTCGGGATCGCTCACTGTTCCTTTGGCACGCTCGCGTGGATCGTTTCCGTCATCGCCGCTGCCTTTGCCACTGCATCCGCCACGGGCAGGCCCTTCGCCATTCCGGGTCGCTTGTGCCCGGCTGTGGTGAGGTAAGAATCGGCAAGGATTCGCCCACGGGCACGCACCGCCTTGAGCAACGGACGCAGCGCCGCGTCCTCTGTGTGAAATTTCGCCGCTTTCTCGGGTGCAAGTTCGGCTAGAACGGCCGCCGCCATCACATGATGACCCTCGGCATTGGCATGAACGCCATCGGCGGCAAACTTGTAAGCGGGGTCAGTCGCGCGTTTCGCATCGAGCGCCGCGCGCATCGCTTTGTGCGTGTCCACCACGCGCCAGCCGTTCGCCTTTTGTGACACGAGCCATTCGCTGTAGCGCGTGAGCACGTCGTCGTAGCCTTCAAACATCTGCCCGTCCTTCACTCTATCGGCGGGGATGGCGCGGCCCTTCAACGGCACCGGATCAAATACCGCAGGCGTGAGGTGAATCATCTGCGCGCCCGCTGCTTTTACCTTCGCGCGCAGTTTTTCGATGCCCTCCCGGAATTTCGCAAAGCGTCTTTCGTCGAACGGCAGGTAAATCCCGCAGTTCATCCCGTAGCACGCGAAGACGAGGTCGGGCTTCGCCAGTGCGAGCACGCGATCCAGCCGTTCGTCGAGGTCGGGCCTCGGGAACGATCCGCCCGCGTGCCCTGCTTCGCTCAAACCGCTCACTGTCTCGCTCGGTAGGCCGCAATTGATCACGGTGAATTCGCGCGCGGGAAACTGAGTGATGAGGAACGTCTCAAATTCGTCCACGTATTCGCCCGAGTAAGTGATGCTGTCGCCGAGGAAGAGAATGCGCTTCACACCGGGCAAAAATTCATCGGCGCGGAGTCCGGCGAAACTGGCGACGAGCGCGAGGAGAGCGGAGAGGATCGTTTTCATGCGCGCAGCGTGCCTGTGGCGCGTCGAGTGTAGCGAGGATAAATGAACCGCGCGGTGGTGAACCACAGATGAACGCAGATTTCCGCAGATGTGATTTTCTTTTAACCACAGAGAGCACAGAGGGCACGGAGAGAATAATCGCTGCGCTGCAATACTCGTGCGATTCACCGTGCGTGCTTTTGTCGTCCATGCAATTTCTCCGTGCCCTCTGTGCTCTCTGTGGTTTCATCTGCGCGAATCCGCGTAAATCTGCGGTTCCGAACGAAACCACTTTCCTCCCAAACAACTCCGCCTACAAACCCACGCCATGCACGACGCACCATTGCCAAAAACGGCAGCCGACGCCCTCGACACGCGCTGGACTCCGCTCGAACAACTCCTGCGCATCATGGCCCGACTCCGCGCGCCGGACGGGTGCCCGTGGGATCGCGAACAGTCGCACGCCACATTGCGCCAGAGCGTGATCGAGGAAGCCTACGAAGTCGCCGCAGCGATCAACTCCGGCGACGACGCGAATCTCCGCGAGGAACTCGGCGACCTGCTGCTGCAAGTCGTCTTTCACGCGCAGATGGCGAGCGAGCGCGGCGACTGGAATTTCGACGCCGTAGCGAGCGGCATCGTGGAGAAACTCGTGAGGCGGCATCCGCACGTCTTCGGCAGCGAAAACGCCAGCGACTCCGCAGCGGTGCTCACGCGATGGGAGGAAATCAAACGCGCGGAAAAAGGAACCGCTGCCGCCGCATCCGCGCTCGATGGTGTGAGCGAGGGTCTGCCTTCGCTCATGCGCGCTGAGAAAGTGCAGAAGAAGGCGGCGAAGGTGGGCTTTGACTGGAGCGAACTGCCACCCGTCGTTGCGAAGGTGCGCGAGGAAATTGCCGAAGTGGAGGACGCGCTCGGCGATGCGGAGAAGGTCGAGGAGGAAATCGGCGACCTGCTTTTCGCCGTGGTGAATCTCGCGCGGAAACTCAAAGTGGATGGCGAAGTCGCCCTGCAACGTGCGACGGATAAATTCGCCACACGCTTCCGCCAGGTGGAATCCATCGCCCGCGAGCGCGGACTCGCCTTGGAAAAGATGACCCTCGCCGAAATGGACGAGATTTGGGATGCAGTGAAGGCGCGCTAAACGCGGCTCGCATCCACACCGAGCAACTCCTCGACTTGCGCGGGGACGCCGGAGAGACCGGCGCGCATGAGCGATTCGCCGACGAGGATGGCGTTGCAGCCGCAATCAAACACGCGCTGTGTATCGGCGCGCGTTTTTAATCCGCTCTCGCTCACGAGCAGCACATCCTCGGGCACGTCCTCGCTGAGTTCCTCGGTGGTCGCGAGGTCCACGGTGAATGTCGTGAGGTTGCGGTTGTTCACGCCGATGAGCTTTGCGCCGAGATCGAGCGCGCGATCCATTTCCTCGCGAGTGTGGACTTCCACGAGCACATCGAGCAGCAGCGTCTCGGCTTCCTTGTAAAGCCGCTCCAATTGCGCCTGCTCCAGCGCTGCGACAATGAGCAAAATCGCATCCGCACCCGCCACGCTCGCCTCCCAGATTTGCGCTTCATGGATGATGAAGTCCTTTCGCAGGCACGGCAGCGCGGTCGCTTCGCGAATGCGCGCGAGATAGCCGAGGTGGCCTTGGAAAAATTGCTCGTCAGTGAGCACGCTCACACAATTTGCCCCCGCTGCCTCGTAGGCCTGCGCGATGGCCACGGGATCGAAGTCCGCTGCGATCACTCCCGCGCTGGGGCTCGCCTTTTTCACCTCGGCGATGAGGCCAAGCGCATCCGGCCCGCGATCGAGCGCGGCGGCGAAGCCACGGAAATCATTTCGCTGGAGCGCGGCGGCGCGCATGTGACCGGCGCGCGGGAGCAGGCGGGCGACTTCAGCCTGCTTCACATCGAGGATTTGTTGGAGACGGTTGGACGGCATCCGCGCAATTACGAACGAGTCGTCACGAATGACGAGTGGAAATTCTCATTTCCCTTCTCCACAATGCCCGCATGAACACACTACCAGCACCGCTCGAAACCGCACTCACCACTGGCGACGACACCGCCGTGCTCCTCGCAACCATCGCTCATTTCGATTGCGCCGCAGGCACCGTCCACCGCCTCCGCGCCGACGGTCTCCTGCACCTCACCGCGCACCATCACCTCCCGCCGCCCATCGTCGCCATCGTCACCACCGTGCCCCTCGGTAAAGGCATCGCCGGGCTTGCGGCGGAAAGGCGCGAGCCCATCTCGCTGTGCAATCTTCAGACGGACACCAGCGGCCAGGCCCGCCCAGCCGCCAAGACGACCGGCATGGAAGGCTCCCTCGCCGTCCCCATGCTTAGCGGCGGCGAACTGCGCGGCGTCCTCGGCATCGCCAAAGCCGAGGCCCACGACTGGACCGATGAGGAGAAAGTCAACCTCCTCGCTATCGCAGCCAGACTCGGCGGGCGGGAGTAGGGCGGAAAAGTGTGAAGTTTCATTCTCGCAGTAAATCGATGCCTGTGCTCTCGCTGATGGTGACGGTCGCAGTGTCGCGGACTTCGGTGAAAGCGTAGAAAAGCCACCCGGCCTTGTCCAAGTGGTAGGCAAAGGCAGGGCCATTAGGACAGCGCGCAGAAAAAAAGCCGGGCTTGGAGCGTTCGGCTGCGATGCCGAAAGCTCCATAATAGGTCCGCACGGTCTCGAAGAGTTGGCGTCTTGCAGCGGGGTCTTTCGGGGCGTCTTGGATAAGAGCAGCAAGAGTGGCCATGTGCTCCGGTTTGAGCGGGAGAACTCCGACTACCTCAAGCTGAGTATCCCATTCACAACCGTGGATGAAAATGTTGTTGCGGTGACGCCAGCTGACAAGCGCGACCACTGTGACAAGGACAGAGAAGAGAGCGGCTGCAATGGTCTTCTTGGCTTTCATTCACACAGGACGCGAATACCTAACATGGCATTCAACCGCAGAGCGCGGCATTTTGTTCGTATCGGGCGGAACGAGACTGGCATAGGCGAAGATGGGAGCGGGGTTGTGATTTTGGGTCAAGGGGGCTTTTGGGGCGTCCGAGGGATAACGACGGCTTTCACCACTTTAAAGCGCGGGGCCGTTCTCTGGACGAAAACTGGGAGCACCGGGCCTTTTCTCTGTCCAACAGAGACGCGGAACGACGCCCCCATTTCGCGCGGGGGCTCCGTCGCGCCTCGCGGGGGCGTCGCTGGTTCAAATGGGGGCGTCCTTCCGGCAAATGGGGGCGTCGTTGGACGGCGCGGGGGCGCCCCCGCGCCCAATGGGGGCGTTGTTCCGGCAAATGGGGGCGTCCCCGCGCGCACCGCCGACGCCCCCGCCAGCAATGGGGGCGTCGTTCCGGCAAATGGGGGCTCCCCCGCGAGCAAAGGTGGCACCCCCATTTCGCGCAGCGAAGCCCCCGCGCCACGCAACGACGCCCCCGTGCCGTCCAGCGACGCCCCCGCCGGAAACGGGGGCGCCCCCATTTCTCCGGGCGAAGCCCCCGCGAGCCGCAGGGGAGCCCCCGTAAGTCGCAGCACTGGCCCCCCGGCGGAGAACGACGGCACTGCGGCACGGGACCGCGCCGCTCTGCCGGAGAGCGACGCCACCGCGACGGTCAGCGGCGTCCCCCTAGCAGCCAGCGACTCCCCTCCGGCGGGGAATTCCACTCCAGGAATCGGCCTGCGCCTCCAATAAACCGCCGCTCTTTCCCCGTAATCCGAAATGGCGCGCGTGATTTTACGCATGACGCGGTTGCCGGCTGCAAAAACGTCCCTTTGCTTTCCGGCGTTCTGCGTGCATCGTCGGCGCATGAATCGCCGCTCCTTTTTGATGACAGCGGGTGGTGTGTGTGCAGGGGCCGCTTTTGCGCAGCAACCTGCACAGGTCGCTGCGGCGGCTCCGCGCGTGAAAAAGCGGATCAAGCTGGGGATTTCGACGTATTCCTATTGGGGGGAGGAAAAGAAACCGACGGTGGAGACGATCATCGAGCGTGCTGGGGAACTCGGCGTGGAGTGCGTGGACATTTTGCACCGGAATCTGGACATGGATGAATTGACGCCGATGGATGCGGCCGGGCGCGCGTATTGCCGGAGGTTGAAACGGCTGGCGTTTGGAAAGGGAATCGCCGTGGGCTGCCTGAGCACGCATCAGAATTTCGTGCTGCCCGATGAAAAGATGCGCCGTGCGCAGGTGGAACACACGCTGCGTTGTCTCGATGTGGCGGATGCGCTGGGCGCAGGCTGCGTGCGTGTGAATTCCGGGCGCTGGGGGACGGTGAAGAAATTTGAAGAGTATATGGAAAAGCGCGGACTGGAGCCGACAATCGAGGGGCATACGGATGACGAGGCTTTCACGTGGGTGATTGACGGACTTGGAAAGTGCCTGAAGCGTGCGGAGGAACTGGGCATCCCGCTCGCGCTGGAAAATCACTGGGGGCTGACGCGTTCGCCGGAGGGAATCACGCGCATCCTCGACGCGCTGAAGTCGCCATTCATCGGCGCGCTGATGGACACGGGAAATTTTCTGGAAGATCCCTACGACAAACTAAAGGCCATCGCGCCGGCGACGATCTTTGTGCAGGCGAAGACTTACCCCGGCGGCGGGCGCTGGTATTCCGTGGATCTCGATTACGCGCGCATCGCAGGCATTCTCGCCGACGTGGGATACGGCGGCTACGTCTCGCTCGAGATGGAAGGCAAGGAACCACCGGACAAAGCAGTGCCGAAGAGCATCGAAATGCTGCGGCGAGCGTTCGGTGTGTAGGGATTTCAGTCACTAAAACGCGGTTCTTGTTTCTTCGCGCTTGCGCGAAAGGGGGCAACTGCGGAATCTCCCGCCTCCCGTCGCCGGGGAGGACGTGTGTTTTCCACGGCGCGGACTCAATTTTCACGCACACCATCACCAATCATGTCTGTCATTGCAAAAGGCCTCGAAGGAATCATCGCCAACTCCACCCGACTCTCCGACGTGCTCGGCGACATCGGACAGCTCATTTACTGCGGCTACGACATCAACGAACTCGCTGGAAAAGTGAGCTACGAGGAAGTCGTCCACCTGCTCTGGTATGGCGAACTCCCCACGCAGCGCCAACTCGACGTGCTCACCGAAACACTGCGCAGTCACCGCGATTTGCCACAGGGCGTAATTGATTTCCTCAAGACTGCGCCCACGACATCGAACCCGATGGACGTCATCCGCACCGCTGTCTCGATGCTCGGCATCTACGACACGCACATGGACGACACCTCAGTGGATCGCAACCGCGAGCGCGCCGTGAGCATCACCTCACGCATCGGAGTCATCGCCGCATATTACCACCGCGCACGGATGGGCAAGGACTTGCCGCCGATCCGCAAAGACCTCGGCGAGGCCGCGCATTTTCTCTACTTGCTAAATGGCGAAGCGCCGAGCGCCGACATGGAAAAGACACTCGACGTCGCCTACGTCCTGCACGCCGACCACGGCATGAACGCCTCGACGTTCAGCGCACGTGTCACCATCGCCACGCTGAGCGACATGTATTCCGCCATCACCAGCGCCATCGGCACGCTCAAAGGCCCGCTGCACGGCGGCGCCAACGAGGGCGTCATCCACATGCTCCAGGAAATCGGCAGCGAGGACAAAGTGGACGCATGGCTCGACGACGCGCTCGCTCAGAAAAAGAAAATCATGGGCATCGGTCACCGCGTTTACAAAGTGCTCGACCCGCGCGCGCCGCACCTTCGCGCCATGGCCGTGAAGCTCACCGAGCAACTCGGCGAAGGAAAATGGATTCGCATGAGCGAGCGCATTGCGAGCGTGATGAAAGAAAAGAAAGGGCTGAATGCGAACGTGGATTTCTACTCCGCGACGGTCTATTACTCGCTAGGCATCCCGACGGATATGTTCACGCCCATCTTCGCCATCGCCCGCACCGCAGGCTGGACGGGTCACGTCCTCGAACAGCTCTCCGACAACCGTCTCTACCGCCCACTGAGCGAATACACCGGCCCCGCCGTCGGCAAAAAAGTCACCGCCATCGCGGACAGGAAGTAGCGCGCTACTCCGCGTCCTTCTTTCCTCCGCTGCCGCGCTCGATTGCACTCTTCACATCGGGCTTCGACAATTTCGCAAGCCGTGTGCGCACAATGTCAGCGCGCAACGTGTCACGCTCATCGGCCTGCAATTTCTGCTGCGTGCTTCTTTGCAAATGCGCGGGCTGCGTATCGATGAACAGTTCGTCCACAATCTGCCGGCATTCATCGGGGAAAAATCCGAGGTCCACACCGAGCTTGAGATAGCTCAGGAGATTCAGCGCCTCCTTGCTCGCCATGCTGTGCGCGTGGCGCAGGATTCCGTAGGCGCGACCGACGTTGTCCAGCAACGTCACCAGCTTTTTCTGCAGCAGCCCCATCCGCGCGTTTTCCTCGTGGTGAATCACCTGCTCGATGACCTTGTTCAGCCGGGCGATGATTTCCACCTCCTCTTCGCCGAGCGTGATCTGATTCGAGATTTGGAACAAATTTCCCAGCGCCTCAGTGCCCTCGCCGTAAAGTCCGCGCACCGCGAGGCCCACTTTGTTCACCGCCTGGATCACCTGGTTGATCTGCTCACTGAGCACCAGCCCCGGCAGATGCATCATCGCGCTCGCACGCATCCCCGTGCCCACGTTCGTCGGGCACGCCGTGAGGTAGCCGAGCTTCGTGTGAAATGCAAAATCGAGCTTGTCGCCCAACTCAGAGTCCACCTTGTCAATCATCTTGAACGCGCTCTTCAATTGCAGACCCGATCGAATCGCCTGCATCCGCAGATGATCCTCCTCGTTGATCATGATGGAGAGCGTCTGCTTTTTGTTCATCACCACCGCCGAGCCGATTCCCTTCGCCGCGTGTTCGCGGGAAATAAGATGCCGCTCCACGAGCACCTGCTTTTCCAGCGCGCTCAAGTCCTGCGAAAACACTGAGTGCGACTCCGCCATCTCCGGCAGCGCCTCCACGGCGGGCTTCACACATTCCAACACTCCGATGCGATCCGGCTTCTTCGCCCAGCCGGGGAAGGGAAAGTTGCGCAGATTGCGCGCGAGCCGCACGCGGCTGCTCACCACGATCTGGCTCTGCGGCCCGTCGCCCCGCAGCCATTCGCCGGGGCTTGAAAGAATATTGTGAATGGACATGGCTGGAAGATGCGAAGTGCGCGTGCGAAGTGCAAGTGCCGCCGACTTCAAATTTTCACGAATCCATCGCGCGGCTCACTTCGCCGTTTTCAAATAGGCGACGAGGTCGGCGAGCTGCGCGGGAGTGAAGATGCCGTCGAATCCGGCAGGCATAAGCGACGTGGCGGCGGGCTGGAATGCGAGGACATCGGCGCGGGGGAAGCGTGCATCCACGTTAGGCGCGGTGGCGATGACCACTTCGTCAGGCGCGTCTTTTTTTATAAAGCCGAGCGTCTCGCCCTTTTTGGTTTTCACGAGCATGGGCTCGTAGCTGCGGACGAAGCTGGCGCTGGGAAAGACGATGGCTTCGAGCAGGTCGCGCGGAGTTCGGATGGCGCCGACTTTGGTAAGGTCGGGGCCGAACGTGCCGCCGATTCCGCCCATCGCGTGGCAGGTGATGCAGAGCGATTTAGCATCGAGGAAAAGTTGCTTCCCGCGCTCGGCGTCGCCGTTGGCGCTAAGAGCGAGAAGTTCTTCGAGCCGTGCGCGCTGGCGGGCGAGCGTGGCGGCGTCGGGGCCGGGCATGGCGGGCTCGACGGGGATGGGTTTCATCGCGGGCGCGGGCTTGGTGTTCAAGCTAGCGGTGAGCATTCCATGAGCGATTTTTCCGGGTCCGGCTGCGGCGTTGGCGAGACTTGCGATGTCGCCGATTTCGTAGAGCGCGTAGGCGACGCTGTGTTCGAGGAAGCGATCACCAGCGGTGTCCGTGGCGAGCAGCGGTGCGACGGCGCGTTTGTCGCCGATACGGCCGAGCGCCTCGGCGACGGCGCGGCGGGCGTGCAGATCGGGGTCGGCGAGCAATGGGATGAGTGCGTCGGTCGCTCCCTTGTCGCGCCACAGCGCGATGCTGAGGGCGGCGGCGGTGCGGACTTGGGCATCCGTTTGCGCAAGTCCTCGGCGGACGGCGGCGCGTGCAGCCTCGCCGGGCATTCGGGTGAGCGTCCACACGCTCGCGAGTCTCTCGCCAATCGGATGTGCGGAATTGGCAACAGACTCCGTGAGGCTCGGCACGGCGCGTTCGCCCAGTTGAAGAATCTCACGCACTGTGCCTTCGCGAAATACCGGGATATCCATGTTGAGTTTGCGAACGATATCAGAGCCGTCCGGCCGGGGTGCTGGCAGAGTTCCCAAAACGCGCGGCATCTGTTCCATATGCACGTCACTTTTTCTCACACGATAAATGGCTCCGAGCACGTCGGGCTTCACGAGCTGCGAAGTGGGGCAACAAATTTTATACCATCCTCCCGTGTCCGCGATGAGCAGTGAGCTGGGGCCAAACGAATCTTCAATGACATCCGTCGGATGAAAATCCGTCTGGTCGCTGACGAGCAGGTCGCTGTCGGTGGTGCGGAAGGTCGCGCCGTCGGGCGTGAGGATGTGGCGCGTGACTTTACGGAGGTTGAAATTGCAGGCGAAAAGATTGCCCCGCCACTCTTCAGCCCAATCGGAGAGACGCGACATTTCCAAACCGCACGCGGCGGCGGGCCCGAGTTGCGTCATCACGGGCATGAGCGGGCCGGTGCGCGGGTGGCCTTTGAGGCAGCGGTGCTCTTTCCCCCACACGCCGCCATAGACCGCGTGGTAGATGCCGTCGCGTTTTCCGTTCGCGGGATTTTGCAAAAAGGTGCCGCAGAGCAGGCGCTCGCCGCTGGGCGTGAAGACGACGTCCACGGGGTTGTCCATGCCCGCAGTGATGACGACCTCGAAGCCCGTGCCGTCGGGCCTCATGCGGTAAAGGTGCGAGGCGCTGCTGACGAAATCCCGGCCATCACCGAGCTTGAAGTGCTGCTCGGCGAACCCGCCTTTGCACCAATAGATGAAACCATCCGGCCCGGCGTAGGGCCCGTGGAGATCGTTGGCGCAGCCGGTGAGCGTCTTGCCGTCGAACCACACCTCGCGCTTGTCGGCCACGCCATCGCCGTCCGTGTCGGTGAGCTTCCAGATTTGCGGCGGCGCGGAAACGTAGAGCGAGCCGGCGAGCCACATCGTGCCTTCGGGAAACATCATCTTGTCGGCAAAGACGGTGCTCTTGTCGAACTTGCCGTCGCCACGCGATGACGTGAGTCGGACGATGCGGTGAGTCCTGTCCTTCACCTGCTTCTCGACGGGATCATTCGAGCCGGAGCTGTCTGCCACGTAAAGTTCGCCCGCATCGCCAAACGCCATCGTGATGGGCCGATTCACGAGTGGTGGCCCGGCGGCGAGTTCTACCGTCAGCCCATCGGGAACGGTGAAAGTGTGGATACCGATTTTGAATTCAGCAGCGTGAACAGCAGTGGCAAAAACAAGGGCGAGTAGAAGGCGCATGGGCGGCATGAAAAACGAAGCCACCCGCCAGAGCAATGCACTTCGTGTTTTCAACAAAAAAGCCATGAAGAACGTAAAGACTCCCCGCAAGCACAACGGCATTGAACCGCGAAGCGGCAGAGCAGCGAAGCCAAGCAAAATGGAGCGCGCCCCGTTGCGCGGAAAAACACATCCGTGCCCATCCGTGACATCCGTGACATCCGTGGTCAACGAGGCCCGTTTTGTGGCGGTTGGCGCAAATCACGCCGATTCAAGCCCCGTGGGGCTTTGATTGGCGCAAATCTCGGCTAAAAAAGAGCCGTTTCGCCATGAAAAACAGCGTTTCCCTCTGAGACACAGGCTTTTCCTAGAAAAGCAAAATCCACCGTGCTCCGGCGCCTCCCGCCGTGGAAACAAGCCGCGCACGAGGGATCAGTGCTCAGTGGCGCGGATCACAGTTCACAGAACACCGGCGACCTTCGCCGACGGCAGCACCGGCATCTACGAAGTGATCTTCCCGTAAGCCGGTAGAGGCGTCCTTTCACCAAAGGCCATCCGTCGCAAGGCGGGTGGCCTTTGTGTTTTGCCGATGGCAGCGCGAAGACGATGTGAGCGCGGGGAGGGCAAGGAAGGAAGCGCGGTGGGTGATGAGGTGCAACAAGCTGCATGCCCTCCTGACCAAGCGCACAATGGTTGCGGGGGTAGGATTTGAACCTACGACCTTCAGGTTATGAGCCTGACGAGCTACCGGGCTGCTCCACCCCGCGATTTCCATTGGGGGCGCGCAAGCTATCGGGCGAACTATTTTCAGCAAGTGTATTTTTGCTTTCATTGCAAAAACGATCTCTGATTGTCCGGCGACCCCGGTTTACTAACTGCCATGAATATTCTCATCATCGAAGACGAGCCGTCGCTGGCCTCCGCGCTCGCGGCGGTGTGCAAGCGTCTCGGCTACGATGCGCGCACCTGCGGAAGCGGTCGTGCGGGGCTCGATGCGCTGGCTGCGGGTGGTGTGGCGCTGGCGATTCTCGACATCGGCCTGCCGGATTTGAGCGGGCTGGAAGTTTTGAAAAAGGCGCGGGCATCCTCTCCGGAGGTGCCGGTGATCATCATCACGGCACATGGGAATCTCGATAATGCGATTGCAGCGCGTCAGCTCGGCGCAGCGGCGTATCTCGTAAAACCGCTGGATCTCGACGAAGTGCAGCAGACGCTAAAGCAAGTGCTCGCCGCATCCGTGCCTGCTCCGAAAGCAGAGCCTCAAAGCGCCCACGCTCAGATGCTGGGATCGGCCCCCGCGATGCAGCGCGTCTTTTTAGAAATCGCGCACGCAACGACGACGGACGTGCCTGTTTTGCTAACCGGCCCGACGGGCTCGGGCAAGACGCTCGCAGCACGCGCCATCCACGAAAACACGGCGCGGGCTGCGGCACCGTTTGTCGTGCTGCACTGCGCGGCGCTGCCGGAGCAACTGCTGGAAAGCGAGTTGTTCGGACACGTGAAGGGGGCGTTCACCGGCGCGCTGACGGATCGCGAGGGGCACATCGAACGCGCACGCGGCGGGACGCTTTTTCTGGATGAGATTGGTGACATTTCTCCATCGGTGCAGGCGAAATTACTTCGCTTTGTCGAAGACCATTCTTTCACGCGACTCGGCGGGCGCGAGGACATCCGCGTGGAATTGCGCCTCATCACAGCGACCAACAAAAATCTGCGTGCGGAAGTGGCTGCGGGGCGTTTCCGCGAGGATTTGTTTTACCGCCTTCATGTCCTCGAAATCCAGATGCCCTCTTTGCGCGAGCGCCGCACCGACCTGCCCGCGCTTGCCGTCAATTTCCTTCGCGCCGCCGTGCGTCCGCTCTCCCTTGCACCGGAGACGTTCGCCATCCTCCAGCACCATGACTGGCCGGGCAATCTGCGCGAGTTGCGCAACGCACTCGAACACGCAGCCGCAGTTTGCACCGGCCCCATCATTTTGCCTTCGCATCTCCCGCGTGAACTCCGAGATAGAGCCGTGCCGGATTTCAACACCCGACTCGCCTCCCCGCTCGCCGAGTGGCTGGATGCCCAACTCGCCGCAGGCTCCCACTACGACACGATGCATGACGCACTCGAAGCGATGGTTCTCAAACATCTGCTCACGCATTTCGACGACAAGCCCTCGGTCCTCGCTCGCGAGCTGAACATGAACCGCGTGACTTTGCGCAAAAAACTAACGCGACCACCGGGCTAAATAACAAGACTGTCTTGCTACGCCTGTTGTGCCATGGGAAGAGTGTGTTTCTATTCCGAGCAGAACAGAAAACCTCACACTATAACCCCGAATTTATATGGCACAGGCAATCATGGACCCCGAGGAAGTGAGACGCTTTGCGAAGGAGATGAAGCGTTTCAACGACGATGTGCAGGCAAAGGCGGCATCGCTTCAGGCGCGGTTCGCGGCGCTCGGCAGTTCGTGGCAGGATCAGGAGGCGGAAAAATTTGCAGAGGAATTCATCACGACGATGAAGGTGCTAAAAAAATTCGTGGAGATCGCGGACAAGCACACGCCCTATCTCCTGCGCAAGGCACAGCGCATCGAGGAGTATCTGGATCAACGCTAAAAAATGGCGACCCATGCAAAAGTCACATCACTCGACGCGCTGGAAACCTTCCGGGCGGCGCTGATTGTATTTATGACCAAGGCCCGGCGCTCGCTCGACGAAGTGAGCGATGAAATCCGCCGCACGAGACAGTGGATCGAAAACGACCGCCGGCTGCACTGGGAGGGTGAAATACGAAGGAGAAGGCGTGCGCTTGAGCAGGCCGAGCAGGAGTTGTTCAGCGCGCGGCTGTCGAAGTTTCTCGAAGCGAGCACGCGCCAGCTTGCCGTACGCAAGGCGCGAGAGGCGCTCTCGGAAGCCGAGGCGAAACTGCGCGCCATCAAACTCTGGAACCAAAAATACGACGCTGCCGCCGACCCGATGGCGAAGGGACTGGAAGGACTGCGACATTTCATCGAGCGACAGATGCCAGGAGCTGTCTCATTTCTCGTGCAGGCGCAAAAGATTCTCGAAGCATACACCAGCCCTGCAGCGCCGGACGGCGGCGCCGAAACCGCTGGCAGCGTAAACACACCACAATCATGAGCACGAAGGGCAGCGCATCAAATTTGCAGGAAGCCATGAAAAGTCTCTTCATCGCGTGGGCGCAGGTGAAGGAAGAGTGGCGCGATGCGAAGAGCCTCGAGTTTGAAGAAAAGTATATCGAGAGCCTGCCTCGTGATGTCTCGCAGGCAATCGAGGCAATGGAGGAAGTGGATACGCTTCTGAAAAAAGTAAGGAGGGACTGTGAATAGCGGGCAAAACCTGTGTGTGAACCGGAGCCTCAAACTCCTCGCCCAACTCAAACAGACAGTCGTTGATTTTGGAAAAAAAGAGGAACAGATCGTCCGCGACCTTCGCGCGAAACGCCATGCGCTGACACGCAAACAGTATGATGCCACGGCGCGGATGAACGAGAAGTTCGCGGCGCAGGCCGGCGAAGTTGAGTCCGCATACCAGCACGAGGAACGGCGGATTCATTCCCTGCACGATGGACGAGCGGCGCGAATCAAACGGATGCAAACCACCGCGCTGCGCACACTGCCAAGACGCGCGCAGGATGCGAAAGGAAACTGGCTAGGCTCTTTGCAAATGCGGCAGATCAACGCGGATCGCAGCAGGCTGGCAGGACTGGAAACAGCCGATGTGACTGCCTCGAAATTTACCGCCAAGCTCGCGGAGAAAGCTGAAGCGCTCGCGAGTCTCGAATACTGCGCATCCGAATTTTTCAGCGGCTACGGTGCTTTTCGTAATTTACTCACTCACAATGTTGACTCTCCACTCGAAGGAAATTTAAGCGAATTGTATGACTTGTTGCGTCAACACGTGAGCACGTCGGATGAACAACTCGTCGCGTTCCGAAAATTTCCACTCCCTCGAATTTTCGCCACTCTGCCGCTGGCGGTTATTCTGCCATTCATCATCGCGGGAGCGGTGATTGCGGCGTTTGCACTGGGTATTCATAGCGCAGCAGGCATTGGCATTGGCTTTGGCGGGGGCGTGCTGTTTCTGGTCATTTTTTGCGGACTGTATCTCGCAGGCAGGCAGCAGGCCGCGCCAACTGCCGAGGCCATCGCCACCGCGCTCGCGAAAGCCCGCAATACGCACGCAGCTTGTGCTGCGGTAGCTGCCAATGAACACAGGCACGCCCGCGATCATGTTGAAGAGGAATTCGCGCGCACCAAAGCGGCAATTGATGAGCAGTGGAGCGAGGCGGGAGGCATCGAGGCGAAATTTGAAAAGGCGGCGCGCAACAAACTCGATGCGCAAGTGCCGCGAGCATTGGCGAAAAACGAGGCGCTCATGCGGCCCAAACTTCAGCGTATTGAGAGCGAACGTGCATCTCGGTTGGAGCAGATCAATCGCGAGGCGGAGACATGCAAATCGCAAGTGACAGCGACTCATACAGCCGAAACCGCTGCGCTCGACGCTGATGAGAAATTACTCACCGAGACGCTGAGCCTTGATTGGAATCGCACCGTCACGCCGATACACGAGGCCATCCATGCGATGAACGACACGACTGCCGCGAGTTTTCCAGCTTGGGATTCCGCGTTCGCGGAAAAGTGGCTGCCTCCAAAAACATTCACACCTGCAGCGAAGTTCGCACACCTCGATCTCGATCTCGCCTCAGCGATGCCGAAGCAACTCGTGATGCCCGGCGGCGCACACGTGTCCGTCCCTCTCGCACTCTCGTTCCCGGATCAAGGCTCGCTGCTTTTTGAAACGAACGACTCCGGCAACGAGACCGTCCTCAGCACGCTGAACAACATCATTCTCCGCCTGCTCTCGACGACACCGCCGGGCAAACTAAGTTTCACCATCATTGATCCGGTCGGACTCGGGCAGAGCTTCGCGGGGCTGATGCATCTTTCCGACTACGAGGAGAGCCTCATCAACCGCCGCATCTGGACCCAGCGCGATCAAATCGAGGAGCGGCTCGCGGAGTTGAGCGAGCACATCGAGAAGGTCATCCAGATGTATCTACGCAACGAATACGAGACCATCACGCAATACAACGAACAGGCCGGGAGCGTGGCGGAAAAGTATTACTTTCTCGTCGTATCGGATTTCCCATCGGGCTTCAGCGAAACCACTGCGAAGCGCCTGCAAAGCATCGCCACGAGCGGCGCGCGGTGCGGCGTGTTCACGCTCATTCACTGGGATCAGCGCCAGCCTCTGCCCGATGGTTTTGCAGTGGATGAACTCCGCAAGAGCAGCGTGTGCATCCGTGCTGAAAACGGCACCCTTGCGCTCTCTCGCGAGCAGGCTCAACTCGGAGCAAAGCTTGTTTTTGATCCCCCACCCCATCCGGATCTCGCCGCCGCTCTCGTTCACAAAATCGGGAAGAACAGCATTGATTCCAACCGCGTCGAGGTGCCCTTCGCGCAAATTGCGCCGCCGCCCGCTGAGATGTGGACGGGCGACACAACGCAGGAACTTCGCGTCGCCATCGGACGCACCGGCGCGACGAAAATGCAGATGCTCGCCATCGGCAAAGGCACGCGGCAGCACGCGCTGTTCGCGGGCAAAACGGGATCGGGAAAATCCACGCTATTTCACGTCATCATCACCAATCTCGCGCTCGCGTGCTCGCCGGATCAGGTCGAGTTTTACCTCATAGATTTCAAGAAGGGCGTGGAGTTCAAATGCTACGCAACGAAGCGCCTGCCGCACGCGCGCGTCGTCGCCATCGAGAGTGACCGCGAGTTTGCGCTGAGCGTGCTGCAACGCGTGGATGAGGAACTCAAGCGTCGCGGTGACATCTTTCGCAAAATGGGCGTGCAAGATATCGCCGGCTACAAAAGGGCTGGCGGCACCGAACCGATGCCGCGCACGCTGCTGCTCATTGATGAGTTTCAGGAGTTCTTTGTGGACAACGACACCATCGCGCAGACTGCATCGCTGTTGTTCGACCGCATTGTGCGCCAGGGCCGCGCGTTTGGCATCCATGTGCTGCTCGGCTCGCAGAGTCTTGGAGGTGCCTACTCGCTCGCTCGCGCAACACTCGGGCAGATGGTCATCCGCGTCGCCCTGCAATGCAACGAGGCCGACGCGTATCTCATCATGGACGACAGCAACTCCGCACCGCGTCTGCTCTCGCGCCCCGGCGAAGGCATCTACAACGATGCGGGCGGCGCGCTCGAAGGCAACAGCCCGTTTCAAGTCGTCTGGCTTCCAGACGACGAGCGCGACGAGTGGCTCGACAAAGTCAGCGCCCTCGCTGCTCAACATCACGACAAACATCCCAGCCCCATCGTCTTCGAAGGTAATGCGCCTGCCGACCTTCGCGAAAACGATCTCATTACCGCTGCACTCGCAACTGCGCCGACAAAAGCGCCGCCCGCGTCGCGTTGCTGGCTCGGCGCGCCCAATTCGATCAAAGGCCCAACCGAGGTTGTCTTCCGCCGTCAAAGTGGAAATCACCTGCTCATCGTCGGCCAACGCGAAGAGGCTGCGCTTTCCATCATCGGCGTCTCGATGCTCGCACTCGCAGCGCAGCATCCAGTCGGCACGGCAAAATTCGTTCTGCTCCACGGCGCAAATCCCGGCTCGCCGGATGAGGAGTTCATCGGACGAATCGCCGCCGCGATTCCGCATGAAATCAAAATCGCACGAGGAAACGATATCGCGGAGGTGATGAGCGAAATCGCGGCGACGCAGAAGGCGCGCGCTGCCGGGGAACAAAACGAATCTGCGCCGAGCGTGTTCTTTTTCATCCACGGTCTGCACAAATTCAAAAAGCTCCGCCACGAGGACGACTTCTCGTTTTCCTCCGGCGACTGCGAAGCAAGTCCCGGCAGCCAGTTCATAGACATCATCACCGAGGGCAGCACACACGGCATCCACATCATCGCCACGGTGGACACCTTCAATAACGTGAACCGCGCCATGTCACGAAAGGCGCTGACGGAATTTGAAATGCGCGTCGTTTTCCAAATGGGCGCGAATGACTCCGCGAGCCTCATTGATTCGCCAAAGGCCAGCACGCTCGGCCTGCACCGTGCGCTCTACTACAATGAGCAGGAAGGAACGCTGGAAACTTTCCGCCCCTACGCAATGCCGGATTCCGGGTGGATAAGTGCGGCCGCGGAAAAGCTCGCGCGTTAAATCACGGGCCTGTCTTTACCTGCTCGGATGTCGAGCACCTGCTCGGCGAGCGGCAGGTCGCGGGGGAATGTGATTTTGAAATTGTAGTCGTCGTTGCGTAGCAGTGCGACGCGCTTGCCGAGTTTCTGCACCGCGCTCACTTCATCGGTCACGAGTTCGTTGCGCGCCATGAGCGCGGCGTAGGCCTGGAGGATGAGCGCGCTGCTGAAAACCTGCGGCGTTTGCATCGCCCACAAGTTTTCGCGCTCGACGCTCTCGGTCACCAGTTGTTCGTAGGATGCACGCTTGACCGTGTCCGGCACCGGCGCTGCGCAGCAGGCGGAGCCGTGCTTTTTTGCGAGTTCGATGCATTCGCTGATCAACTTCGGCGTCACCAGCGGGCGCGCCCCGTCGTGAATCGCCACATACTGACTGCCTTCGCTTTTCACCGCTTTCAGCCCGTTCCAAACGGAAAGATGCCGCTCAGCTCCACCAGCGACGACGCTATGCACTTTCGTGAGTTTTTCAGCACGCACGAGCTTCTCCACCTCGGCGATGTGCTCCTCGCGCGTGACGACGAGAATTTCATCCACGCTCTCGCAGTTCTGGAACGCCGCGAGCGACCAGTAGAGAACGGGCCTGCCGTGCAGTAGCGTGAAAATCTTGTCGAACCCCATGCGGCGACTGCTCCCGGCGGCGACGATGATGGCGCTGATCATGGCAGCAGTTTTCCCACAACGGCTGAAAGCGCACGGCCATCCGCGCGTCCTGCTGCGCGCTCGCCTGCTGCTTTCATGACCGCGCCCATTTGCGCTTTCGATGTCGCGCTGAGTTCCGCGATGACTGCGCGGACAAGCGCCTCGATTTCCTCCTGTGATAGCGCCTTCGGCAAATAAGCGGACAGCACCTCCGCCTCGCTGCGTTCCTTCGCAACGAGGTCTGCGCGCCCGCCTTTCTCGAAGCTCTCGATGCTGTCGTGGCGCTTTTTGAGTTCCTTGCGGATGATCGCCATCGCCATCGCATCGTCCACCGCTTCGTCGGCAATCCCCTTCTCCATCGCCGTGGCTTTCATCGCGCTTTTCAAGCCGCGCAGCACGAGCAGGCGGTCGGCAGCGCGCGCACGCATGGCGTCTTTGATGTCGTTTTCTAGTTGGGAAAGCAGGCTCATATGCGGGACACTAGCGGCGGAGCGGCGGTGGCCTCAATCCCGAAACACGACCGTGCGTTTTCCGTGAAGTAGCACGCGATCCGCGAGGTGCCAGCGCACGCCGCGAGAAAGGGCCTGACGCTCGCAATCGCGCCCGAGCCGCAACAAATCCTCCGTCGAGTGGAAGTGCTCCACGCGGATCACCTCCTGTTCGAGAATCGGCCCGGCATCCAGTTCCGCCGTCACGTAGTGGCAGGTCGCGCCGATGAGTTTCACCCCGCGCTCCCACGCACGTTGATACGGATTTGCACCGACGAACGATGGCAGGAACGAGTGGTGAATATTGATCACGCGCCCTTCCCATCGCGCACAAAGATCCTCGGGCACCACCTGCATGTAACGCGCGAGCACCACCAAATCCGCACCAGCTTCTTCCCACAGCCGCTCTATCTTCGCGAAAGCCGCCGCCTTTCCCTCCGCGCTCACAGGCACGTAGTGAAAAGGAATCCCCTCACGCTCGACGACCTCGCGGAAGTCCTCATGGTTCCCAATCACACACGCGATGTCGCAGCCCAATTCCCCCGCCCTCCATCGCCAAAGTAATTCCGACAGGCAGTGCCCGAGGCGAGAGACCATGAGCACCACGCGCATCTTGTCGCCTTCGCGGCGGATGCTCCATTGCGCGCCGAGTTCCGCCGCGACCGGTGCAAACGTAGCACGCAGATCCGCCAGCGGCACGCGCAGTGTCTGCGTCTCGACTGCCATCCGTGTAAAAAACCAGCCCGCTTCCAAGTCGGTGAACTGATGCACCTCGTCGAGATTACCTCCGTGCTCGGCAATGAATGCAGTGAGCCGCGCGAGCAGTCCCACATGATCGGGACAGGAAAGTTTTAGAAGTGTGGTGGGCATATCGTGGAGTGAAAGCGGGCGACACTTGCAGGCGCAAACCGTTTTCTCGAAGAACAATCTCGACGCGACGCGCCCGGTTCGCATCTGTTTCCACCATGCAAGTCCCGCTTTTGGATCTCCGCGCTCAATATGCGCCGCTGAAAAAACAGTTCATGTCCGCCATTGAGGAAGTGTGCGATTCGCAGGCGCTCGTGCTCGGACCGAAAACGGAGGCTTTTGAAAAAGCCGTTGCCGCCTACTGTGGCGCGCCTCACGCCATCGCGTGCAGCAGTGGGACGGATGCGCAACTCATGCTCCTCATGGCGCTCGGCATCGGGCCGGGCGACGCGGTTCTCACGACGCCCTACACATTTTTCGCCACGGCGAGCAGCATCTCGCGCGTCGGGGCGCGGCCCGTTTTTGCGGATATTGATCCGGTGACTTACAATCTCTGCCCGCGCTCGGCGGCGGAGGTTTTGAAAAAGACACCCAACGTGAAGGCCATCGTGCCCGTGCATCTTTACGGCTGCTGCGCGGACATGGCGGCGTTCGTTGAGTTGGGAAAAGCGCACGGCATCCCAGCTCTCGAAGACGCAGCGCAAGCGCTCGGCGCGTCCCATCCGCTCGGCGGCGCTGGAGCCATCAGCGAGGCGGGATGGTTTTCATTTTACCCAACGAAAAATCTCGGCGCATTTGGCGACGCCGGCATGGTCGTCTGCCGCGACGACACGCTCGCGAAAAAACTGCGCGCCCTTCGCAACCACGGCATGGAGGTGCGCTATTATCATCAATGGATCGGCGGCAACTTCCGCATTGATGCCATCCAGAGCGCCGTGCTCAGCGTGAAGCTCCCGCACCTCGATACGTGGAGCGCAGGCCGTCGTGAGCGCGCTGCTGTTTATCGAAAAGCATTCGCCAGCCTCCCGCTCACGCTGCCCGTGGAACCGTGGGCCGCGAGCGGTCTGGCAAATCACCACATCTACAACCAGTTCATCGTGCGCACGCCAAAGCGTGAGGCACTGCGCACACATCTCACCGCCGCCGGCGTGGCCACGGAAATTTACTACCCGCTCTCGCTCCACCAGCAGGCGTGCTTCCGCGATCTCGGTTATCGCGAAGGCGACTTCCCCGAATCCGAAAGAGCCGCACGTGAAACACTCGCGCTGCCCATTTTTCCTGAGCTGACGAGCGATCAGCAGAATTACGTAATTTCGAAGGTGGCCGAGTTCTTTGCGTAGCCCACTCGCCCCTCGTAAAATCAGCAGAAGGGTGGGGAGCCGAGTCGGTTGTTCCCCCCAGAATCCGACCCAGTCATCCCCACCCTTCTGCCGCGCTTTTTTGTCGCGACAATTCGGAGGAGATACCTGCCCATAGGGCATGACAAGGGCTTTTTTGTGAAAGTTTTTGCACCTTTCTCAACCACCGAGTATGCCGATTTTATGTCTCACCAAAAGTCCGACGGAATGAACTACGCCCCTGTCGGAAAACCCACGCCTGTGGTGAAACCGGGCGAGTTCGTCTTTGCAGCCGTGGCTCTCGATCACGGTCACATCTACGGCCAGTGTCAGGGCCTCACCGAGGCTGGGGGCGAGTGCCGCTATGTATTCGACCCAGACCCGGCGAAGGTGGAGAAATTCCGCGAGAAGTTTCCGTCTGCAAAACCACTTCGCTCGCTCGATGAAGTCTTCGACCAGACCGATGTGCGCCTCATCGCCGCCGCCGCAATCCCCAACGAACGCGGTCCCCTCGGCTGCCGTGTGCTCGACGCGGGCCTTGATTACTTCACCGACAAAACTCCATTCACCACGCTGGAACAACTCGCAGAAGCCCGCGCGACCGTCGCACGCACGAGGAAAAAATACATGGTCTATTACAGCGAACGACTGCACGTGGAGGCGAGTGTGCGCGCAGGGCAATTGATCGAGCAGGGTGCCATCGGGCGCGTCGTGCAAGTCATGGGCATCGGTCCCCACCGCAGCAATCCGGCAACACGTCCCTCATGGTTTTGGAGTCGGGAAAAATGCGGGGGCATTCTCACCGACATCGGCTCGCACCAATTCGAGCAGTTCCTGACATATAGCGGGGCGACCTCTGCGCAAGTCGTTCACGCTGCCGTCGCAAACTACCACCACAAGGAGCACCCGGAATTTGAAGACTGGGGCGAAGTCAACCTGCTAGGCAACAACGGCGCGACCAACTATGTGCGCATAGACTGGCTGAACCCACAGGGCCTGCGCGCATGGGGCGACGGACGCACCTTCATCCTCGGCACGAAGGGCTACATCGAAGTGCGCAAGTATCTGAACGTCGCCACCGACGCCGAGGGCGACCACCTTTTCCTCGTGGACGACTCCGGCGAACATCACATCCGCTGCGCTGGAAAAGTCGGGTTCCCATTTTTCGGCCAGCTCATTCTCGACTGCCTGAACAGAACCGAGAACGCGATGGCACAGGAACACACATTCCTAGCAGCCGAACTTGCACTGCAAGCGCAGGCGGCGGCGAAACGCATCGAGTAGGACGATCTACACTCACACTGCTTGAAAGGATTGGCGCGTAGCCCAGCAATAACGGTAGCCGTGTGCAAGGAGCGAAGCGACGCAGCCCACGGATCGCCGGAGACATCCGTGCACCGCGTATGCGGTGCGACAAACGGTGCCACGTGAATGGTCGCGCCGACTACGCGGCGCTTGCCGTTTGTGTTTCTTTCCGTGGGTTTTGCTGCGCTTTACCCACGGCTGCCGATGTCGCTGGCGCTACGCGCCACATGGCGGCCCGACTGTAGAAATCGAGTAGGACGCCCTACACTTCGAGAACGTAGTGCGACTCGCCGACTTTTTTGATCGCCTTATTTTTGCGGCCAGTCGTCGCGAACCAAATAAAGAGATTGCGACGTTTGGTGCCGAGTTTCTCGGCGAGGCTGGCCACCTTGATACCGTCTTTGCCTGCGGCAGTAAGTGCGGACATAATTTTCGCTGCGAGTTCCCCGCGCTTGCTCAGCGGGCGTGTGCTGCGTTTTTTACGACCTCCTTTGCCTTTCGCACTCGCCTTCGCCTTCGGTCCGGCGAGCGCGGATTTTGGCAGAGCGCCTTCGATACGATAACGCGCCTCGCCGATTTTCTTGATAGGAAGCCTTTTCACCGCGGCCTGAAACCACGAATGGATGTTCGCCGCCTTCGTCCCCAGCGTAGCCGCCAAATCCCTCACACGCACCCCCGCGCTGCCCGCCGCTGTGAGCGCCCGGAGCACCTGCGCCTTGAGCGCACCACGCTTGGTTTTTCTACGTCCTACAGCACGCGCACCAGCCGCGACCACTGCGCCGGTTGCAACCGCCCCGTCATCATCAAAAAGCCGACTTTTGATGTTTGAAAGCTGCGAATGTAGTTGATCCAGCTTTGCTTGCAAATTGGCGCGCTGCTCCTCAAGTGCGATGGCTTGTTTGTATAGTGCTATGCGTGAATTGAGTGTTTTCATTCATAGGGCTTTTGGCTGCTTTATCCGTTCACCGCAAGACTGAATTGCTAGCCATATAAAGGCGTCCGCCTTACTAAGGAAACGCTGAATAAAGCGGTGATCGTCTGAAAGTTTTCTGGACGGCTGTTTTTTGTCTAACGAGTGGGAGTGGTATGTGGATTTTTGGACGCGAGAGGTGCGCGACGGGGCAATTAGTTGGTTGTTTTTGATAGGA
>CAIYUV010000003.1 GCA_903929475.1 uncultured Spartobacteria bacterium
CGCCAGCTATCCTGAGACGGCGGCGCAAACACATAGTTTTCGGCTCGACGAAACCCGCGCAACGCTGCTTCTATACGCGCGTTCAAAGTAGCTCTGCTATGAACGCTCTCTCCATACCACTACCCGTTACCGTGAGGCAGCGCGGCGAAATTGTCGGCATCGTTTCCGGTATCGTGTGCTTTCCCGTCGCGCTATACGTGGGTGCGATGGAGGGGCTGTTTCCAAATGGCCCGGCGGCACTCGTTTTGCCCATAGTGATTTTGACCGCACTCGCAGGCGCAATCGCCAGTCTCACCGCGGACGAGAGCAAAGCGCCCGATGTGTTGCCACAGCGCCCTCGGCTTCAAATCCCCTGTGGACTTCGAGAACTCAATCAACCCATGCCAATATGCTCTCTCTCGATAGTCCACCAAACCGGGGCAAGGCCAGAGCAAGTAATCAAGGCATTCTTGATGGTGATCGTCGGACTCGCGCATTTTTTGTGGCACTTATTAATGGAGTCGTGATGAATCATCTGGCACCGGCTGGTAAATGATACTTCCCTGAATTTTGGTCAGGTAAAAAAGAACTCCACGGAATTCCACTGAAGTGTTCGTCTGCGCCAGTAGCTAAAAAAAGACCCGCCCGCAGGCGACGGATCTTTTTGTCACTCGACACCCCGCACCGAATCAACCCGCAGAAGCGGATCAATTCAGTGCGGAATGTCGAGAGTGACGAGGAGTGTGGATCACAAACTGTGTTCCAGATGGCCGGGGGCATTTCCCTCCGGGTCCATGAGCACGGTGGCAGTGGCGACATTTCCATCACGATCCCAGCCGTTGAGGATGAGGACTGGCAGAGCCTGTCCTTCGATTTCCTCCCACTGGATCGCTGTGATTTGTCTGCCCACAAGTTTGCCGTAGTGCTCACGCTCAATGCGTGTCGGCGCGCTCATGACAGTGAGTGCAGACCTACGGCGCAATCGAGCAGCCCGTGAAGCGCCTGTGTGCGTTTAGGCAGTTCGGCCAGACTTCCGTCTTTCAGAACCTCCGTGAACGCATTGAACAGACTCCAGACATTCCGCTCTTCAAATGCCAGATGTCTCGGGCTTCTCCATTCCTTGAGCACGTCGGGTATGTAGCTGTTGGCGCATACTCCGACGTCCACGCTCCGAATCACCAAGTCATGCGCAGCCTTATCGCTGACCAGATGATCTTTGTAGGCGTCGATGCGTTTGTCCTGGTCGTGCCACTTCGACATTAAGAGGCCAATGGCGCGTTCGGTAAGTTGAGGCAGATCGCGATGGATGAACCGGGTGTGTTTTCGTGCGAATTTGACCTCGCCGCTGAAGCTGAGGTTGTCGCAAACAAACACCGAGGCTCCTGCAACAATGCCTGCCGGAAACATCTTGTCGTGGCTGTTTCGCAGACCGACTACCCAGCAATAATCTTCGCTGGATTTACGGCTCTGGATTTCCATGAGGCCGAAGTAACGCATTCCATCGTGTGTCAGGCTGTGTGCGACACTGCCGATGATCAGATTGGTGCTGGCCAGTGTGCGGCGAACCGTTTGGATCAGCTCGAAATGCGGGATCGGCTGCCATGTCGGTGTGGCTTCCGGTGTTTTGACGTGAACGACTTCTTCCAGCTCTACGGCAGATGCACCACAGTGTAGGATGAGGTTTGGATGCCGGCGTTTTGACGCAGCCGGGGCGTTTTCTAATTGGACCATGATGGGTCTCCTTTCTTTTTTGGGTTATTGAGGGGTGGCGTTTTGATGCAGCCACTCCCCGGTGTTGATGGTTTTGATTTCCTGCGCTGTGACGATTGCCGCGCCTCCGCCGTAGGCATCTACGCGCTGCTTTGAGCAGTCGTGCGACCACTCGAATTTCACGCAGTCGTGTAGATTAAACTTTTGCAGCAAGTGTTGGATGAACGCGCAGACGGCATCGATTCCGCCATATTGTGAATGCAGGCAGATGCCGTTGGATTCCGGCTCGGTGTTGAAGGTCCAGTTTTCCATCTCCTCGCGAATGCTCTGCGGGATGTGTTCTGGCAGTGGATCATCCTGCCCTGCGTCACTCATGAGTTGTGCGAGTTGAAGTGCGTATTGTTGTGCAGCTTCATCCGGCAACGGAACGACGAGGCAGAAGTTGGTGAAATAATCAGCCATGTGTTTTTGGTGATGCGCCTGCCGTTGAACGACGACGGGCCGGACAAGCGGTGAAGCTCATCCGGCCCGTGCATCGTGTGCGGCCTTCGCGATCTATTTGCGGGCTAGATCCGGACGCTCTGGAGTGAGCGGAGCGTTTGCCTCACGGACTCAATTTCTTTGCCACTGGCCTTGGTTTCGCGCTGCGATTGCCGCAGCAGTTCACCGAGCTTGTTCAGGCCGGCAATGGCATTGCGGAAATCCCCGCGCACGACTTCGAGTTGCGCGAGCGCAGTATCGAGGGCTGGCTTGCTTTCCTTGGTTTCGGGGGTGCGCTTGGCACCCGTGGTGTTGTCTTCGGGCATGGTTGGTTCCTCCTTGGGTTGTTCCGCCGGTGGTGGCGGAGGGTTGGGTTGTTCTGCCTCGGGAGCAGGGGCAGGTGATGGAGCGGGGCTTGCGGCTGCCGGTGATGCATCCGCGCGAACGGGCATGACGATCATCTGTCGTCCGCCATTGCTGAAGCGCAGCGGGGACTTGGCATCGATCAGATCAATGTGTGTGAGACCAAAGCCGAGCGCCTTGCTGAGTAACTCCCGGTTGAGGAATACGGTCGCTTCCTTCCCCTTGCACTTGGCATCGTCAATGGGCACCCGAGTCCAGTCGGCGGTGCCGGTGGACTTTCCGAGTAGATGGAATTTTCCGGCGGTGTTCGCAATGCCGATGGTGGCATTCACGGGATCATGGCAGGGCATCCGCTTGATGGTCTGAAGCACGGCGTCGAGTTTCTGCGCATCCACCTCCACGGTAGTCCCTGCGCTGTCATTTGCAGGAACGACCTGCCGCCAATTCGGATAGTTCCCTTCGCGTGGATGACTGACGAAGTGCCAGCGCCTGCTCGTAATTTGGAGCGTTGCCAGCTTGTCCTTTTCGGGCATGCCAAGACGCAGTTGCCATTCACCATCCGCATTGAACACAGACCATTCGAGGAATGGGTGGTTGGGGATGATGAGCGAATTCTTCAGCGGGAGGCTGAATGAATTGCTGCTGAACAAGTGCCGCCCGTCGGTGCCCACGACATAGTGGGCTTTGGCATTGGACACATCGAGACAGACGCCATTGAGGATGAGTCGGCTGGGGTCGGTGCTCGAACATTCAAACGCTTGCCGGATCGATGTGCGCAGCATTTCAGGTAGCGGAATCGGAGCCGCGTTGATGTAGGGAGCTTCCGGAAACTCCGCGACGGGCAGGGACTCAAACTCGATTTCTGCGAGCTGGGTGCCGAGTCCATATTGGATGTAGCCGGTGTCGTTTGCGCCGGGTGCGACGAGGATGTTGTCGTTCTTCGCGCACGTTTTCACGGTGCGCGCTAGTGCCTCGTGCGGGACGAGAATGGTGAACGGTTCGTCCGGTGCCGGTTGTTCGAGCCGCACAGTGGCGAAGGCGTCGAGATCGGTGGCGGTGAGTGTGATCCAGCCTTCTGCGGTGCGCTCAACTTTGATATGCTTGAGCACGGGCAGAGAGCCGGATTTACGGATGAGTTTTCCTAGGCCGATGAGCGCAGGCTTCAGCTCGGCCATTGGTAATGTGATAGGTTTCATGGTGTGTTGTTTTCTTGGGTTGTGAAAACGAAACAGCCCGCACATCCGTGAAGACATGCGGGCTGCTTAGCGTTCGTTGTTTGTTAGTTTTTGGTGGAGTAGATGTGCCCGAATGCGTCGTAGTAACGGCCTGTATCGCACAAGCCGCACACGTCATCCGGGAACAGGGTCTTGATCAGTTTTTGATAGGCGAGCGCCTTGGCTTTGTTGCCGAAGCCCCGATCAAAGTAGCCTTCATTGACTGCTTTCTCCGATGGCATGACGCGCCACCGGAAATCATTTTTATAGCGGGTCATCGGCTGTGTCCCGCGGGTTGCGAATGGACTACTCATGCTGCCACTGCGCTTTGCTCGGCTTTGTATTTGAGCTGCGATGTCGTGCATTCCTCCGCTGGGATGTCATCACGCGTTCCGAGATATACGGGCTGATAAATGCAGCCGCTTTCTTTGAACGCGTAGAGATACCGGCACTCCACCACTTGATCCTTTTGCGGGATTTCGTGGTTGGGCGGAATGGTCACGTTGCCTGCGGCGACGAGATTTTCCCCGTCCAACAATTGCAGCGAGACACTGCGCTTGTCGTTGATTTTGCCGACAATGAACGAGGCGGTTTCGCAGAACTTGTATTTAAGCTGCGAGCCGCCCGATGCAGGACGCCCGGCGATGTAAGGCGCATCCATGTGTTTGAACACGACCCCCTCGGCATTGGCCGCCTTGAGTTCATCAAACGCCTTGCGCTTTTGAGATGCAGTAAAGCGACTCTTCACGAGACGAATGTTGGGATGCTGGAATGACGCCAGCAGGTTCATCAGGCGCAGATAGCGCTCCGTGTAACGCAGTCCGCCAATCTCTTCATCACCGATCAGCAGCACATCAAAGACATGCAGAGTGTCGCCAATGGCTTCACCATCGAGGATGAAGTCGAGCGGGTAATTGGTGGCATCGCGGTGAAGTGTGTCGGGCAGTGCGACAGTCAGACCGAGGCGGTTGATGCCGGTGATGAGGTCATCTTGTTTGCGTAGTAGCAGACGACGCCCGTCGCATTTTTCCTGCATCCAATATGCGGGATTATCAATGAGCGGTTCGAGCTGCGTTACATCCACGGGATTGAGCAGCTGGCAGTGGGTGCCCGTGGCTTGTGCCGCCTTTTCAGTTTGCTGATAGGGCGTGCCGGATTCACCCGGTGTGTAGCCTTTGCTGACCTTCTCTTTGATGAGCTTTTCGTAGATGCCCTTCGCCGTGGCGTAATCAACGGGTGATTGTGTTTTGGTGCCGGTGCTGAGCGTGGTGCCTCTGCGGCCGTAGGCGAACGTGACGATGTGCCCGCCGTCCTTGGGCTCAATGGCCGCTTGATACACTTTGTCGGATGAGCCCTGTTTGAAATAGAGGGTGATGGTTTCCATGGTGGTTTCTCCTTTCGTGATGGTTGCCGCTCAGTGGGCGGGTTGTTTGACGATTCGCGTGGTTCTGGTCGTCCGGAGTCTTCGGGCGCAGCCTTGCAGCAATTCGCCGGTGACGACGACGACCGTGCCGGTGCCGATGAGCACGGCGCCGGTGCCGTGAAGGGTGTAGCGGAGGGCGGTCGTGGCGATGCGCCGGATTTCTCCGCAGTAATTGAGGATGTTTTTCATGATGTGGTTTCTCCTTTCTGTTTTTGGGTGAACGCAAAAAGGCCAGCCGATGATGGCTGGCCGGAATTGCGGATGTGTTAGTTTTACTGAGGAAGAAAATCCTTCAGCGTGGTTTGTCCGGGGAAATGGATGCCGGGTTCGTCGGCGAAATAGACTTTGATGACGCCGTTCGCAGGCCAGTTGCGTTGTTTGAGCAGCCAGTCAGCGACGAATTCCTCGACGGTGATGCGGGCCTGTCCGCGTGCAACTTCGATGTAGCCGTTGGACGCGGCCAGTTTTTCGAGTGAGTGGGAAACTTCGCTGCGTAGTGTTTGAAGATTGTCCCATTTGTCGAAGCGTGCCCAGCCCGACTCAGTCCATTCGTAAACAGTGCGCGAATCCACCGCGACCGGGACCTGCGGACGAATGGCAGGTGCGACGACGAAAACGACTTTGCGCGTATCATCGATATGGATGTTCCAGTTCCTTCGCAGTTCAATTTCGTAACGATAAGTGGCGTTGAGGCGAATGCCTGAGGAAGTCGTGCCACGCCAGGAAGACGAATCGCGGCGGAGATCCTCGGTTTTGATGAATCCGTTTGTATGCAGAATACCTCCGGGCGTGCGGAACGGGATCAGTTCTGATGGTGGCGAACGCGAACCGGCATGTCCGTTTGCCTGTTTGAATTTAGTGTGCCACCACCACCACAGCAGCGCACAGCACACAATGAATGTGATGAGTTTGGTTTTAATGGGATACCTCCTTCTTTGGTTGGGAAGCAGCCGGCCCCGCACCGGTGAGGGTGCAGAGCCAGCCATCTTCTTTTTTACCTGCTCACGACCATAGGCGGCATTCGTTGAAGAACTCGCAGCTCATGCATTGAAGCCCGGGCGACGGGATGAAATCCCTGCGCTCCAGTCCGTCCACATACGCCTCCATGAGATGAAACAGCCGCGTTTGCTGCTGCTCGCTCATCGGCTCCAGTGCCGTGATGACGAGTTTGGGGTTCTTCAGTTTGACGAGGTGATGCAGTTCGATGCCGTTCTCGCGTTTGCCCGTGGCATCACGGTAGAGCACGGCGTAGATGCTCGTCTGCACTTCGGTGGTGTGGGCGACTTTCTCCGCATTGGGTGTTTGCCCACTGGTCTTGTAGTCGATGATTTTTCCGGCCTGCACCAAATCGAGCACGCCGATTAATGTCGGCAGCCCGTGATGATGTAGATCCGTTTCCACCGGCACTTCGACCGCTTCGGGTTTGGAGTTGGCCGTGATGTTCGACTCGCGAATATATGTCTCCACGAGCCGCCATCCTGTGCCCTTTTCCGTGTCTTCCTCGCCGGGTTCCCATTGCACGGGCTCATCGCCGGCATCCGCCCACGCTTTGGAATACTCATCATGGAGATCCTTGAGCGTGAGCGGCTGATTTTTCCATCGAGCCTTATTCCATGACTTCAGCACTGAATGAACAGTGCCCCCGACATGAAGCGCGGCTGTCTTTGGCTTCTTGAGTCCAGCGACGTATCGGAAGAAGAATTTCAGCCGGCATTGCAGGAAGAGATTCAGCCGCGAGGCCGATACTTTCTTTTGCAATTCGCCGATGATTTCTACGCCCGTGGGTGCTGGTGATACAATGGCACTCATGCTCGTGCTGGTTGACGGCTCCAGCGGCGTTGACCGTTGCCGTTTTGCTTGCCGGTCTTTTCGAGCAGTTCCTCGATGAGTTGACTGGCCTGCATTTTATCCAGTGCTTTGACGCCAACGCCAAAGAGCTGCAGCGACTGTTCTTCGACGTCCTGCTTGTTGAGTTTGCTCTCGCTGATGATGCGCAGGATGAATCCTTTTTGGCCATCCGTGCAGTTCCATCGGTCATCATTGTTGGAAGCAGAAGCGGCTGTGCGATGGTTGCCATTTCCGTTGCCGGAGTGTCCATTGCCATTGCCTGCGTGTCCGTTGGTTTGACGGTTGTTCATCCCGTAGGTCGTGCTATCGGGCATGAAGCCGACTTCCTGGATTTCATTATCCACGGCTGTTTGGAGCAGCGCGTAGAGTTTTGACGATTCCTGCGCGGCAACGCTGACATCGGGTATTTCGACGGTCAGCGATACTGCGCACGAGTGACTGCTGTAATTGGGCAGCCCGAGTTTTTTCATATAGGTCATTTGAAGAATGACGGCCATGGTGTGTGGTTCCTTTCTGGTTGTGGTTTTGTGGTGAAAACGAAAAACCCCGCCGGAATTGGCGGGGCGTTCTCGTCGGTGATGGGTTTTTGCAGCCGGATTATTTTTGCACCGGTTGCCGTGGTGTGTGTGGTTCCTCGCGCACGAACGTGGACTCGCTGTTCGCGGATTCTCCGAGCCGTTGCAGCCCTTCGCGCACCAGTGACGACGCAAGTCGCGTCATCGGGATGCGTTGGACCTTCGCGGCATGGTAGAGCGCTGTGATGAGCGGACGTTCGAGGCGGGGGCTGTAGTATAGCGATTGCGACATGCGGTATCCTTTCCTGTGGTTGTTCGATTTCCGCGCTATTGGAAAAAGTGGTGCACGTGCTGTGCGGCCTCGATGAGCTTCTGAATGATCGGCGCAATGGCCCAGATCACTGCCCCGAAGACTGTCCAAAGCAGCGCGGTTAGAATGATGGTGATGATGTTTAACATGACGATGGTTACCTCCTTTGGGTGATTGTTGGATGAGCGCGAAGATGCCGCGGGTGAGACGGCTAATTTTCGCATGTGAACGCAGCCGGAGATTTCCGGTGCGGGGTGTTGTGAACTCAGAGCGAATGCTCTAAATTCAGTGAAGATGTCCGCCGGATAGGACGGGCTTTATCAAAGGAATATAACGCGGAAGTGGCGGCTGTTTCACGGTTGCCCGTTTGCGGCATTCCGGGGCGTTGTGATGAAGCGCGCGGAGGGAGGCGCAGCGCGGACATGCCGCAGAGTTGATTTCACCGGGTCATGATGGTCGGAAAGGGGTATAAGTGCCAACTTAACGCCAACGCCAACGCTATATCTGTGTAATGCAGCGCCCTTTTAAGGCGTTGGTTGCGAGTTCGAGTCTCGCCCGACCCACTTCCCCTATGCCTCTGGAAAGCGCATGAATGCAGACGATACAGCGCATCTGTCGCAGAGGCATCATGCGCCGAGTGCGCTTCATTGCGGGAGAACTGACACACGGTAGAATCGGCGGGGCACCCCGTTGCTCGTTGTGTCGCTGTAACTCAGGCTCGTCTGTCCGGCGTCGGCGGTAATGAGCGAGTTGGGCAGATCCGACAGCCATGTTCCGTTCAAAGAATCCGTGCGCCAAAGTTGGTAGGTTTTTCCCGGCACTGACGACCACGTGATCTGTGTGCTGCCATTCAAGTCATTCGTTCCAAATGACGTGAACCTCAGCGCATCGCTCGCATCCGTCGGGCTTGTCCCGGCAAGAAATTCCTGCAAATTGCTAAGGCCGTCGCCGTCCGCGTCTCCGTTGGCTGCGATGCCAGTGAGCTGGTTGAAGTATGTTTTTTCCCACCAGTCTGGAAGCCCGTTCCCGTCGGTATCCACGATGCGCAGCACGTTGAGCCGCCCGTTGGACACGACCTTTCCTTGCAATGCGGGCTTTACATCCACGTGCGTCAGGATGCGTTGAATTCTTTGTGCAACCGTCTCGTCCGGAAAATTCATCGCGGCAAATGCAACTGCACCTGTAACGTGCGGCGTGGCCATCGAAGTGCCATCGAGATATTGATAGTCGGCAACCACCGAAACAGTTCCGCTCGGGTTGGAGAGTGCCTTGATTGTGCTGCCGGAGGACTGCGCGATTGAAACAGTCGGTATCCAGTTACCGGGCGTCTGCAATGTTCCAAGAAATCCACCCGTTGCGTTGTTGTATATGACAGCCGCCCGTGCTCCTGCCGCCATCGCATTGGTAACCTTCGTCGAGAAAGTAAGAGTGCCCCGCGCAATGAGCGCGATGTTTCCGCTGACTGCGGCGGGAAAGTCGCCCGGGTTGCCGATGCCGCAATAAACAACATTTCCAGTGATGCCGTTGCTCGTGCCTGAAAATGTGAGCGGAGTCGCGGCGTATGATGCTCCATTCACCAGCAGCGTCGCGGAGGCCGGCTTGGTGGAAAGGATGTTCACACCGGGTGCCGCAATATCCACGGTGGTGGCTCCGTAATTTGAAAAACTGGCAAGTGCGTCATTTTGATCCGTGGCCGCCACCACGATCATATTGGAAAGCCGGTAGTTCGCGGGGTAGGTCGGAGTCGTGTCGTTGTTGGAAGTGCTATTTCCAGCCGCAGCGCAAAAAATGATGCCCGCGTTACCCGCAGCCTGTATCGCTGTAACTTCGGTGTTGCTGAAGCCACCTCCTCCGAAGGATGCGTTGAGCGCCACTACATTTACTCCCCGCCCTTTCATCATCGTCGCATACTGCAGTGCGGATATGAATGCCGACGAACTGATCGAGCTTCCGTCGGAGGAAACTTTCAGCGCCATGATTTTCGCACGATAGGCGACACCAGTTACACCAAGGTTATTATACCCAGCGGCGGCAATCGTCCCCGCGACATGAGTGCCATGAAAGCCGGAGTCCGATGGATCCGCGGTATTACCCACAAAATCGTAGCCGTAATAATCGTCCACATATCCATTCCCATCATCATCCGTGCTGTTTAAATTAATCTCGCCAGGATTCGTCCACATGTTCGTCACAAGATCGGGGTGCGAGAAGGAAACCCCGGTATCAATCACCCCCACGACGACCTGACTGGCATTCGGTTTCGCGAGACTCCAAGCTGACAGAAACTTGATGTCGTCTCCCGCCGCACCCGCCGTTCCGTTGGCCGTCTGCCCTGTGTTTTGCAGTGCCCAAAGCTCCCCAAACCGTGTGTCATTCGGTTGGGCGCTAACCCATCGGAGGTAATTCGGCTCGGCTGTCTCCACCTCGGCCTCATTTTTTAATTCGGTGATCAATTGGTCCGTCGTCCTCCCTTTTGCGCGCACCAGTCCCGTTTGTTTTTTGCGACGTTCCGACAATCCCGCAAAATGCTCCCTGAACTCCAGCGAGTGTCTGGTGAGAACACCTTTTGCCCTGTCGAGATTGGCAGTCCCCTTGAAAGTTACAATCACATCGCCCTCGATATACTCCGTAGGAAGATGCGCTGAAGCAGCCCATGGGACAAACAATGCGAGGAGAATCGCTAGGGATTTCCCGATTATCGCGGTGTTGATTCGTAGCAGCGTGCGTATCATGGATTCCTTGAGTTACTCCTGCATCGCTCCGATATTTTCGGCCAGCGTTTCTCCGCTCGCGAAATGCCAGTGATGCTGGTGGCATCGGTCTGCCCACGCTCATGATATCGTATGTTTCGCATAGTTTGATTTAAGTAGCTCGATATGACGGCAAGGGCATTTGGTGTTCTTGCAAGCGGTATCCCAGATGCATCATCAAACGACCTGTTTTTTAGCCGCAGTCAACCACTTGAACATTGCAACCCTTTCACAATGACATTTGGAATACCCTGCTAATAATGCCTTTGAAATGGCTGGAGAAAAGTTACGCCCAATAAGCACTTCCAAGCACGGCACCTGCTAAGGAAACGCTGAATAAAGCGGTGATCGTCTGAAAGTTTTCTGGACGGCTGTTTTTTGTCTAACGAGTGGGAGTGGTATGTGGATTTTTGGACGCGAGAGGTGCGCGACGGGGCAATTAGTTGGTTGTTTTTGATAGGA
>CAIYUV010000004.1 GCA_903929475.1 uncultured Spartobacteria bacterium
GGGCAAACGCCCAATGCGGAGAAAGTCGCCCACACCACCGAGGTGCAGACGAGCATTTACGCGGTGCTTTATCGCGAAGCCACCGGCAAACGCGAGCAAGGCATCGAACTGCATCATCTTGTCAAACTGAAGAACCCCAAACTCGTCATCACGGCGCTGGAGCCTATGAGCGAGCAGCAGCAAACGCGGCTGTTTCATCTCATGGAGGCGTATGTGGACGGACTCGAACGCAGAGACTTCATTCCTTCACCGGGAATGCAGTGCGCAGGCTGCGAGTTCTTCAATGAATGCCGGGCGTGGAAATAAAACCGCACGTTTGTATCGGGCGGCCTCGCGTTCTGCGCGGGGCCGCCTTCCTGTTGCGCAAACTCTGAAAAAATAGCGTGTCACATATGAACTATTAGTGTTCGAAAAGGCTCACCCAGCCATATCAGTAATAGTTATGATTATTTGGATTACAGTCTTTGATTGTATTCTTCTGACACTTCGGATACGTAGGCTTTCACTTATTTAGTGACCCCATGAACGACTTCTCAGTTTGATCACGCAGCCGGGTCGACAAAAAAAATGCAAATTTTACTGAAAATATTTTAGAATACTTCTCACCATGACCCCGAGCAATCAATCCTCGCCTCGCAAATTCACTTTTACTCACTTGCTCATGGGGGCGATCGTCCTCCTCCTCGTCGTAATTGTGTTTCAATCGTTTTCCGGCAAAAATGAAAACAGCGGCACTGTCACCCAGCCCGCCAAAGACGGCGTATCCAATCCACAGAAGCCACTTGACGAGGAATCAAAGCCAACGAGGGTTGACACGAGGCGCCTCACACAGACCTACCCTGTGGGGAAAAGCTACCGCACAATCGTTCAAGCCAGCCTGACCTCGCATGGGAAGAGCAAAAATTGGGGGATCGCTGCGGATAGCTCTTTCGCTTACATCGCCGAGTTGGAGGTGGACCGAACGATTGACTCCAATGACGGAACAAAAATGGTGATCACACAGGTATTCCCTGCGGCTAAGACCCTCACAGCCACTGCACAGATCGATGGTTTTCACATTGACCTTTCATCGGCCGAGAAATTGAAGCTAGAAGGCTTGAATTTGGTCGCTTCCGCCGTTTCTCTAAATCCACTACCACCTGGATGGATCCCGCTCGTTGCGAACAGTGCTAATGCTGTTCTTGAGAGCACGCTGGTCAAAAACTTAATTACCGAAGCCACTAAGGACAAGAATGCCAAATTAATCCGACGTATCGACTCCATCGAAGGGAAGCGGATGAAGGTGGAGGTCAAGAATGGTGAAGGTTTGACCAACGTCATACCCATAGGGAGCGCCTTGACCGGTGAAGAGGTAGATCTTGTAAGATTTATGAATTATTCCTGTGACGCTACTATCCTTCCACAAGATTCTAAACCGGGGGATACTTGGACGCTGCGAGCCGCCGACCTCATGACTCTTTTTGATCCGTCCATGAAAGCGAGATCAAGCGGTTCAGTCACTGCCCAGCGCCTGCCGGATCAGGTCGTCGACGGTCGAAACACGGCCCGTATCGAGATCGTCAAGGGAGTCGTTGAATTGATCGACACAACCAACAAGGACGTCACCAATGCCACATGGGCTCCCCGAGGCGTTCTGACCTTCGATTTTAAAGACAGCATCATCACATCAGCCGAACTCGATGGCGAACTGATCATTCAGAACCACTCCACAGACCACATTATCTTCGAGGCGAGTTGGAGCCAGCAACCGAAATACAAGGTGGTTTACCATTCCGAACTCAAAAAATAGTGCCACCCTTGGAGCCAGGCAGAAAATAGCACACCAACTAGCATGGAGTGGCCTACGATTCCTCTGGACCGGAAAACCCTCGTCGTGGGGCGCGATCCCGAATGTGATCTGGTTGTCCAACACACCTCAGTTTCCCGCAAACACTTCCGCCTGTTTCGCGAAAACGAACAATGGTTCGTTGAAGATCTTGATTCCAAGCTTGGCATCTCCGTCAGGGGCGTGGACGTGCGCCGGGGGAAACTGACCGAAGGCGACGTCTTCCGTTTCGGGCGAAGTCCGCTTTACCGTTTCCGCGACGGGGCGTTGATGCCCGACATCGGCGGAGGTGGTATGAGCGTAACGATTCGTGATTTGAAAATCGAGGTAGATGTCTCGGATCGAGAAAATGCCAGCAAGAAAGTTCTTCTACAGGGGATCAACCTCGAGATATTCGCGGGCGAATTCATCGGAGTCATCGGGTCGAGCGGCGCTGGCAAGAGCATCCTTTTGGAATGCCTCTCCGCGCAGAGACGACCCTCGGACGGTAAAATCGTGCTGGACGAGCACTATGACCTTTTCTCCCAAATCGGAGAGGTTCTTCCACAGATTGGCAGTGTGCCCCAGCAGGAACTCATCTACCCGTTCCTTACTGTCGAAGAGAACCTCGCGTTCGCCGCCCGGCTGCGTCTCGACGTTCCAGAGGAAGCCCAAGCGAAACGGGTGGAAGTGGTGCTCGAACAAATCGACATGGCAGAACATCGCCACAAACGCTCGGGTCTGCTCTCCGGCGGCCAGCAAAAACGTGTGAACATCGGGATCGAGCTTCTGCGCGAGCGGCGCCTGCTTCTTCTGGATGAACCTACCAGCGGTCTGGACCCGGGTCTGGCCGGCAATCTCATGGATCGCCTCCGACTGCTGAGTCGGCGAAATCTCACCGTGGTGTGTTCCACGCATACTCTCGATACCGTTCATTACTTTGACCGCGTGATCGTGGTCGGTAAACGCGATGGCGTCGGAACCGTGGCGTATTTTGGACCGCCCGCAGGTTTGCTTGATTACTTTCACGTCCGGGACATCGCCGCGCTCTTTGAGAAACTCCATCAACTCCCGCCCTTTGAAGGCCGCGGTGAAATTGAAACGACGGAGTCCCCCGTAAAGGACCGCACCCCCACATCTCCGAGCGGGACTTCCATGGGGATCACAGCGGTCAATCATCCAGAAGCACCTTGGAAGCAGGGACAGACCGGAGTCATCCTGCAGCGAACCCTCCTCGGCATCTGCCGCGACGGGAAGGCATTCGCCCTTGCAGTCGGCATCCAGCCGCTGGTCCTCTCGTTCCTGGTGGTTCTTTCACAAAACGACCAATCGTCGGGTATCTTCATCCATTTTTTTCTGGTCGTCTGCGCCCTGTGGATGGGGATGAACCTCAGTGTCAGGGAACTCGTCCGGGAGAGGGCATCCTTGGATCCCGGCCGTCCTATGTTATCTGTGTTTTTCCGGGATTACCTCGCGGGCGTGCATCCAAATTGCCATCTCGCCGGCAAATTCTTCGCCTTTGTTCCCATCGTAGCGCTCCAGACTCTCCTGATCGCCATTTACTCGCGGGTTTGGATTGTCATGATGATCTCGGAATCCACACATGAGGTGACGCGGAAGCTTTTGTTTGCGAACGCTGTTCCCATCGACTTTTCGATCCTTTTTCTCACCGGCATTTCAGGGTTGACCCTCGGTTTTGTCATCTCCTCTCTGGCGAACTCCGAAAGGCACGCCGTCACAATGCTTCCGCTCCTAGTCCTACCCCAACTGCTTCTCAGCCGGGTGGCATATGGCCACGGCACGGAACCATGGAACGCCCCGTCGCCTTTTTTTCCAATTGCTGATATCCAGCGTTACGCGGCAAAGGGGGCTTCACACATCGCTGAATGGCTAACGAGCGGGCTTTCCCTTCCGATGGTCACAAGGCCCGCCACCGTCGCCATGGAATGCAACCGACTTGGCGCAGATACAAGGACGCTTCTCGCGGGGGAATGGCTCTATTTCCTGATCCTCCTCGCTGGCTACGGCATCCTCCTGCATTGGTCCTATCTCCGATCCATCCGAATCGTCGTTCGCCCCAAGTAAATTACCCCTTTTTGTTTGCTTGGAATAGTCGCAAAACGCTATAGCGATCAACCGCCATGGCCGCCTCGTCACATCCTTCCAAAAATCGTGGAAGTTTCGGTGCCGTCACCTTGGAAATGGAGGTGTGGCGCGGCAATGACTTGGAAGATGTCATAGTTGTGCAGCATGGCCTGACGCTCGGTCGAGCTGACCACAACACGATCGAAGTGAACGAACCGGATGTGGACACCATACATGCACGAGTCCTTCGCGGGAAAGCCGGAGTTTATGAACTAGCCTCTTGTAATGCCGGCAGCCATCTGTGGAATCTTGATACCAAACAGCAGGTAGGCAGGATTATTTTGGAGGATGGGACAAAAGTGCGCGTCGGCACTGTGACGTTGTGCTGCCGGCAGAGTTCTGGAAAAAAGAAGACAGGCGGCGAGGAATGGGCCGGCCGTTGCCCCAAGTGCCACGGGCCGATGGAGAGCTGCGGCGCAGCGGGCAAACTGAAATGTCCCGTCTGCCAGTTTCCGCTCCAGTGGGTGGAATCCGAAGGCTTCGCCGGCTGGCTGCCACGCAAGGTGGGACCCTACGAAGTGAAGAAATTTATCGCACGGGGTGGCATGGGTTTGGTGACCCGCGCCGTGCACCGGACGGAACACGTGCCGGTTGCCTTGAAATTCCCCCTGCTTCCCTCCGAGCAGGAGGAAGAGCAGCGGGCGCGCTTTCAGCGTGAGGTGGGAATCCTACGGGAACTGAAGCATCCTAATTTAGTGCGGATGCGCGAGGCGGGCAACGAGGATAAACTCCTATGGCTAGCCCACGATTGGATTGAAGGAGAATCGCTTGCTGAAGTGATGAGACAGAGGAAGTCCAGCGGCAAGCCATTCACACGCGTGGAAGTGGACGACATCATCCGCCAGATTGCGAGTGGGTTGGTGTTCCTGCACGGCAAGGGGATTGTCCACCGGGATCTCAAGCCCTCGAACATCCTTATCGGGCGTGATGGGGGCGTGAAACTGGCTGACTTCGGTCTGGCACGCAGCCTCTTGTCGGTCGATACGCTTCTCACAGTAACACAAACCGGAGCGTTCGCCGGAACGATGGCTTATTGCTCGCCCGAGCAGTCCGCAAGGGAAGAGGTTACCACTGCTTCCGATATTTACTCTCTTGGTATTGTTTGGTTGGAGTTGCTCACTGGCCGCACGGTGTCTGGCTACATGCGCCCTCAAGAATGCCTGCGCGAGGACTGCCCCCCCGAATATACGGCTCGCGTCACTGCGTGCCTACTTCCACAGCCGGAAGACCGCCCAAAAGCGCTGGAATTACCCGACAATATCCGCCCCAAAGCCGAGACTGCTGCCCAATCGACACAGCCATCTTTGCAATTCAACACTGAATCTATGGCGAGCGTAGTGATAACTGACGCGGCAAATCCAAAAGCCGAGCCTAGCTTGTTCGCAGGGTTCATCAGTGCCGTCTGGAAGCCGAAAGCGTATTTTGAATACATACGAAGGGCATGGAAACTCATTGTAGAGAAAACTCGGCAGTTACTAGTGTGGGTGCGGAATCAGCAGATCGGCAACAAGTGTGTTGGATATATGCGAAGGGGTGGAAATGCTTTTCGCAAAAAAGCTAGCGATATATGGAGGAAAATGGATGACTATATACGTATGAGGAGGAAGGCTCGGAAAGCCTCCTCCAAGGCGGCACTCCCTGCGCAGAAGCCTAATCTAGACATAACTGCCCCCCCTGTAACTCCACCACCCTCCTCCTGCCTAGGAAAAATCGAGAATGACATGTCACAGAATTTGACGCCCATAGTGCATCTATATCCGAGACTTGCTAACCCAAAAGTAACGAACAGTATAGGTTGTGCAATTATTTTTGGCGCGTTTCTCGAATTTTTCGGAATTTGCATGGCGCTAGTAGGATTATGCCAACTGCCGTGGGGAAAGTTAAAAAGTATTTCAGTTGGTTTAGATATAGAAATGGATTGGTTGGATCTAAGGGGTGTTGTCATTATTGGCCTCTCTTATCTCCCGCTAGTGGGCGCGGAGCTACTCGGTATAACCAGTGCGACAAAGCTGATCCATATTTTGGCACAAGGCCTCAAAGGCCTCATCTATGCCTTCTCTATCATCTACCTCATTATTTATCAAAATAATCGGAAATTGAATTTTCAGAACAAATACAAAGCTCCGCATATTTTACAACTCCAACATATTAAAGAACAAAAAACCCAATGAAAGAGACACTACCATTGTTGTAATAATATTTAAATATCATGTGCATGAAGCCGTCCATTCCGGGCGGCTTTTTTCATTTTCAACCCAAACCGAAAGGAGGAACACCATGTAGAGCATCAAGCTCTTTTTCCGGCAGAGCTCGTCTGATATAGAGTCGGCGGGAAACTGAAATCACTGGTGGAAAGTTTTTCACCAGGTCACCAGCGCAACTCGCCCGCAGCCGTCATGGTGAGCGGGCGGTCGCGTTTTTAGAAAGGAGGTGAGCCATGCAAAGGCTCCTCATTACCCTCGCCGTCGCCCTGCTGCTTGCAGGGTGCGGCCCCGAAAACAACGCCGACGCCTCGGCTCAGAAGGCCGCCGCCGCAAAGACCGCGGCCGCGCTCGAACAGCGCGCCGCACAGGAACGGCAGCAGGCCGACACCAAACTTCGCGACCCGGAGGCGCGCACGTCGCGCTGGCAGTTTGCTGCATTGCTCGCGGTTTGTGCCGCGGTATTCGCGCTCATCATCGGGACCATGCTTGGCTCCCGCGCACGCCATGACGCAGACAAATGAACCCGCCGCCGTCGTGAGGCCGTAAGGGGGCTTGGTGGATCGTTTGGGATTCTGGGCCTTTCAGTAGTTTGCGCCCAAGTGCGATTGACTATTCCTCACGTTGCCCAGTGAGGTCAGTTTAACTTTCGATAAACTCGCACGTCATGTTGTAGTCCTCAACAGTGAGTCTCTTCTGACCGTGGCTTTTTGAACGCCTAGCACAAACAGGAAAATGTTGACATAATATGCGCGTGGCGCATTATATGCCAAATGAACACACCAGAAACCACTCCACTTGTAACGCCGCAGCTCCTGCGGTATCTTCGAAATAAAGCAGGCCTTACACAGTCAGAACTTGCCGAGCGTATGGGCGTGAGCCAAGCGGTTCTCTCCAGATACGAAAGCGGAGATGTAGCGATACCGCTTGAGGCTGCTGTGAAATTGATCGACCAGCTTGGGCTCGGAGTTCAGATGATGGTCGACGAGCCGAAACGCGGATTTTCCCCAGTCGGGCTGGGTGACCCCTATCGGGACTACTGCGCCAGATTGAGGTTTCTACGAGAGTTCATCCGAGGCGAATCGCCGCAAAACCATGCAGGAACCGACCTCAACTCGCCACAGGCTCTCGATGTTCTGGTCAAGAGCCTCCTCCAACTTCCTCGAGTGGTGATCGCAGGTCGGTATGATGCCGGAAAATCACACGTTTCAAACTGTCTCCTCGGTGGAGGAGTCCTTCCAACCGATTACACTCCCCTCACGAGAATCCCGATCGCGGTCGTCCACAGAGACTACCGTCCGCCGTTTGTAACCGCGGACTGTGCGATGATGAAGGGTTCATTCGACCTTACAATCTTGCTCGATGAGTCGAAGTTTCGCGAGCAGGCGGTCCAAATGGGAGGTCGCGAACTTCTCTCTTCCGGCGCAATCCACACTACTGAAGATCAGGAACCCGGGAATACTGATTGGGCGGTGGTCTTTCTCGACTCCGATATCCTTCGCGCCTGCGTGCTGGTCGATACCCCTGGATTCGCTGCGTCGGACACTGACAGCGATCGCGCGATGGAAGCATTTCGAGATGCGGAAATCCTCATCTACTGCTCAACCGCGGCAGGTTGCTTCAATCAAGAGGATCAAGTCCGGGTGAATCACGCTTTGGCAAGTCTACCGTGTCCCGAGACGACCGATCCCCAGTTTCCGCCTCTGGGAAATTTCCTGTTCGTTATCACGCATGCGGGTCCTCAGGTAACCGATAGCCAACTTCTGAAAATCCAGCAGGGAGTCTCCCATCAATTCTATCGAAGCTTCGGGGATGGGCTGCTCAAGCGGCGCCTCAACGGTATTCAACAACCGCCGCCGGAAAACAAGGTTGCGGCGCGATTCGTGCCCTTCTGGGGCGAACTGGAGTCGAGGCATCGGGATATGAGGCAGAATATCCTTACATTGCTGCGCGAGGATTTCCCCCATTACCGCATGATCTTAGCCGACAGAACGATCGAGGAATTCCGACAAACCGCTCTAAGTGCCAATCGAGGAAAAATCGATGAATGGAAGGCATTTCTGAACAAATGGGAGCAGTCAAAGCTTCGCGTTCAAGAAACGGAGCAGAACGAGCCCAAACGCAAGGAGTGGGTCATTGAGCAGGCACAGCTAATTCAAGCCACTATCGAACAATACAAACGGGACTCAGTCGCTAACTTCGAAAATCACTATTCTGAACTGATCAACGTTGATACGGTTGAACGCATCATTCGAGAGCGTTACGCCTCGCAGGATGACGCAAAAAGCGAAATCGGTGCATTTCTTCTGAAAGATATCCAAGAGAAAGTCGCCAAAGACCTCGACCAGAGATCCAAGCTCCTAGCAAATGAAATCAACAATTTCCTAAAAGGGTTCGCCTCGGGCGGAGGTCAGTTTTTAGGCTTCGGGTTTCAAGTAGACGCTACCCCAGGATTCAACGCCGTTGCTTCCTTCGCCGGAGGTTTAGCCGGACTGACAACATTCGGCGCCCTCGCCGTGTGGGCGACATTGTTGGGAAATCTGGGAGGATACATCCTTGTCGCAAAAGTTGTTGGTTTGTTAGCAGCGATTGGCATTCCAACGGGCGGTGTCGCCACGGTCATTACCGCCATCGCCGCTTTTGGCGGACCCATCGTGTTGGCCATTGCAATCGCCATTCTTGCGGCCATAAGTGCAATTCTTTTCTTTTGGAAGTCCTGGCAACGAAGAATGGCGGAAAAGGTGTGCGGGGACTTCGCAAACCAAAATCTCCGTGCCAAGATCAGGGAGCAGATTGAGCGCTATTGGAATGATACTTTGGAAGCGTTCCGAACCGCCACTGCTGCTGTCGAGCGAGATTGGCTAGCGTATCTGGATGACCTTAAAAAGATCGTCAACGCGGATTCAAAAGATGCGATCGATGTCCGAATCCAAGCACTTGAAAGGCTTCACGATTTTTTCGTCCGCCTCCCTTGGTTCCAGTTCCGGCAAATGCTGGGACGCTCCGAGGGAGTCAATAACGCGTGAATTTGCAGTGCCCCTCTCCAAGAAAACCGACACCCATCCAAATCACACTAAATCGTTACAGCAACGCTCAGAAAAAGAGCGAGTTACACCAGCATCAACCAAACTAACCCACAAAAATCAACCATGAGCAACCATGAGCAAGTTTGATCCCCGGTTCGTGCGCCCCGTGCCCAAGTGCGGAGCAACAGGTAAACGCATGTTCAAGTCGCCGAACGAGGCGATGCAGTTCATCGCAACTTTAGGCGCGGAGTGTAACGCGCCGGCAATGAGGCCCTACCACTGCTTCAGATGCGGAGGCTACCATTTGACGAGCCAGGAATACGCTCCGGCTAGGCGCTATGGAGACTACAAGCGGCACCATGACTTATCGAAGTAACTCAATAAGCGAACCATTCCACGGAAATTAACCCAACCTAGACCATAATGGCACTATTTATGACAAAGACGCACACACCAATCAACACAAGCCTGCTGGCGAAGTTCGTAATCGCTGCATCGGTCGCATTCGCGATAGGGCGCAAACTGCTGAAAGGCACCCGGAAGTCGAGACGCGCCACAAAACCCGCAAACGGCTGCACTTTGGAGGCCTTTCACCAGGCATGCAGCAAAGGCATCACCTTTTGCGCGGCACGACAGGAATTACAAAGTTCCGTGACGGAGCGTGTGCGTGAGGTAAACACGAATGCGAAACGCGACCACGTGCCCTTGCTCGAAGTCGCACTGAACTCTCTAAAGCCAGTGTTCTTGCCGAGAGCAAAGGTCTGACAACCGTTGATCAATAACAGACAGTTCTCCCTACGATCTCAAAGACCGTCCGTTTGCCGCAGTCTTTGCACCTGTAGCTCTTGTCTTCCTGAACAGGTATGCCTGTCTTTCCCTGACACTTTGGACATTCCGTTACAAGCGGCCGGGTTTCCCACTCGATAACGTTTTTAGCCTCATTGAAGCTGAAGGTGCATGAGCAATACGGGCAGGCAACATCCTCGTAAGGACGCACTGTTAGCCCCTCATTGCAGTGTGGGCACTTGCAGTTCACTTTTGGAAAATAAGGTGTCGAGCCTACGCGTTCGAATAAAATTCCTTTCCTGCAATCAGGGCATTCATAGCGACCCGGTTCCTGAACAGTAATGCCACTTTCCCCTTCACAGATGGGGCACTCCATCATCTCGGGTGGGTATTCGTAATAGCAAGTCTCGTCCTGTGTTCGGTATTCAAATTCAATTGCACACTGAGGACACGTATCATCGGTGTTAGCGTTCACGGTAATGACTTCCTCACACCACGGGCATTCACAAACCGCACGAACGGGATAATCCTCCGATCTTGTGCGGTTGGGATAGACCCTCGAGAGCACCCAATCGAATTCGTCGAGATACGAGTGTTGGTCCCGGTATCTAAGGCGACCCGTAAACGAGATATTCTGAATGCGAGGCGCAACATGACTCGCCTTTTTTCTGCCGATATTTTCGTTTTCAACCCAACGAATAAATTTACGCCACCCCAAAGGGGTATCGTAGAGGTTGTAGCAATTGAAAATGCGCCCACGAATTTGCCCCAAGCACCTTCGCCAGAGTTGCCGAGGCGTATGCGGTTCGAAATCGTCCTCACACAAAGCAGTTCCAAGCAAAATCACATCCTCGATCTTAAAATCGTTCCAGTCATTACCGAGAAGCGCACTGATTATCACATGCGCACCGAGAGAATACCCGATGAGGCGCAACTTCTCTTTTCGGATGCCTGGGATCTTTGACAGAAGAGTATGCAGATTGTTGCCAAGACGATGTGCGTTGTTCTCGACCTCGTGATATTCACCCTTCAAGAGCGTCCTCAATTTGGAAAAGCCTGAGCGCCATGATAGCAGATACACCCTGCCTGCAATTTGCGCTTCGCTGATTTGGCATTCCAATTCTTCTACATCGGGACGCTCAAGGAAATCTAGCCCAGGGGCTGCTCCGTGGATGACGATTGTCGTGCCCGCCGCTCCGTCGTCGTTCAGTGGATACAATATCGGATCAATGTCACGCAGTCGGTGGCGAATTATTTTCATAGGAGTAACAGCCTCAAAGGCACATTATGCAATGGCTTCTCTGAAGCAAGCGTAGCCCACGATCAACGAGAAACGAGGGGTGTCTGCTTTCTGCCTCGTCGTTGGCTAAAGCGATAGATACAGAAAACTGAAAAGGTTAATTCTCTTATGCTTCTGGTAACTCAAAGAAGACTCGATGCGGCAAACTATACCGTCACATGCGAACTCGATGCGCACGGCTTTTATGATGCGCATGTTCATGCGGTGAATACTCGTCTGGTTTCGCTCGGAGTTGCTTACGGCTGGCACTGGTTTGGTGGTTCGGGCGACATCAGCATCCCAAGGGTGTCGCTTGCCCGCCTGTCCCACATCTGGAGGGGCGGCTACACGTCGCTGCGAGATGTGCTCAGACACGAGTTTGCCCACGCAATCGCTGACACCCACCGCGGCCTGTTTCGGTCTGCTTTCTTCTCCGATTCATTCGGTGCAGGTCATCACTGGGATTTTGAATGGGAATACGACCCGGAGCACCACGTCAGCGAATATGCCGCCACGGCCCCTGCCGAAGATTTTGCCGAGACTTTCATGCTCTACATCCGCCACAGAGGAAGACTCCCCGAATGTCACACAACAAGGTCCATCGCGCGCAAATGGAAGTTCATCCGCCTGCTGTCGGATGCCATTTCGTGCGGTATGCGGCGGTGGTAAGCGAGTTCGACACGCTGCTCCAGGCAAATTTCCAACCCGACATGGAAAAATATCTCGGCGAATACGAAACTGTTGCCCAGTGGAACTAAAATGGACCAATGTGAATTCATGTTCGATTCGGGAAGAAACAAAGAAGTGGAGATCGGGGGATGCGTGCTAGAGGCAATCGAACTTATTCAGAAAATTTACGAGGCCGCTATACAGAAGCTGCCTCCGTCAGGGCATCAAGGTGACACTGCGCGACAAGACTACAATGTGGTCGAGCAGCTTCATGGCAGAGCGAACCGAAAACTGACGGATAGCCTTTTCAAAGTGGTCTGGGAAATGTCGGTGCAGCGCGGCTACCCGGTGGTCTTGATGGCACGCCGGTTTAAGCCTTCGATTTTGTTGATGAGCGTGCTGTTTGCAGCCTCGAATGTTTTGCCGCGCAATGTATTCGAGGGCTGTATTTGGGAGGAAACTTTTCCGATGATTACCGCGACTTGTGCACGCATCGTCCATGCTCCCATCCGTGTTTTTCTAACTCCGCAAGCTGCGCAATTCAGTGCAGCTTTGGCTGATGCGCAATGGAAGTCGGACCATGTATTCGTTCTTTGCGACTGGCAGTTGGAGAATGAAGAGATGGAAGAGGCGTTGGCCCTGTCCGCTGCAGGTAAATTCACATTTCTGGACGCTAACGGTGCGGTTGCCTGAGTGCGCTGCGGTTCGCACTCGGCGACATAGACCTTGCAAAGAAACATCTGCAACATGCCATTGAACTACGGGGAGACTATCGGTTGCGAGCGTTGGAGGATGAGGATTTGAGGCCGTTGTGGGATGCGGTGTGACGGCTTTTCGCGCTTGCTTACTACTGCCTCAAGGAATACCCGAAAGTCATGCAGTCCACCCAGCCATCGCGTCCCGCTCCGCAGTCGTGGAGCGCGGGGGCATATCACTCCTCCAAGCACACCGCTTCCCTTTCCGAAAAACGCCGCGCTCCCGAGGAGGGTAGCCATAAAGTCTAGACCGTTTCGCCGCCTCGTGAAAAGCCAAGCCTTCAAATCCATTTTCATCCCAGCGGTTCCGCTGATTCTCGGAGGGCTAATTTATATTCTCTGGCGTTCTCAAACCTTGCTCATGTTCCGCTGGTTCGAGGCTGCTGGTCTTTCGTCTTGTATCGAGGCGGCTCGTGGAGTTTCCAAAGGGCTTGCGGCTTTCCTTCCTGTTTGGGTGCTATACTCGTTGCCGGACGCGGCTTGGACAGCTGCCGGAGTCCTCCTCTTTGCTGCCATTTGGTCGGGCTCGCAGCACAGAGTTCGGCATTTGTGGGTATTCCTCACACCAACCCTCGCCATCGCTGGCGAGTTCGCGCAGTTCTTTCATATCATCCCGGGCACCTTCGACTTCGCCGACGTTCTTGCCTGCATTTTGTCTACCTGCTTATCTCTCTACATCGCCAACCGTTTATTTACCTATGCCGTCTGATTCCTCACGATTCATGTTTAGTTTTGCCGCCGCCGCCATTCTCGCCGTGTTGGCCGCCGGGAGCATCGACTCCAAAACATCATCTTCATCCTCCAGCAACTCTGACAGTGCAACCAAAGAACAGGCAGCCAAAGAGCTAAAATCTGAAGCAGTTACGAACCTACCGAAAGGCAACAGAATAGGATTAAATAATTTCGAGAAAGACTTAGAGGCTATTAATGTTTTTTATTCGGAATCAAATAGGATTGCAGAATCAAATCCGACGGATGCAGGTGCAGGCAGGAGATACATTAGTGAAATTTCTAGAAAAATGGACGCAGTAGATGTCCAACAAATTCCCGCCGAATTGCGAGACGCATGGAGCGAGTATCGCATTACAATCAGGAATTTTTGGGATTATACCCGATCCATCGAACCAAAAAAAATAGCAGCAATCGGAATCGGGACAGCGGAATGGCAAGCGGCGATCGATGAAGTGTTAGCAACAACAGTTAAACTTCAGGCCAAACATACGGTGGCGCGAACAACTCTTAACAGTGTCGGAAAGGATTTTGGAATTAATTTAAAGATGCCTGACCTTTTGTCAGTCAACAAATAGACCGCAGCGCGCAGCGTGAATATCTCCTGCGCCCACGATGCGCTCGTTGATCCGATCCGAACCCGGTCAATTCGAACCGGCACAGCGCCCGCTCTACAGCGCGAGGGACAACAGCAGCACTTTTCAACCGCCGTTTACAGATTTTCTGTAAAAGAGGCGAGAGTCAGACGGAGGGTGGGATGGATGGATGCATATTGAGGTAAGTTTTAGAGGATTCCCACTCGTCAGAAGTTTCAGCGAGGAGAGCGGAGACGAGGCGGAGGAAGGAGGCAGAGAGTAAAAACTGGTGTGCATTGTATCGGCCCACGAACGGCTTCTTGCGGCCACGAGAAATTACTGGTCTGCGATTCCTACTAACTTACCAGCAAATCAGCGCACTCTAGACCATCTTTCACCCTTATTATCAATAAGGTCACCATTTTCTGGGCGCATGACGTTTACAGGGCCACCGCAGATAATGTTCCCGATATCATCGAGACTCCATGTTCCATTAATTTTTGAAGTTCCATATTGGTTTTTCAAAAGTTTTCCGAATTCGCCAAAGCCGTTATCTTTGGAGTAAATGTATTCACCATTTGTGCGAAATTCATACGATTCAGTCACGTTCAACTGGGTGGCAAAATCGGTATGTGAGGTGGACCCCGAAATTCGGGCCAGGGGCTAAGCTATAAAATGGCGGTGGAAGGCGTGTTCAAACACAACACAA
>CAIYUV010000005.1 GCA_903929475.1 uncultured Spartobacteria bacterium
GACGGCGCACTGGCAGGCACGCCATTATAGATCACCTCAATGCGTTCGGCAGGCGTGCCGAAGCGTGTGATGATTTCATCCTTCACCATCCGCGAATTTGCGATGATGCGCTTCGCTCCGCCGGTAAAAAGTGCGTGCTCCAACCGCACAAGCTGTCGGTGCTTTGCGCTGAAACTGCGGAACAGCGGTTTCCAAAATGGCTCGAATTTCGCCCGACGCTCCAGCCACGAAGCATGGACTCCGTCGCCGGCGCGAAAGACATCGCACTCCCACACCCGCTCAAGGCTCAGCACGAAATCGCAGCCACTGCGCTTCCGCCATTCCCGCACGCCGTCGGCAAATGCAATGGGACCGCCTGCTTTCAAAATCGTCCGGTGAGGCCGCGCCATGTCCGCGGAAAAAATGTCCTGCGGCCACTCCACATCCGTGACCAAAAACAATTCGTGCCCCGCGCGCCCAAGCTCCGCTATGAGCCTCAGCAGATAGGCCTCAGCCCCACCGGAGCCGGAGTATCCACGACGAACGAGACCAAGTTTCATGCACCGCGCTTGTAGCCGGGCGCACGCGGCGCGGAAGCTCTTACTTCAATTCCAATCCCGGATTTTTGATTTCGCCGTGAACTTAGACTCGCCACATGGGCACTTGAAATCGGACGTTTGCGGCGTGCAGCAACAGCCGCCCATTCTTTACGCAACCAGCGCCCGCATCGGCGGTGCGGGTCTCGACGCCGTGGCGCTCGAATCACTCCGCGCGCTCGAAGGCGCGGCGCTGGACTGGCGCGCGCTCGCCTTTGAAAATCGCAGCGAACTGCCGGACGCACGCATCTCGACACTGCGCTGGCATCCCGTGCGTCTGCTCAGCGGGCTTGGCAGCGAACACTATTACGCGGCGAAAAAGCACGCGCTGGATCGAGCGGCGGCGCGCCAGCTCACACGCGGGGAGTGGTCGCTTTTCCACGGCTGGAGCGGCGAGAGCGTGCGCACTTTGCGCGTGGCGAAGGAGCGCGGCATTCCTTCGCTCATCGAAATCCCGACGTGGCACCGGCACAAAGGAAAGGACAAGCCCCTGCGCCTGACAAAGAGCGAACGCGAAGCCGCCGAGTTGCGCGGATGGGCGGGATGGAAGCAGCGACTGCTCATCACGCGGCACCAGATGCTCGAAGAATACGACCTAGCCGATCTCATCCTCGTGCTCAGCGAAAAGGCGGAGGAAACTTTCCTCGCGGCTGGCGTGGCGAAGGAAAAACTTTTCCGCCAACAGCGCGGCGTGGACGTGGTGCGATTCGCACCTGCCCCTGCGCAGTCGGAGAAATTTCGCGCTGTCTACGTCGGCGCGCTTATCGAGCGGAAGGGAGTGCATCACCTGCTCCGCACATGGCGGAAGCTGGGGCTGCGCGATGCAGAGTTGGTTTTAGTCGGCACAGTGCATCCGGAAATTGAGCCAGTGCTCCGCGAGTGCGCGGGCGACGACATCATCGTGCGTGGCTTCGTGAAAAACGTGGCGGATGAATACCGTGCGGCGAGCGTCCACATTTTGCCGAGCGAGTGCGAAGGCAGCGCCAAGTGCACCTACGAAGCCGCCGCGTGCGGACTTGCGCAAATCACCACACGCGAATCCGGCGATGTCGTGCAGGATGTCGTGAATGGTCTAATCATCCCGCCCAACAATCCCGATGCACTCGCCGCCGCGATCACGCGCCTGCACGCAGACCGCGACCTTTGCGTGCGCCTCGGTGCCGCCGGGCGCGAACGTGTTTGCGCACGATTTACGTGGGAGCATTTCCGCGCACGTTTGCTCGAAGCATACGCTTGCGCGTGGCAGATGAAAAAATCCAGCGCGCCATGAAAGTGCTCGTCTTTCAGATGAAGCGCATCGGCGACCTCGTGCTCACCACGCCCGCGCTCGCTGCGCTGAGGCAACTCGGGGCGCGCGTCACGCTCGTCGTGGATACTCCGTGCGCTTCGCTCTGTCCGGCGATTCCGAATGTGGATGAATTGCTTGTGTATTCCAAAAAGGGGAGCAACCGAGCGCTGTGGCGGCGACTCCGCGAACGCGATTGGAATGTCTGCCTCGATTACACAGCCAGCGACCGCAGCGCGCTGATGTCATGGTTTTCCCGCACTCCCCGGCGCATCACGTTTGCGTGGGCGCGCAAACGTTTGTTGCGAAGGCTCGCGTATCACGAATTCGTCGAGTCGCCCGTGCGGCTGGCGCACACTTGCGATCACTATCTCGATCTGCTGCACCCGCTCGGCGTCGAACGCGGATCGGCGGCGGCTCCGTCGCTCACGCTTCCGGACGATGCGAAAAAGAAAACAGGTGATCTGCTGGTAGCCGCGGGCATCACGGGCGACTACGCTCTCATTCATCCCGGCACCGCACGTGTGGAAAAATACTGGCTCACTTCGCGATGGATGGCAGTGATCGCGCGTCTGCGCGAACTGAAGCTGGCAGTCGTGCTCACGAGCGGCCCGGATGCGTTTGAGCAAGCGCATGTCGCGGAGATCATTTCGGAATTTGCACATCAATCCGTCAATCAACCTCCGGTGATCAGCATCGCCCCGCCCGATTTGCTCGCATTCGCCGCGTTGGTGGAAAGGGCCCGCATCGTCGTCAGTTGCGACACCGCTGCGGTGCATCTCGCCTCCGCTTTTCAAAAACCCCAGGTCGCGCTCTTCGGCCCGACGAATCCCTTTCACTGGCGGCCGCGTCACGAGCAGGCGGTCGTCATCAGCGCCGCGCAACCAGAGACGCCGCTCACTACTTTCACCCCAAAAATGAAAGGCGCGGCGATGGAAAAAATTCCAACAGTGACGGTGCTGAAAGCTGTCGAAAGTTTGCTGGTTGATACGAAATGAGCGCGAAGGTAACAAAAAATCTCTTCGCGCACGGTGCGCAGTTCATGGTTTCCTTTCCGCCACATGGCTGAGACCACAAAGAAAATCTCCCGGAAGGACATTTCAAAAATGTCGTTCGGTGCCTTCCTGCACACAGCGCGCGAGCCGTATCGGCGGCTGTTCAGCTATTTGAAACCCTACCGCCGCCGGTTCTGGCTCGGCATTTTTTTTGGCATTTGTTTCGCGGGAGCAAATGCGGGGCTGGTGTGGGTGATGAAACACGCGGGTGACTTGGTGATGCCGAGCACGGCCAAGCCGGGATCCTCGCTGCCGATCTTCCTGCGCGATTTGGCTACGCCGGGGCCGGACGGTCGGTCGCCAATGGGTATTGTCGTGTTGGTGTGTCTTGCGATTCCGGTGATGATGGCGTTACGCGGACTTTTTTCCTACCTGAACGCCTACTGCGTGCTGTGGGTGAGCCAGCACGTGCTCGATGACATCCGCCAGCAAGTCTATCGGCACACCCTCGGGCAGGCGCTGGAGTTTTTTAACCGGCAAAAAGCGGGCGACCTCGTGCAGACCGTTTTTAATCAAACGCGCATCGCCCAGCAGGCGCTCACGAGCATCGCGAGCGACATCGTGAAGCAGCCCGTCACCATCGTCAGCGCAGTTGGCATGATGGTGTATTACGATTGGAAATTCACCATCGTCGCGCTGCTGCTTTTTCCGCTCTGCCTCGTGCCGGTGCTCATCGTGAGCAAGAAAGTCCGCAAGAGTGCGGCGCGCGAGGAGGAGGAGGCCGGCGGGATGATGGTGCTCATGCACGAGGCGTTTGGCGGCATCCGCGTGGTGAAAACGCACGCGCGCGAGGACTACGAGGCGCAGCGCTTCAACGAAGCGAACCAAGCGATGCTGCGCTTCGTGATGAAATGGCGGAAGGCCATCGAAATGACCGGGCCAGCCGTGGAAACCGTCGCATCCTTCGGCATCAGTGGTGCGCTCGTCTATGCGTGGTCGGCGAAACTTCCCAACGGCACCATGCTCGCGCTCGTCGGTGCGCTGGTGCTCATTTACCCTTCGTTCAAGGCGCTCAGCCGCGTGCAACTGATGATGCAAAAGTGCCTCGCCTCGACGACGAAGATATTCGAGCTGCTGGATCGCGCACCATCCATCCAGGACGCCGCAGACGCAAAACCGCTCGTCACGGTGAACGGCGGCATTCGTTTTGAAAACGTCACTTTCACCTACGCAGGAAAAGACGAGCCTGCAGTGAAAGGCGTGTCCTTGCAAATCCCGGCGGGCAGCACGTGTGCGCTCGTCGGCGAGAGCGGCAGCGGCAAGAGCACCCTCCTCGCGCTGCTCCAGCGGCTTTACGAACCGCAGTCCGGCGCGGTGACGATTGATAGCCGCGCACTTCAAGCCATCACGCAGGCGTCGCTTCGCGAACACATCGCCACCGTGAGCCAGGACGTGTTTCTTTTCCACGACAGCATCCGCCAGAACATCCGCTACGGACGGCTGGAGGCGACGCAGACGGAAATCGAGGACGCCGCGCGCATGGCCTACGCGCACGATTTCATCACGCAACAGCCGCAGGGCTACGAGACCGTCATCGGCGACAAAGGCTGCAACCTCTCCGGCGGCCAGCAGCAGCGCCTCAGCATCGCGCGGGCGTTGCTAAAAAACGCCCCCATCCTCCTCCTCGACGAAGCCACCAGCGCGCTCGACAGCGAAAGCGAACAGCGCATTCAGGCCGCGCTGGAGACACTCACCAAGGGCCGCACCGTCATCGCCATCGCGCACCGGCTCTCCACGATCTTGAAAGCCGACCAGATCGTCGTCATGGATCGCGGCGTCGTGAAGGCGGTGGGCAAACACGCCGACCTTTACGAAAAATCACCCGAATACCGCAGACTCTACGACCTGCAATTCAGCCACGTCACAGCATGAAACCCGTCATCGTCCTGCTCGCACTTAGCGCATTCGCGGTCGCCGCACCGCCTGCGAAGAAGATTTCCAACCGCGAATTTCCAGACGGCTCCGGGAGTTCCAAGCAAATTGACCCGGACAAGCATCAGTCCATCGAAATTTTTTACGATGCCGGCAGGAAGCCGACCTACAAAATCGTCTATAAACTCGACGAACGCCTCCAGCCCATGTCCGGTATCTACTACAACAACGCCGGCGTTGTTTTCCAAAAAAGCACCTACAAGCTCGATGGTGCCGACCGCATCGTCCAGGAAGTCGTCTATGACGCCAAGGACCACCTCGTCTGCACCAAGAACTTCATCTACGGCACCAGAGCCGGGCAGACCAAAGTCATCGGCATAGACACCTACGACTCCAGCGGCGCCCTCGTCCGCCCGCAACAAGGGAGCGGGAAGAAGAAGTAGCTCATAGAGCACGACCCGCGAGAATGTCGGGCGGCTTTCTAGCTCCGCTCCATTCTCGCCACCCCATCCCCCGCAAACAAACGAGGCGCGCCCCGTTAAAGAGCGCGCCCCGCTGTGCGGAAAAAACATCCGTGTCCATCCGTGACATCCGTGGTCAATGACCCGCGTGCATCCGTGGCACCTACGGGCTGACGGTCACTTTTTCCACCGCCGTCCAGTCGCCGTTGGGCGTGCCTTTGTCCCAGAAACGCATCCGGTATTCGCGCAGCTCGGGGGTGCCGGGCGCGAGCAGCGCGCGCTCGTCCATGTAGGGGCTTTCGGTGTCAATGCCGAGGAACTCCCACGCACCGCCATTGCGACGGCATTCGATCCACACACCGCCGTGCGTGTATTTGAAAAACACCAGTTTCACCACCTGCGAACCCATGCCCTGCAACACCTCGGCGGTGAATTTCGGCACGGGGTGCGTGCTGGCTTCCGCCGAGCCGACGATGCCGAGATCCGTCCCCATCATCTCCGTGTAGGCCGGGTCCAGCTTGATCTTCGCCACCATCGCAAAGATGCGCGTGAGCGCGCCCGGCTTGCGCGGCGCGGCGCCGTTGGGCAGCGAAGGCGCGGTGAATGTGGGCAGCGTGACGACCGTGTCGCCCGTGCCCGTGAGCACCTCGTCCATGGCATCCGTGGTGGAGGGTGAAAAGGCGCGCATCGCCGGAATCCACACGCCGAGCACATAGGCGCACCAGCGCGCATCATCCACGCTCGCGCCCGTGTCCGTCTGCGAGATGGAGAGGATGGCCGCAATGAGGGCCAGTTTGTTTGCATAGTTCACCAGCCACTCTGCTTGGTCCGAGTTGCGGCTGGGATAGTATTTTTGACGTTTCATGGTTTTGTGATGTGTTGGTTGTTGATGGGTTTGTTGTGTTGTTGAGGGAGGAAAGTGATGCCCAAAGGGCGCGTGGCAGCCCGGGCCGACGGTATGTTTTCAGCCCGCCGCAGGAGGCGTCCCGTGCAAAATGGGACGTTGGTTCCGGCGTCCGGGCCCTTGGTTGCACGGCGCGGGCCCTTGGTTCCGGCGTCCGGGCCCTTGGTTGGACGGCGCGGGCCTTTGGTTCCGGCGTCCGGGCCCTTGGTTGCACGGCGCGGGCCCTTGGCTCCGGCGTCCGGGCCCTTGGTTGGAAGAGCCAACCGCCGTCCCCCGAGAAATGGGGAAGGGCTTCCGGGAGCCAGCCCAGCGTCTCCGACAGAGAAGAACGCCCCTCCGACAGGGAAGAGCACCCCTTTTCCCGAGAAACCCCCGCCCGCGCCCCCCGGGAGCACCCCCACCACAGCGAAGCGCCCCAATCCGAAATCCAACCGCCCCTTCGTGCCCTTCGCGCCTTCGTGGTTCCCCCAGCACCCCGTGGTTCCTTTGGCCGATTCGAATATGGAAAAGCGCAGTGACATCGCCGCACATCACAGCACGGCCCCCGCGAACCGCGTTAGCCAAAAGTATTTGGCTACTCTGGCCGGGAGCGCATTTCCGCCGCCACCGCCAGCGCCGAAAACGTGGTGCCGAGTCTTTTCGCAATGCGCGCCATCGTGGCGATGAGAGCGCCGCACCGCCCCTGCTCGATGTTCAAAATCGTCTGGTCGCTCACCGCCCCGGCCTTGCCGAGCGCATATGCACTGAGGCCCAGCGCCTCCCGCCGCCGCCGAACCTCCGCGCCGATGCGCCGCAAAATCCACTCCGAATAAGCATCCGCTTCCGTGGGAGCATGGTCGGGTTCCATGCCCCCGCATCCTGCCCACCCCATTCCCCGCAGGCAAATGAAGCATCCGTTAACAACGGGATAACCCACGAGCGGGAAAAGAAAAATTTCACCGCGTAACGGCAACGTCATCGGGAGCGAAAGCGCGGACGTCTTGCCGGTCTTTTCATTCTACTCGCGACCGCATACGGACCGATCTTCAAGGAGATTCGCCGAAGCAGACGCGAACGCCAGCCTTCTGAAACTCCAGACAAATGGAACCCTCAACGACGCCCTTGCGTCCTGCGGGTTTGTGCAATGACCAATGCACGCTTGTTTCCACGTGTTGGTGAAGCCGGTCTGGCAGTTGGGTGCAGGCGAAGCGAATTTCTCCAGCCGCCTTAGAAATTGCAGCGATGACTTCGTCCTGCGGGTTTCCAAGCTTACTTCGGTGATTTGAAAAAATCACAACCTCCGGCGATACCATTCGCGTTATTTCAAACCCAAACAGGGCAGCAGCAGTTTTGTCACCCGTGCCGGGCAATCCACCGTGATGAGGAAAGACGAGCACGCCTGCGGACGGCTGGACCATTCGTGTCTTCCACCCATCGAGACAATCAAACTCGATGTCGGCAGCAAGCAACACGGATGACTTTGCGCCTCGCGATACACGGATGGCAGCGCTCAGGGAGTTTGAAGTGTGTCGCTTCCCGGATGCCGATTTCCCACCAACACCTGAAAGAGCCTTCACGTCCGGCGGATGCAGAATCTCGACTACAGATCCCTTGCGTTTGATTTTGGTGCTGGTCGTGAGCTGCAGATTGATTCGTGTGCCTGCGCGCAGATTGGCCTCGGCCAGTGCGAGGCAAAGTTGCTGGAACACCGCCGTGTCTTTGGACGAGTCAGGATTCAGCAACACCTCCCCGATGTGCAGACGCTTGTTCATCAGCAAGGTCTCTGCGCCGCCGATGTGGTCGGCATCGGCGTGCGAGAGGAGCATCGTTTGCACGCGCGTCACGCACTCGTCTGCCAAATGGCGTTCGACGTGGCATCCCTTGCTGCCGGTGTCGAAGACAACAGTTCCGCCCTCGTCGTGAAGGACTGAGGTGGACCCCGAAATTCGGGCCAGGGGCTAAGCTATAAAATGGCGGTGGAAGGCGTGTTCAAACACAACACAAAGAACCACCAAACTATGAAACAAAAACGTAAGCGGCACGAAGCCGCATTTAAGGCCCGCGTCGCCCTCGAAGCGATCAAGGGGAACAAGACCATCGGCGAGATTGCCAGCGAGTTCGGCATCCATCCCGGGCAGGTCGCGGATTGGAAAAAGA
>CAIYUV010000006.1 GCA_903929475.1 uncultured Spartobacteria bacterium
TCCTATCAAAAACAACCAACTAATTGCCCCGTCGCGCACCTCTCGCGTCCAAAAATCCACATACCACTCCCACTCGTTAGACAAAAAACAGCCGCCCAGAAAACTTTCAGACGATCGCCGCTTTATTCAGCGTTTCCTTAGGCCACGGTTGACTGTTCAAAACATCTTTCTGTCCGGTCTCCTTGATTCTTCCGGTTATGAAACGCTTGAGCCTCTCTGGAGACAGCGGCCGTCCCTGAACTGTCAGCCGCTCAACTGTAACATTCAGCGAATTGCCGATCGATGAGTAATACACAAGGAGCTGAACAAAAGTGCCATCTGCGGCGAGCGCAATCTGGTTGGGAAAAAATTGATACTGCCTCTGCAAGTAGGCAAGAAGCTCTTCAGTGGTCGGGAAATCAACCTGCTCGTGACTCATAACCACTGCCCAGCGACTACCGCCGGACACAAAACTGTAAGCCGGCTGATACGGCCCGTAGCTTGTCATGCGGATATTATCGAAGGTGTTCGACCATGGCTGCGAACGGCGCTCCAGCGGAATCACTAGCTCAAACCCCTTACCATCTTTTCTCCATTTAACGGTTCGCTTCAAATCGCGCGGGTTCCACTGCACACTCAATTCCCAATCGTCTTTCGCAGCCGTGACACTCTTGGTCGAAGCCAATGTGCTCGGTTTGTCGTCAGGATTGGTAGAGCCGAGGCCACGAACGAGCGTGTCCTGCAATGCCAGACCAGACGGGGATGGCGTAGAACTACAGCCAGCCTGAAAGATCACGACCATAATTGAGAGGAGTGCGGCAACAATATGGCAGATGGTCTTCATGCGCGGAAGTGGCCTATGACACGCGAACGGAAGTGTCGTGTTCGTGAACGGCTTGATAGGCGTCGGTTCGGTTGGGAAATCACGGGGCGGGAAGTTCATGGGCGTTGGTTTTTGCGGAAATGGCGGGATTGGGCAACGCGAATGTTGGTCCACGCGCGCAGTGCGGACTTTTGCCAAGCGTGCGGGCGATCCATCAGAACTGCGCAGGGAGCGGCGACATCCCTGTGCGTCCCGAGGAAGCTTTGCCGGAAACACTTCACGAGGATACCATCTGCCCATGAACTACGAACATCTCATCACAGTTGAGCCAGGCAAGCGCAGCGGCAAGCCGTGCATTCGCGGGATGAGGATTGCCGTTTACGACGTGCTGGAGTATCTCGCTTCTGGAATGACCGAGGACGAGATTCTGGCCGATTTTTCCGAGCTGACGCGCGAGGACATCAAGGCGTGTCTCTCATTCGCCGCCGACCGGGAACGCAAGCTCTTTAACGCCACTGCTCCGCTTTAAAAAGTGAACGTCATGGTCATGATCACATTCCACAGAACGCTGTCTGCTTCGCCTTCGTGGCTGTTGGTGCCAAAGCCATTCACATAATCCGTATTGCGTCGGTAGATGTCCTTGTAGCCCTGATCGGGGAAGAAGAGACCGATGCCAAGGCCGACGATGACGTTGTCCGTGAGGAGCGGGCGGTATTTCATGCCGAAACTCACGTCCCAGCCAAGGCGGTCGCTGACTTTGTTGGTCTGCAACGCGTGCTCGATGGGCGCGGTCTGGTCGAACCAGATGTAGTTCGCATTCAGAAATGCGCGGAGGCGCGGCGTGACGTCGGCGTCCATGCCGAGGCCGAGGATTTTCACGCCGGGGTTCACGAAATTCGACTGCCCCTCGTTCTTACTGCTGCGGAAGTTCATCAGGAGGCTGTCCGAGTTTTTCAAATTCACCGCCGTGCCCGCGAGGTTAATGCCTTCGTGGACATACCAGCTAAACGGCCCGCCAACGAAATTCGGCGAATCCACGATGCTGTCGAAGCCCGTGGCGTGATCGTCCGTCGGATTGCGGTCGCCGCTCGCCCAGAGACCGCTGAGTTTGAAACGCACCCAGTCGCGATCGTAGCTCAGCTCCGCTGCGGCCATCTGCGCATTCACATCCACGCGGCGACCCGCGAGGCCGTTGAGTTCGTCTTCGCCGAGCGCCCAGTAAAAGGCGTGCGTGATGTTCCAGCGACCGACATGGCCGTCGCCCGCCCAGCCGAGATACGCCACGCGCACGTCGTGTTCCTTTGTGAAATCGCCGAGCGGCTCGGGGCGGACGAGAAAGTCGTTCTTGTCGTAGTGGCGGTTGCCTCCGTCCCAGTTCATGTGAAAGGACGCCTCCGCCGTGTATCCTTTCCACAGAAAATCCTGACGGTAGATATTGGCGATGAGCACCTGCTGGCCACGCGCATCGAATTCGTTCAGCCCGCTGTAGGTGTCCTTCTCGCGCATGTTGAAATATGCGACGTTGTATTGAGTGCGGTTGTTGTCGTGGTTCCCGAAGAAACGGACACCGAGATTTGTGTCGTTGAAAATGAAGCCGCGGAAATCGGACACGAACGGCTGGATGCCCCAGCGTGAAGTCCAGAAATCGTAGTTATCGCTGAGGTCGCCGAGGTGATACTCGAAGAACAATTCCTGCAGCGCGACCCAGTCCTTGTGGCGGTAGGTGTAACTGGTCCCTGCAAAATCATTTTTCTGACTGCCGCCTCCTTTCAGCTTTTTCCCAGAGATCGGCTCGTTGGTAACCGGGTCCACATCCACAAAAGCCTTTGTGTCCCCGGCGGAGCGCAACTGCGGAGCGATGTAACGAAACAGATCCGCAGGATTCACCACCTTCGTAAGCGGCTTCAACGACCCGCCCTGCGCATTCACGCCATCGCTTTGTTTCGGAAAAGCACCGATGTCGGCAGTATGCGGCTCGGAACCGCTCGCGTGATTCACTCCACGTGGATCGGGATCGAGCAGGTTTTGCTCGCGCACCCAAATCCAGTTGTCGTTCCGCACCACCTGCGCGCGGAAAAGCCACTCGACCGGCTTGAACGATGTCTCGCCCTTGAAAATTTCAAACGTCAGCGAGCGGTCGTCCGAAATCAGCCACTGCTCGCCGCGTCCGAAAAACTCCGAGCTGTTCGGCGTCGCCGCACTCACGCCGCTCGGCACCGGCAGCCGGCGGTATTCAAAGAGCGAAAAGTTTTTCAGCGTGATGTTCGCAAAAATATCCTGCCCGTAGATCGGATAATCGCCCTTGAGCTTCGACTGCTCGTAGGGATGCCACCATTTGATCGTCTCGCGTCCGTCGCCGTAGGGTGTCTCGTGCGAAGGATCGAGATATCGCTGCCACTTCGGAAACGGAATGGCCCAGCGATTCGCAATCGGCGAAGTGCCCGGCAGCAGACCCAATCCTTCACGACCGAGCGGATATTCGCGGTAGTGAAAAATATTGTCCCGCTGGTGCTGTGAATAAACGCCGCGTCGCGGCAGACGCAGTCGGCCCGGCTCGTCCACATTGTCGAAGCGTGGCAGATACAAAAAGTCCTCCGGAAAAAGCGAGGGACGGTCGCGCAGTTCACCCGGCTGCGGCGCAGGCAGTGCATCCGGCACGAGCGGCGATCCCGTCCCGCCGGACACACCGTCATCCAGCGGCGATCCCGTCGGCAATTTTGGCTCGCTCTTCACCGGCTCCGGCTTCGCGGGCGGCGGCGCATCCGGCGTCTCCTGCAACGGGCGCACTTTCGGATGCGGCACCTTGAACGACTCCTTACCACTCCCCGGATCGGGATTGAATTGCGATGGTGCTTTTGGCGGAGATTTCTGCCGCTCCGTGTGCGTCGGCTCATCCGCCACAGGATGCGCACAAAATCCCGTGCTCAGAATACAAACCGTCGTGGCAGCAATCATGACTCGTCGGGTTGGAAGCATCTCGCGCTGCCTTTACACGGACTCGTCCCCCTTTTGCAACTCTTCGCAAAAAAAGCGTCCCCGGCGTGACTCGAACACGCGACCGGCCGCTTAGAAGGCGGCTGCTCTATTCCAACTGAGCTACGGGGACTTTGAAAACCGTCACGCAAATCCATAGTGCATCGCACGGAAATCGGCGAGAGCTTTTCAACGTGAGAAGTGAGCGGGAGTGAAACCTGTCGCAAAATAGGGAAGCGGCTCAATTTGAGCGATCGAGATTCTTACTCTTTGTCTTGCTCATGCTCTTGCTCAGAAAACGACCGTCATCCGAGCAAGAGCATGAGCATGACAAAGACAGAAGATTTCAATTTGAGGCACTACGACTCAAGCGCAGTCACCTCATGAGGGAAAAATCCACATTTTGCCCTGAGAGATGATTTATGATTTGGCGTTGACCGACCCATTACTTGTGTTAGACGCAGAGCTTTCCGGCATCCCGCCACTAAATCATGTATTGCCCCAAGTGCAGCAGCCTTGAAGACAAGGTCATTGATTCCCGGCTGTCGAAGGACGGTCGAAGCATCCGCCGTCGCCGCGAATGTCTGGCCTGCGCGCACCGATTTACCACTTACGAAGAAGTCGAACGGACGGAATTGCGGGTTTCCAAAAGGGACGGGCGGAGCGAGCCTTTCAACAAGGAGAAGCTCTTAAACGGGATGATCAAGGCGTGCGAAAAACGCCCGGTGGGAATCGAACAACTCGAACAAATCGCGGACGAAATCATGGCGACGCTGGAGACGGAGTTCCGGCGCGAGGTGCCGAGCACGGTCATCGGCGCGAAGGTGATGGCGGCGCTCCACGAACTCGATGAGGTGGCCTACGTGCGCTACGCGAGTGTGTATCGGCACTTTCAGGACATCGGGGAATTTATCCACGAAATCCAAAAACTCGAAAAGCGTCCGCGCAAAGGCGGCGCGCAAACCGAACTCTTCAAGTGATCGCATTCCGCGACGGACTTCCATTGATCGCCCTGGCAAACAGCCAAGTGGTCGCCTTCGAACGCGAGTGGCTGATCCGTGCGCTGAATGTGGCCGCAGTGCGCGCAGGCTATTCGAAGTGGTGGCTCGCGCCGCACATCGCCGAGAGCGTGCAGGTGTGGCTGGAAGGAATGCCGGATGTGCGCGTGATGCCGGTGGCGCAGTTCACACGGGCGGTGCGTGCGGCGCTGCAAGTGGTCGGATACGCAGAAGTGGGCGAACGCTTCGAGGCGGCCTCGCCTTTCTCGCGCATCTCGCTCATCGAAGTCGCGCAGGAGGCGGGGAACGGCTACGAGCTGGCGTTTTTCAACACGCTGGGCAGACGCCTGCACGAGGTGCTGGAACTCGGCGGCAGCTATTGCGAACTCATCGGCCTCGAAACGTGCGTGAAGCTGCTGCGGCAGAAAAAACACTGGTGCGGCGGATGCGATGCCCTGCGCGCCGAGATCGTGATTTTCGCCCGCGAGCAAAGCGGAATTGCCTGCCGCGACTCGGGGGACAAGCGCGGGCGCGAACTTTTTCTCCACGTCGCATGACCATTTTTGAAAAAATTGCCAGCGGTGAAATCCCCGCAAAACTCATCCACGAAACGGAGGACTTCGTCGCCTTTCACGACAACAATCCACAAGCCCCCGTCCATGTGCTCATCATCCCGCGCAAGTGCATCCTGCGTGTCGCTCTCGCGGAGGCTGCGCACGCGGATATGCTCGGTAGGATGCTGCTCGCCTCGCGTGAAATCGCGGAAAAACTCGGTGTGCTGGAAAGCGGCTACCGGCTCGTCATCAACAACGGCCGCGACGCGGGCGAAAGCGTGCCGCATCTGCACATTCACCTGCTCGCCGGACGCGCCCTGCAATGGCCGCCGGGATAACTTTTATGGACACCATAATTCACTACCTGCCCATCATTGCAGTGCTCGCAGTTTTCGCCGAGCGGATGCGCGAAGTTTCCACCAAACGCGAAACCGTGCAGGGGAAGACGCAGGAGAAACTTACCTTCAATCTCTTCATGTTTTGTGGCGTCGCCATCGTCGCGGGCGGCATTGCGGAATACCTGCTGCTCGGACTCGATTTCTGGTGGCCCACCTTCGTTATCGGACTTCCGATGTCCATCGCATCTTTCGTCATCCGGCGCTCGGCCATCCGTGCGCTCGGGCGTTTTTGGAGTCTGCACGTCGAGATGCGCGAGGGGCATGAATTCGTGCAAACCGGGCCGTTCGCCCACGCGCGGCACCCGGTTTATTTTTCGATGATTCTCGAACTCTTCGGCATCGGCCTCATGCTCAACGCATGGTTCACACTCGCCGGAGTGTTCGCCATTTTCATCCCCACGATGCTCACCCGCGTGCGCATCGAGGAGCACGCCCTCGTCGAGAAATTTGGCGACGCTTACCGCGCCTACATGAAAACCACGTCGGCCATCATCCCCTGCGGTTGCCGTAAAAAATGAACTATCCGGAATCCCAGCGCAGGTTCGTGATCACCGGGATGGGCGTGATGGCACCGAACGGCCAGTCGCTTGCCGCTTTTTGGGAAAGCATTCGCTCGGCGCACAGCGCAGCGGGGCCGATGACGCGATTCCCCGCTGAGGACTCGCCAGTGAGCGCCGCCAGTGAGCGCCGCCTGTGAGATCCGCGGGTTCGAGCCAGGCGACTACATGGAGGCGAAAGTCGCGAAGCGGCTCGACCGCTCCACGCAATACGCAATCGCCGCCGCGCAAATGGCAGTCAAGGATTCCGGGCTTAACATCACCGCCCTCGACGCCGACCGCGTGGGCGTCGTCGAGGGCACCACGGTAAGCACGCTCGACGCAGCTACGCGTTCCGCCGAGGCGTGGAAAAAGCGCGGCTACCGCGGGATCAGTCTTTTTTCGATGGTGAATGGCTACAGCGGCAGCGGCAGCGGCGAACTCGCGATGGAACTCGGCATCAAGGGCCACGCCATCACGCTCAGCAGCGGCAGTGCGAGCGGCAACGACGTGATGGGCTACGCACTCTCGATGCTCCGCGACGGCGAGGCGGATGTGATGGTCGCCGGCGGTGCTGAGGCTCCCATTCAGCCGCTCGTGTGGGGCGCGTTCTGCCAGTCGCGCGTGATGGCCGTGTGCCGCGACGATCCCACGCACGCGATGAAACCATTTGATGTCGCGCGCAGCGGCTTCGTGCTCGGCGAAGGCGCGGGCTTTGTCGTCATGGAGGAACTCACACACGCACTCTCGCGCGGCGCACGCATCTATGCGGAAGTGTGCGGACATGGCCGCGCGTGCGAGGCGTATCACCCCGTCGCCCCGGAACCAAACGGAGCGGGTGCGATACTGGCGATGCAACGCGCGATGCAAAGCGGCGACATCACCGCCAGCGAAGTGGATTACGTGAATGCGCACGGCACGGCGACTGACGCGAACGACGTAGTGGAAACCCGCGCCATCAAATCCGTGTTCGGCGCATTAGCCCGTAGAGTCGCCATCAGCTCGACCAAACCGATCACCGGGCATCTCATGGCAGCGGCAGGCGCAGTCGAGACAGTTGTCACCGCGCTCGCTTTGCATGAACAAGTGATTCCGCCGACGGCAAATCATCGCGTCCCCGATCCGGAGTGCGATCTTGATTACGTCCCGCAAACAGCCCGCCCGTATCCCATTCGTGTCGCACTCAACTTGAGTTGCGGCTTCGGCGGGAAGAATTCCTGCTTGGCTCTTCGCAGATGGCCAACTCCGGCTCGATGAGCATTTTTCACTACATCCCGTTGCTTGGCGGAATTTTCAACTTTGCCCTGTCGCTGTTCGTTCTCGGCTGCGACCGCCGCTCGCGCGTGAATCAGGTTTTTTTCGCATGGGGCATCGGCATCACCATCTGGAATCTGGGCACCTTCGCCATGTTCCGCGTGCAGAATCATGACGACGCCCTGATATGCGCACGACTCCTTCAATACGGCGTCATCATCATCCCTCCCACATTGCTGCATCTCAGCCTCATCCTCTCCGGACTTCGTGCCGGGCGCTGGCTCGTCTGGCTCTATGCCATGCACGCCGGCCTGCTGGTGATGAATGCCAACGGACTATTCATCAGCGGTGTGCGCAACGTGGGCTACGCCTGGTATTCCGTTGCAGGTCCCGGATTCTGGATTTACGCACTGTCGCTCAGCCAGACTTTCGCCTCCGTTTTTATTCTGTGGAATAAAAGCCGCATGCTGCCGCCGAGACTAAAGCACCGGCTCAAAGGCATCCTCATCGCGCAGGCGCTGATCGTGATTTTCGGCACCAACGACATCCTCCCCATCCTTGGCATTGATTATTACCCGATGACATCCATCATCGTGCGCCCCTACGGCAGCCTGGCCGCCGTTGCATATGGATTGATGGTCGCCTACTCTGTTTTCCAATATCAACTCCTTGATGTGCATCTCGCGCTGGGGCAGTCGGCGGCCTACCTCGTGCGCTTCGTGTTCCTCCTGTTCATCGCGACAGTGCTCGAAGTATGCGTGGGAGCATTCGCCCCGCCCGGTGCCATCACCACCTTCGCCCTCGTCAGCACCATCCTCGTCATCACTCTTTCCGCACTCATTGCATCGTTCCTTTTTCCAAAGCTGCTCGGCAGCTCGGCTGAATCGCTCGAACGCAGGCTGCTCGGCGACCACTTCGAGTATCAGGACAAAATACGATCCTTCACCGAGCATCTGCGCTGGCACACGGATCTCGCCACCCTGCTCAGCGACCTGCACGCACTGCTCGTGAACACGCTCCATGTCCGGGCATACTGGATCATCCTGCTCGATGAAACCAACCGCGCCTTCACCCTCACACGCGCACATCCCGATCAACCCCAGCGTCAGCTCCCGGAACTGCGCAGCGACTCGCCAGTCTTCAAGTTTTTCGCCGACAAGAGCCAGAGCCACCTCTCGCTGAACCCCGGCTACGAACACGACGGCGAGGGCAGTCTCGAAGCCAAAGCCCGCGAGCAACTGAGCGCCTTCGTGGGTGACATCGCATTCCCGCTCCTCGTCGAGAAACAGCCGCACGGCCTCCTCATCCTCGGCGAAAAAACCAACGGCGCGCCGTTCACGCGCAACGACACGCAACTCCTCGTCTCCCTCACTGAAAACTTCGCCCTCATCGCGAACCAAATTTCCCTCAAAAACCAAATTCTCATCAATCAGGAACTCGATCTATTGGGCCGCATGTCGCGCGGCATGGCGCACGATTTGAACAATCTCACCACACCCGTATGGACCCTCCTGCAGCTTTTCAGCGAAGGCTGCGCGGACGAATCAGCACGCACCGAACTCGCGCCCGTCGCCATCCGCAACATCCAGACAATGCGCGCCTACATCAAGGAAGCGCTCTTCTTTTCCGAAAACCTTCGCCCGGACATCCAACTCGGGCGACTCGACGTGCTCATTCAAAACGTTACGGATCTCGCCCGCGAAAATAAACGCAACGGCAAGGAAATCACCTACCGCGTGGAAACGAGCGGTGAGACGCTTGTGGAGATGGACATGGTTCTTATCCAGCGCCTCATCGCCAACATCGTCTCCAACGCCGTGGACGCTTCGCAAGACGGCGGGGAAATCCGCATCGAGCTCATCCGCCTCGTGAAAACCGACGCCGCCCGCGACTGGCTGCGCGTGCGCGTCACCGACCGCGGCACCGGCATCCGCACCGAGGACATGAACCGCATTTTTCAGCCCTACTTCACCACCAAACGCACCGGCGACGAAGGACGCGGCTTCGGACTCGGGCTCGCGATTTGCCGCAAAATCGCGTCGCTCCACGGCGGCAGCCTCACGCTCACCAGTGAGGTCGGAAAGGGCACCGTCGTGAATCTCGACTTGCCCAACCGGCAGAAGAACGCCACAAACCCCGCGTTCCAGCCGCCCGGTTCGATAGCAGCAAATACGCACGTCTAACCCATGCGCACACTCCTCATCATCACTCGCCAGCCGCCATTCACAGCGGCCGTCGAAGCTGCGCTGGATGCAGGACACTACCGCCTCATCGGAAAAGAAGACGCAGGCAGCGCAGGCGTGCTGCTTTCTCGTGGTGCGATAGACGCCATCATTCTCGATCTCGATTTCACAGATGCACTCGCCATCCGCACCATCGAGGAAGTGCGTGCGCTCGCCCCCGGCCTTCCGCTCATCGTCTTTGCACCGCAGGGCCGCAGGACGTGGGAGGAGGAGGCCTACATCCTCGGCGTCACGCACGTCATCGAAAAACCCGTGCGTGGAAAACTCCTCAGCACACTCATGGAGCGCGCCTTCCTCGATAAAGATGCCCAGCTTCCCGCGCTCGTCCCGCAGCAGGCACCCTCCCTCCCTGTTCTCACCACGCTCCCCCAAAGCCGTGGGCTCGAAACGCTCCGCCGATTCTCCTCGCTGCTAGTCCACAGCCTCGATGCGCGCGAACTTCTCCGCGCCGCACTCCAGCAACTTCGCGAAGCACTCGGCATCAATCGCGCAGCCGTCTTCCTCCGCAAACCCAGCGCGCTCACCACGGACGGCACGCCGTCCTCCGACGACCACTGGCTGCGCCCCGCCTACACCATCGGCCATGAGCCGGGACTGATTCAGGAATTCCCGCTCAGCCTCGCCAACGGCATCGGCAACTACCTGCACAAGCATGCGCGCATCCTCCGCGCAGACGCACCCGAGGCCCGCGCCTCGCGCGAAATCACCAAGGAATTCACCACCCTCGGCAGCATCATCGCGCTCCCCATTCATGATCGTGAAATGCTGCTCGGCGTCCTAGTCATTGATGAGCGCATCACCGGCGGCGGTTTCGGCGATGAGGAACTTACGCAGCTTTTTCACTGGCTCGAAGAACTCGGCATCGCACTGCGCAATTGCTGGCGCCACGAGCAACTCCACGACACGCACGGCCTCATTGATGACATCCTCGCAGGCCTCGGCGGCGGCTGTATCGTCGTTGGTTCAAACTGCGGCGTCCTCCACGCAAACGAAGCTGCCATGCGTCTGATTTCTCCCGGCCACACACGACGTCTCGACTTCGCCGACATCCCGCAGGCGCTCGGCAGCCTCATCTTCCTCGTCATTCAAAAAGGCGAGGCCGTCACCCCCATTCAAATGGGTGCCGCCTGCGCACGCGGGCATTTCCTGCCGCGTCAGCATCCAGCCGTTCTGCGTCGGCAAGGACAACCGCCCCAACGCCGCGCTCCTCGTTCTCGACGACATCACCGAGCACGAGCGTGCCGTCCAACTTGAAATTGAAACCAGCAAGCTGCGTCTCGTCCGCCAGATGGCATGGCACCTCGCGCACGAAATCGGAAACGCCGTCACACCGATCAGCACGATGCAGCAGCTTCTCGAGATCCAGGGCGACGACGCCGACGCCCGTCAGGAAATGAGCGAAGTCCTCGCGAGCAGCGTCCGACGCATCACACGCCTGACGCAGCAGATGAATTTCCTCAGCCGTGACTGGGATGGCAAAAGCGGAGAGACCGCTTCCATCTCGGACATTCTCGAAAAGGCATATCAGGACGCGAACACCTTCCACCCCGGCAAACACAAACCCGTCCTGCATCTCGACAAGACAAGTCCGTGGAAAATCAGCGGCGACACCAAGGCGCTCCGCCACGCTTTCTCCGAGCTGATCCTCAACGCCATACAAGCCAACCCGGAAAATCCCAGCGTCACCCTGCGCGTCGCGGACATCAGCACCGAGGGCCATCAGCGTCTCACCGTCGAAGTTCAGGACGCAGGCCCAGGCTTTCCCCACGAAGTTGCGGAAAAAATCGGTGAGCCATTTCAAAGCACACGCAGCGTCGGCCTCGGCCTCGGCCTCACCGTCACGCGCAAGATCATCGAGAATCACAGCGGCCAGTTGGACATCCCGCATTCGGATCGCGGCCCCGGCATTATTCGAGTAACACTCCCTTTCACAAATCCTGCAAACAACTAGCCGGTTGCGTGCGTGCAGACGGCCAGCTATCGCTGCGGAGTGAAATATTTTCCAAACAGTTTTGTTTTCATCGCCATGCTGGGGATGTCTGTTTTCGCATCAGAGCCAGCGCCACCTGCGGGGATGACATGGATCAAGGGCGGGACTTTCACGATGGGAAGCGAAGACGGAGCGACGGACGAAAAGCCTCTGCATGAAGTCACTGTGAAATCGTTTTTCATGGATAAAACCGAGGTGACCAACGAGCAATTCTCGGAATTTGTGAAAGCCACCAAATACGTGACGGTGGCGGAGCGACCGCTGACGGCGAAGGATCTGCCGGGACTGCTGCCGGAGTTCGAGGGCAAGTCGGTGTCACTTTGCTACCGCCCGCCAAAAGGTGCGGTGGATCTCCGCGATGCGATGCAATGGTGGGCGCCGGTCATCGGTGCAAACTGGCGTCATCCCGACGGCCCGGAGACCGATATCGTCGGAAAAGAAAAACATCCCGTGGTGCATGTTTGCTGGGACGATGCGCAGGCTTATTGCAAGTGGGCGGGCAAGCGTCTGCCCACCGAGGCGGAATGGGAATTTGCAGCGCGCGGTGGATTGGAAAAAGCACGCTACGTCTGGGGTAATGAATTTTCGCCGAACGGAAAGTGGATGGCGAATACATGGCAGGGAAAATTTCCCAACGAAAACACCGGCGAGGACGGCTTCAAGGGCCTCGCGCCCGTCGGCAGTTTTCCAGCAAATGGCTACGGTCTCTTCGATATGGCGGGCAACGTCTGGGAGTGGTGCGCCGACTGGTATCTGCCGGATTACTACGCAAAGTCGCCGAAGGAAAATCCACCCGGCCCGACGACGAGCTTCGATCCCGACGAACCCGGCGTGATGAAACGCTCGACGCGCGGCGGCTCGTGGATGTGCAGCGATTCCTACTGCCTCGGCTATCGCCCGAGCGCACGGATGAAAACTTCGCCCGACACCGGCCTCGCGAACACCGGCTTTCGCTGCGTGAAGGACGTGGAGACGAAATAGGCGATGGCTGACGACACCATCAACATCGCCCGCCGAACCGCGCTCATTTTTGCCGGCGTCATCCTCGCTTTCCTCGGCGCGACGCTCGCATGGCTTTATCCCGAAATGAAACGCGTCGTGCGCGAACGCAGGCAGCGGGAGGCGGAAAATGCAGGCGGCACGGAGATGGTGCCCGTGCCCGGAAGTTCCTTCACGATGGGCGCAAACGACGGCGCGCCCGAGGAAAGACCGCTGCACGATGTGCGTGTGAATGCATTCCTGATGGATAAGACCGAGGTGACGAACGCACAGTTCGCGCAATTTGTCGCAGCCACAAACTATGTGACGACAGCCGAGCGCCCGCCCGCCGGCGCGGACAAACTTCCAGCGGAACAACGTGTCGCAGGCTCGTGGTGCTTTCGTTTTTCTCCGGATGCAAAATCAAATGCGCGCCGCCCGTGGGCGCACTGGGTGCCCGGCGCAAACTGGCGCCAGCCGGACGGCCCTGCATCGAACATCGGGGGCCGCGAAAAATTTCCCGTCGTCCATGTGAGCTGGGACGATGCGGTGGAGTTTGCAAAATGGGCGGACAAGCGTCTTCCGACCGAGGCCGAGTGGGAGTGCGCGGCACGCGGAGCGGTGGTGCTCGCTCACTATCCATGGGGCATGGAAGCCTGCCCCGATGGACACTGGCGCGCGAATGTGTGGCAGGGAAATTTTCCATCGAAGGATGACGCACTGGACGGCTTCGCGGGACTGGCCCCAGTGGGCAGCTACGCACTGAACAATTTCGGAATCGCCGATCTCGCGGGCAACGCAGCGGAGTGGTGCGCCGATTGGTTTGCTGCCGATTACTACGCCGAGTTGCGCCCGAATCCCGACAGGGCCGCGCACAAAAATCCGCAAGGTCCCGATGTGAGCAACGACCCGACGGAGCACGGCGTGTGGAAGCGCGTGGTGCGCGGCGGCTCATGGATCAGCACGAATGCTGAATTTCGCGTATCAGCACGTGGACGCGAGGAGCCGAATTTTTCCGCCGCATGGATTGGGTTTCGCTGCGTGAAGGACCAAAAATGAGCCCGATGCCGCCTATCCTAGGACGCTGGCTACCGCGGTTCGGCCTGCTCGCGCTGCTTGTGCTCACTTTCGCCGCACGCTGCTACAACGTGGCTGACGTTTTTCACTCGGATGGGCGCATCTATTTTCTCGAAGGTGACTGCTACTCGCGCATGACACGAGTGAAGATGGTTTGCGAAGGACAGTTGGTGATCCGCCATCACGATTTCGAAAACTGGCCGCAGGGCATCACGTCGCACACGACCGCGCCATTCGACTGGCTGATCGCCGGGCTGAAATATGTCACTGATTTCGGACTGCGAATTGTTGACTCAAAGGGCGAAAGCCGGATGCACGGACAGTCGCTCGATCTCGCTGGCGCGCTGGTTTCGCCGCTGCTCGGCGTCGCAACCGCGCTGTGGCTCTGGTGCTGGGCGGGATGGATGCGGCTGCCGTTTCGCACGCTGATGATGCTGCTCTTTGCATTGAGCCCTATTCTCGTGCAAGGCACGCAACTCGGCCGCCCGGATCATCAGTCGCTCCTCATTTTCCTGCTCGCGGTGGCAGTGAGCGCGGAACTGGCGCTTGCTGATACTGGGACACCAGCGCGACTCGCAAAACGCTGGGCCATTCTCGCGGGCGTGACGTGGGGCATTGCACTATGGGTTTCGTTCTTTGAGCCGTCGGTCTTTTTCGCGGGCGCAGTGGGGCATCACCTTTTGTTCAATCGCACCGCACTTCGTGCGCGGGCCGTGCGGGGGAGATGGATTGCACTCGGCGCAGTGCTCCTGCTCGCGCAGTTCGTGGACGGCTTCCGCCTGTCGCTGCCGGGCGCACATTTCGCCGCATGGAGCCGGACAATCAGCGAGCTGGCGACCCTTGATTTGCGCGGCGAACGTGTATGGCATTGGTTCGGTGCGCTGTGGCTCTTCGCGCCCTTCGCACTTTGGTTTGCGGCGCGGATGGACGCACGCTCCAAAGGTCTTTGGCTGCTAGTGCTGGTGATGTTCGGCCTCACCGTTTGGGAAGTGCGCTGGAGTTTTTATTGCGCGCTCGCACTTACTGTTTCGTTGCCATGGCAGCTTGCCGCATTGCGAATCCGCTGGGCGGGATGGACGGCCGGAGTCGTGGTAATGCTGCCGTTTCTTTTTGCATGGTCCAGGATGCTGCACCCAGACGGGGAGGAACGCGAAAGGCGTGAGTTATCCCGTTCCGTGCAGGACGAATGGCGCAGGGCTGCGGGCTTCATGCAGGAGCCGGGCGCCTTCCTCGCACCATGGTGGGTGTCGCCGCAAATCGCATATTGGTCTGGCCAGCCAGGCGTAGCCGGCACGAGCCACGAAAGCCTCGATGGCATCTACGATAGCGCTAGATTTTTTCTGACGGACAAACCCGCCGAGGCCGCAGCCATCCTGCGCGAAAGACGCGTGCGCTACGTGCTGATCGATGACACCGCGCACGCGAACAGGGACTACTTCGCAGAACTGCTCATGGTGAGCAACTCTGCGAAAATTCTCGAACGCACCGCGCCGCCGGAGCCAATGGCAAAGGTGCTCGCCGAAAGCCCGCGCCTCGCTCCGCCATTTCTGCGCTATGTCACACCGGCGGAACGCGGGCTGGTTCACACGATGGGACGCTTGAAGGACGGGAAGTTCGAGGAGACCAGCGTGCAACTTTTCGAACCGCAGTATCATCAAATCTATCTCGTGCTCCCCGACAAACTATGACCTTCGATTTCATCATCATCGGCGGCGGCAGCGCAGGCTACGCCGCCGCGCGCACGGCGATTTCACTCGGTTTAAAAACGTGCGTCGTGGACGGCGCGGAAGAACTCGGCGGGCTGTGCATCCTGCGCGGCTGCATGCCGAGCAAGACGCTGCTCGCCACTGCCAGCCGCGCCGTGTCGGTGCGTCGTGCTGCGGAATTCGGACTGCGCGCTGGTGTATTGGAAGTGCGCGGTGACGAAATTCTCGCACGGAAACGTCGGCTGATTGGCGAGTTCGCAGACTACCGCCGCGGGCAACTGGAACGCGGCGATTTCGAACTCGTCCGTGGTTTCGCTCACTTCGTGGATTCCCAAACGATAGATGTCGCACTGCGCAGCGGCGGTGTGCAGCGCATCACGGGCCGCGCTTTTTTGCTGGCGACGGGATCGGTTGTTGGCGACGTGCCCCTTCCATCGCTGAAGGACGTGGGTTACTGGACCACCGACGACGTGCTCGAAAGCGCGCACGTGCCGCAATCGCTCGTCATCCTCGGTGGCGGCGCGACAGCGGTGGAGTTTGCCACTTACTACTCCGGACTCGGACGCGACGTGGCCATCATCCAGCGCAGCGAACAACTCCTGAAAGGAACTGACGCCGACGTTGCCGATGCGCTCACGCACGGACTACGCGAAAGAGGCGTGAAAGTTTTCACCGGGACAAAATTACTTCGCGCAGAAAAAGCTGGAGAGAAGAAGCGCATCGTCTTCGAGCACGAAGGCAGCAATGCGACGGTCGAGGCGGAGCAAATCATCCATGCCCTCGGTCGCACACCGATGGTGAATGGACTCGGCCTGGACGCCGCCGGAATCGAACTGACAAAAGGCCGCCCGACGATGCGACCCACGCAGCAGACTTCGCAGTCGCACATTTTCGCAGCGGGCGATGTGTCCGGGCCGTTCGAGATCGTCCACATCGCGATTCAGCAGGGCGAGATCGCCGTGCGCAACGCCGCCCGCTTGCTCGCACAGAAAGGCGAGATGGAGGAAACGGACTACCGCCTCAAACTCTCGGTGATTTTTTCCGATCCCGAAGTCGCCGAGTGCGGCGCGAGCGAACAGGACCTGCGGACAGACAGCACCGCGTTTCGCGTGGCAAAGTATCCTTTCAATGATCACGGCAAATCCATGTGCATGGGCGAGACGGACGGCTTTGTGAAATTGATCGCCGCAGAGCATGGCGGCGAAATCCTCGGTGGCGCAGTCGTCGGCCCCCACGCTGCGGAACTCATCCACGAAATCGTCGTGGCCATGCGCTTCAGGGCAACAGCGCGCCAGCTTGCAGAGACGCCGCACTATCATCCCACATTGAGCGAAATCTGGACGTATCCCGCGGAGGAACTGGCCGGGTAGCAGGATTATTTCGTTTCCCCCGCCCAAGGCGTTGACACACAACGGCGCGAATCCATACTTCCGCTCGTCGTCGGCGCGTGCCGGCACAAAAATTCAACCTCAACCAACACAAGCATCCATGCCCGAAATCACCAACACCAAGAACATCCTCAGCAGCGACGTCGAAATCAAAGGCTCAATCAAATTCCAGAATGAGCTGACAGTTGACGGAAAAATCGAGGGCGAAATCACTTCCTCCGGCACGCTCACCGTCGGCGAGAACTCCGAAATCAAAGGCGAGATCAAAACCAAATCCGTCACCGTGCTCGGCAAGGTTCATGGAAACATCACAGTCGAGGAACGCTGCGAGTTGAAGTCGCACGCCGTCCTTTACGGAGATCTGAAAGCAACGCGCCTTGTCATCGAAGAAGGCGCGACTTTTGTCGGAAAATCCGAAGTGACCCCGAACAAAGTCGCGATGCGCCAGCCCGAAATCCTTCGCGCTCCTGACCGCACCGGCACCGGCGGCGCGCAGCGGTAGGCGACCGGCGCAAAAAGCGCATTTCACGATTACGTGCCGCGCGGGCTCCGCTCCCAGCCTGCGCGGCGCGTGTGTGTTTCACTGCAACCGTGGCAAAGAACGTCCGCAAACAAACTGAGAAAATGGCATCCCTGTGCCCGCATTGCGGGTTTTCACAGGAGGAGTCTGTCTCCGCGAAAACGACGTTCTGCCGCAAATGCCAGCAGCATTATTCACTGGAGCGCCCGCTCGCTGGAGAGCGCAGCATCATCAAAGAACCGGGACTTTTCTCGAAGCTCTCGCGGATGATCGTGGGCGACAAGCAGCGCGAGGTGACGTGCTTTTCCTGCGCACACAAGCAGGTGCTCAGCACTGCCGCACAAAGCACGATGTGCCCCGGCTGTGGTGCTTATATTGATTTGCGCGATTTCAAAATCACCGGCCCATTTGGTCGGAGCGTGCAGACTGCGGGCGAAGTGCAACTCGGCTCGCGCGGCGACATCACGAGCACCCGGCTCATGTGCGGCTCGGCGTATCTCGAAGGTAGTCTGCGCGGATGCATCGTCTGCACAGGCACGGCAACTCTGCGCATGACAGGCCGTATGCCCGGCCTGCTCGAAGCGGAGCACGTTCTCGTGGACAAAAAAGGCGACATCGAATTTGTCCGCCTGTTGAAGACGAAACTTTTTGAACTGAACGGCAAGGCACGCGCGCGCGTCATCGCCGACAAAGTTGTGATCAACAAAGGCGGCTGGCTCGAAGGAACCGTCTATGCGCGCTCCATCGTCGTGGACAAAGGCGGCATCTTCACAGGCGACCTGAACATCGGCCAAGATTTCAAAGACGTGCCCGACGAGCCGCCAATCGAGACTGACAGGAATCTTGCGCGCTTCGAGGAAGACGGACAATAGTTCACACTGCGATTGTCTCCCAAGAACAAATTTATTTTGTGGCGGGTGCAGGTGATGCGGGAACTGGCACCGGAGTCTGCGGAGCCGTTGTCGCCGGAACTGGAGTAGCGGGAACTGCCGGCTCGGTTTTCTTTTCCTGTGCGGCTGGCTGTGGTGCCGCTGATGGCGGCGCCAACACGGGTGCAGGAGGAACAACAGGCGCTTTGATTTTCGCAGCATCAGGTTTCTTCTCCGCTTCGGCCGGTTCGGGCTGGACAGGGCGCGGGTTTCCACCGGTGACTCGCCCGTTGGGATTTTTAATATCCGCTGCCAGCACCCTCGCTTCATCAAGAATAAAAGGGCTTTTCGCCTGCTGCTCGAGCGCTGAAAGGATGCGCAATGCCTCTTCAATTTTGCCCTTCGCCTTCAAAATACGCGCCTGCCGAATCTGTGCGTCGCTGGCGGCGGAACTTGTGGAGTGTTCAGAAACGACGCGCTGATAGGTCGTGTAGGCTTCATCCGTCCTGCCTGCATATTCCAGCGTGATGCCGAGACTGATGAGCGCACGATCCTGCAACTCGTGTTTCGGGTATTTCTCTGCAAACTCACGCAGCGCCTTTGCTGAATCGTCGTATTTTCCTGCGCGTCGCAATTCATCGCCAAGGCGCAATTGCGCGCTGGCAGCCGCCGGTGTGCCCGCCCACTCCGTGGTCACTTTGCTCAACTCATCCGCATTCTTCGCAGATGCAAGCGCTGTCGCCGAATCGGTAAGCTTCCGCTGCTTCACGATCTCGAAAGCAAAATACACGGCCACACCGACGAGGATCAGGACGAGCGAACGAGTGATGGTTTTGCGATACTGAATCCAGAATGCGAGCAGATCGAACTCCTGCTCCTCCACGGGAGTTGGAGCCGTCGCTGGCACGGGTTTCTGTTCTTTGGATTCTGACTCGGGTTCCGACATAGGGGGCGGAAAGTTTCAAACCAGCGGCTAAAACGCAAGCGCTCCGTTCAATGGCGGACGCTCGACACGGGGAGACTCCCCGGCAAACTGCTGGCAGATGCGCATCGAAGTCCTCAATACCGGCACCGAGTTGATGCTCGGCAACGTCGTCAACACTCACCTCTCGGCGATTGCGCAGGCGGTGTTTCCCATCGGTCTGCGCATCGAAAGACAGACGACCGTGCCCGATGGCGAGGCTATCCGCGAGACGCTGCGCGAAACTTTCGGTCGTGCCGACATCGTGCTCGTCACCGGCGGCCTCGGCCCGACGACGGATGACATCACTCGCGACATCACCGCCGAGTTGCTCGGCATCACGCTTGAACACGACGAGGAAATCATGCGCCACATCGCCGAGCGTTTTGCACGTCGCGGTCTGCGCATGAGCGAGCGGGTGAAATTGCAGGCGCTCCGTCCGCGCGAAGCCACGGTGCTGCACAATGCGAACGGCACGGCGCCGGGCCTCTACTTCCCAGCGATGGCGGGGAAAAATTCGCCTCATATTTTTCTCCTGCCGGGGCCGCCACGTGAACTGTTGCCGATGCTGCGAGAGCAAGTCGTCCCGATTCTTGCGACGCTCGCACCGAACAACGTGGAGTTTGAAATGCGCACATATCGAATCGTCGGAATGGGCGAATCTGCCGTCGAGGAAATGGTCGGTGCAGACCTGCTGGCGATGGGCATCGAGGTCGGCTACTGCGCGCGTCCCGGCGAAGTGGATGTCCGTCTCATCGCCGCGCCGGCCTTGCTCGACCGCGCCGGGGCGCTGGTAAAGGAACGTCTGGGCGCATCCATTTTCACCACCGATGCGCGCTCGCTGGAGCAAGTCGTCATCGAAACGCTGACCTCACGAAATGCGAGCATCGCCACGGCGGAAAGCTGCACGGGCGGTTACATCGCCAACAAGCTCACGAACGTCGCTGGCGCATCGCGTGTCTTCCTCGCGGGATATGTGACCTACGCAAACGAAGCGAAAGTCGCCGCGCTCGGCGTGGACGGTGCGCTCATTGAAAAACACGGCGCCGTGAGTGAACCCGTCGCCCGCGCGATGGCCGAAGGCGCGATTCAAAGGAGCGGCTCTGCTTTCGCAATAGCAACCACAGGCATCGCCGGCCCCGATGGCGGCAGCGCGGAGAAACCGGTCGGCACAGTTTTCATCGCACTCGCAAAACGCGATGCGGCGACTGTCACGCAAAAGCACTGCTTTCCGACGGATCGGGAGACCTTCAAGCAACTCGTCGCGCAGACTGCGCTCGACCTTTTGCTGCGCACGCTCGATGGGCGCGCGCTTCCCAACGAAACATTTTCCGAAGGCGACGGCGGCTGCGGTGTCTCCGCTGGTTAGTCTGATCAAACAGCGCGCTGGAGGATTCCCATCCAGCCTTGGAGTTTTGCGCTGAGTTCATCGTTTTCGTCATCGTCGGCGATGTGCAGGAGGTTGTTCAACATTCGCGCGAGCATCACGCGCGGCTTGCAGGGCATGAGGTGGTGCGGCTGCAACTCGATCCCCTGCCCCTCCAGCAACCGCTGGCAGTCGTCGAGATGCAGGCGCCGCCCGTGATGAAACGGATCGAGAAACGCATTACCGAGCCGCACCACAAAATGCCCGGGCAACCCGACACCGTGCAACACGAGTCCCGCACGACGCGCGACGGCCATATAGACGATGGACAGCGAAAGCGGGATGCCTTGTCTGTTTTCTATGACGCTGGGGAAAATAGAGTTCTCCAGCGAGTAGTAGTCGTTTTCGTCGCCACGGAAACTGAGTTCTTCGCCGAGAAATTCCGCGAGCACCGTCGCCTGATGTGCCGCACTCTCGACTCCAATGATGCGCAGACGAAGTTCCCTCCCCCATTTGTCGAGTTGCTCCCTTGCCTGCGTGAAATCTTCGCCCGGCTGCAACACCGCAGCCAGCAGCCAAGCAGCCTCCTCGATGTCGCTGTCGTCGCTGATGCGTCCGCAAAGTTCTCCGAAGGCCCTCTCCGCAATCCTGCTTTCCATCTGCCCCATCAACTCACGCAGGCGACGCTCGGCGCGTCCTTTTGCCACGGGCAAAAGCTCCCGCAAATCGCCAAGCAATTCACTGCCGCGTGTGCGTAGTTGCTCCTGCACAAGGTCTGCCGTTTCGCTGTCTTCGTCGGCGAGCAGGTGTAAAATGGAATCACTCTGGGCTAGCATGGGAGAACGTATTCAGCACAAACCGTGCGCGCAAGTGGAGGTCGGTTTTTTCCTCGAATTATTTTCTTAGAGCGGGTTTCGCGGCGTCCGTTTTCGGCGGCTTTCTCGCGAGTTCCGCTTCGATGGCTTTCCCTAGATTTTCGTCCCTCGGATTTGTCGCCGGCGCGTAGCGGGCGATGACTTTTCCATCGCGCGCGATGAGGAACTTTCCAAAATTCCATTTCACGTCGCCGGGAAATGTAGCTCTTGGGCCGGAGAGTTCAGCGTAGAGCGGATGCTGCTCCGGGCCTTTCGCGTGAACTTTGTCCATCAGCGGAAAGGTCACGCCATACTTGCTGCTGGCGAATGTTTTGATCTCCGCATTCGTCGCCGGCTCCTGCGAACCGAAATCGTTGCACGGAAAGCCGACCACGACGAATCCCTGCTCCTTGTATTTCTCGTAGAGCGCCTCCAGCCCTTTGTATTGCGGAGTGAAACCGGATTTGCTGGCGACGTTCACGACAAGGATGACTTTGCCCTCAAACGCTTTCAGCGATGTTGGTTTTCCATCCAGATCATTGAAAGGGATGTCGTAGATTTTTGTATCATCGGCGATTCCAACGTTCGCATTCGGATCCACGATGGAAAATCCTTCGATTGCATCCGCGAAATGGATGCGTAGCGGGCCGGTCAGCCCCATGAAGATGCGGTAGTTTTTTCCCTCTACAAATTCCTCGGCGGTGCCGGCACTGGCGGAAACCCACGTCCTCGTGGTTTCCGAATTCACCCCGTATTCCCTGCTCGGAGTTCCCGAGTAAATATAGACGTCATACGTTCCGCCGAATGGCGCAACAGAAGTGGTGATGTCCCACGACGAACTGCCGTCGCGCAGGCCGGAGTGGAAGAGGCGCTGGAAGTTGTTCGTTATCGGCCCGCCGCCACCGTCATTACCCCCATCCACACCATTATCCTTGATCGTCAGTGTGATCGGATTGCTCCCGTTGTTGTCCGTGATCTCCACACTGAAATTGCATGGACTGTTGCTGTTCACGTTTTTTGGGGCGACGACGTTGTTCCAATTATCCTGCTTCGCACCTTCGGGACCGAAAACACCGAATATGTTCGCCGGTTTGTCGTGAATTCTGCCCGCAAAGTTCACGCCGTAGGATACCGGCGGATTCGTAGTTGGATTTGCTGCGAATACATTGCACACGCCTATGACGTAAATCAGCGCCCCTAGGATCATTTTCATTCTACAATGGGGTGAAAAGCAGCGTGGTAATCGAACTGGGTGCCCGGTTTATTTGGCAGGTTTCTTCGGCTCGATTTTTGGCGGCTTTCTCGCGAGTTCGGCTTCGAGTGCCTTCACGAGTTCGGCGTTTTCCGGCGCAATGGCTGGTGCGTAGCGTGCGGCAACTTTCCCATCGCGGCCGATGAGAAATTTTCCGAAGTTCCATTTCACGTCGCCAGAGAATGCGGCCTTCGGCCCGCTGAGTTCGGCGTAGAGCGGATGTTGCTCGGGGCCTTTCGCGTGAACTTTGTCCATCAATGGAAAGGTCACGCTATATTTGCTGCTTGCGAATGTTTTGATCTCCGCATTCGTCGCCGTCTCCTGCGCGCCGAAGTCGTTGCATGGGAAAGCGACCACGACGAAACCCTGCTCCTTGTATTTTTGGTAGAGCGCCTCCAGTCCCTTGTATTGCGGCGTGAAGCCGGACTTGCTGGCTACATTGACTACCAAAATCGGGCGGCCCTCGAACGCCTTGAGCGATGTATCTTTTCCATCAATGTCCTTCAGCGGGATTTCGAGGATGTTGAGATCTGCCTGCGCGCCGGGCGCTGCTGCGGGATCCACGATGGAAAAACCGGCGATTGAGCCACATTCAATGCGCAACGGCCCGGACAGGCCGGTGAAAACGTGATAGTTTTGATCCAGATCGAACGTGCCCGACGCTCCGCCCGTCTTTGATGTCCATGTGCTCGCAGTTCCGCTGTTCACACCGTAGCCGATTCCAGCGCAGGGCGAGTAAATATAGACATCGTAGGTGCCGGGAAATGGCGGCTCCTTTGTGGTAATCACCCAGTTGCCGCTTGCTTCACGCAGACCCGAATTATAGAGCCGCTGGAAATTCGTGTCCGAAGGACCACCGCCGTCATTGCCACCTACGCTCCGGCAGGTCGTGCTGAGTTCGATGGGATTGTTCCCATTTTGATCCGTGATTTGAGCCTTAAAGGAGCCACCGCCCGAATTCACGTCCACACCCGATCTCAGATTGTTCCAGTTTTCTTGATTGGCTCCGTCAGGCCCGAGTTTGCCGGTGACATTCACCTGCGCAGCCCTGTATCTCCCTCCGTAATTGACGCCGTAGGAAGCAGGCGGGGGCGCAGCGTGAACTTGGGGCAGGATCGAAGTGACGACGAGAGTTACTGCGAGCCACCTCATGGTTGCGCTTTTGTTGGAACTTCCTGCGATTTTTTCGCACGGTCCGCGATGACGCGGTAATACATATCAATGGACTCGCGATATTCGTCCGGCACGGGTTCGTGCTGAGCTTTGGTGAGCGCCTCGGCCATCTTCGGTGGCAGTTTTCCCCATTCGCCCTTCTTGGCGTTGACAAGATCAGGAAGTTTTCCCACGGCATCGGGGTCGGCGAGTTTGGAGCCACCTTGGGATTTGGCCATTTGGTTTTTGGATGGCTTGGCTTTCATCGGAGAAGGCGGCGGGTTTCTGTCCTGACGCATTTTATCCATCGCGGCCTTGGCCATCTCGGACAACGGGCCTGGCATCGGCGGGCCGGGCGGGCCTCCGGGAATCGGGACTGGAATGCCTCCGGGAATTTCGCCTCCGGGTCCGGGTGGTGGCGGCGGGCCGGGCGGCGGTGTGGGGCCGTTCGGATCGCCGGGAAGTCCGGGTGCTTCGCTTCCGGGAGGTGGTGGCGCTCCACCGGTCAGGTTTTTCCCGGGCGCGGGCGCGGGCTTCGGTCCGTCAGCGGCTGCGGCGGCAGCTTCGGCAGCCTCCTCGGCGGCTTCTGCTGCTTCAGCGGCGGCAGCTTCTGCGGCCTCGGCGGCTTCTGCGGCGGCGGCTTCGGCAGCAGCGAGTGCGGCTTCGGCGGCGGGTGAAGGTGATGCCTTTGCAGCTTTCGCAGCCTTTGCGGCGGCGGCCTTGGCTTCTGCAGATTTGGCTTCTGCAGCCTCGGCGGCCTCCGCAGCAGCTATCTCTTCATTGGCTGCCTCTGTAGCTTCGGCTTCAGTAGCGTCAGCGTCCGCGTTGTCGTTGAGTTGTTTGTCGAGAGCATCGAGCGCACGGGCGAATGCTTTTTGTTCTTCAGGTGTGGCTTCGATAGGCATTTCGTCGCTGTTGCCTGCTGGCTTCTCGTCTGCCGCCGGTTTCTCGCCCGCTGCTGGTTTTTCGCCCGCTGCTGGTTTTTCGCCCGCTGCTGGTTTCTCGCCCGCTGCTGGTTTTTCGCCCGCTGCTGGTTTTTCGCCCGCTGCTGGTTTTTCGCCCGCTGCTGGTTTTTCACCCGCCGCTGGTTTCTCACCTGCCGCTGGTTTCTCACCCGCTGCTGGTTTTTCGCCTGCCGCTGGTTTCTCACCCGCTGCTGGTTTCTCGCCCGCCGCTGGTTTTTCACCGGCTTCAGGCTTTTCACCTGCTGCTGGTTTTTCTCCAGCTTCGGGTTTCTCGCCTGCGGCTGGTTTTTCACCGGCTTCGGGCTTTTCACCTGCCGCTGGTTTTTCTCCAGCTTCGGGTTTCTCGCCTGCGGCAGGCTTCTCTCCGGGCGCTGGTTTTTCTCCAGCTGCCGGCTCTTCGCCGTTTGCAAGTTTTTCGGTTTCGTCTTTCAACTCCTTCGCTCTTTCCTCGAGTGATTTCTCCGCCTTCTCCACGGGAGCGAGAACCTCATCCAAATTCTTCTTCTCCTTGATCGCCTTTTCCGCTGCGGGCACTTCTTCCTCCCCAGTTTTCTCGGTCTTATCGGCTATCTCTCCTAATTTCTTTGCGGCGTCCTTGTTCTTGAGACGATCCTCGTGGCGGCTTGCACGGGCAATTTCCGATGCAGCTTCCTTCACTTTGTCATCAACAGGATCCTGATCCTTCGAGACACCGGTGAGGCGCTTGTTGGCCGGCGCAGCGTCTGGATTCTTGGCGTTCTCGACGGCCTGTTCGGCAGCTTCCTTCGCGGCTGCCTGAGCGCGGCGGATGGCTTCGATAGCCTGACTCGCTTTCTGACTGCCAAGTGCGGACTGCTGGTTCCCCTGCTGATTCGTTTCCTTTTGCGCGCCGCCCTTGTCCATTTCCGTCTTCGCCCTGTTCGCAGCTTCGTTGGACTCATTGATAAAGCCGGACGCGAGCGAGATGAAAAACTCACACTTGTCGTTCACCATGGAGGCAAACCTCACGACATCCTTCACGACCGCGCTCTTGTCGAGTTGCGTGGCAGCTTCCACGACGACATCCACAGCCACCACAGCGGGACCGGATTTTTCAACTGCGGTTTTTGTTTTTTCCAAAGCCGTTTTGTTGTCCGCCTTGGTGGCGAATTGGTTTGCCGCGTCGGCTGCGGTCTTTGCCTCGCGCATCAAGGACGCTGCCAGCTTCGCGGCGTCGAGTGCCGACATATTGTTCTTAGGATCCTTCGCCTTGGTGGCTTCGTCCTTCACTTTTTTGGCAACCCTTGCTTCGCCAGCCGCAGCGTCATTCAGTTTATCAACCGCATTGGCGATGGCATTCTTGGTGATAGAATCCAACTCCTTCCGCATTTCGGGATTTGTTGCGAGTTTGCTTTCGAGATCCTTGAGCAGGTCGGCGGCGCTCTTGTTCTGCATTTTTTCGAGCACCTCAACCTTGACCATTTCCTCGTCGAGCTTCTGCTTGATGCCGGTTTCTGTTTCCACCTTGCGCATTTCCGTGCGCGTCTCGACTGAAGCCTTCCCGTCCTCCAGCGCGGCATAGTTTTTGGCGATCAAGTTCAACGCCTTCACGAGTTCCTCCTCCTGCTCGACGGCAGTTTCGAGTTCGCCTTTCTGCCCAGCTACTTCCTCGACCACGGTTGCATCCAAAAGCGCCTGCTCCGCGCGTGGCGGCGGATTTTTCAAAAGTTCGAGCGCATCGTTGGCATCGCGCATTCTCTCGCGCTGATCTTTTTTCAGAATGTTCTGCTCGTTCGCGTCCGCGCGGATGAGACCTCTGAGGCCGTCAATCTTGACGTTGATCTGACGTTGCTGTGCGAGTTGTGGCACAGTGAGGTTTTTGTTCGCCTCGGGAGTAGATTGCAGAACTTGCGTTACCTGTCCGGAGGTTTTCGTTTTGAGAGCGGCTTCCTCCTTCGCGAGTGCGGCTGCGAGTTCGCTGATTTTCGGGGAAAGCTTCGCAAGATTTTTGCGCGCAGCTTCCATCGGCTTGTGGAGGACGCCCAGCATTTCCCTTAGTTTTCCGGCCAACGTCTCCAAATCCTTGCGCACGCTTTGCGGAGGCCGGTCAGTTTTGCTGCGACTAGACATTTCGTTCGCCGCTTTCATGAACGACTCACCGACGTTCAAGTCCCTGAGCTTCGCAATCACGCTCTCTACAGCTTTTGCCGCCTCTGGATCCTTGAGTTCCAAATTCTTCAATTGATCCGGCGCAAGATAGAGCCGCGTTGAAATCCATGCCCAGTCGCGTGGGACGCTCGTGCGCGCCTGCGGAGCGCGAAGCTCCCAACGCTCACGCCCGGCGAGGGACATCAGACCGTCCATCAATTCATGCAGATTGTGCCCGGCTGCCAGAATACGAAGGTTCTGGCTCAATTCCTGAAGCTGCTTCTCGCCGCCATTTTCCGAGGCGCGCAGAACCGACAACGCCACGGTCGCGCGGCGCAGGTCGCCCACAAACGCGGTGTCCGCGGAGGAACGGAATTCCTCCAAGTCTCCGTGGGTTTTGAAAATTTCCACGCGTGAATTCAACGATGCATCAAGCAATGCGGCGCGCTCATCGGGAGTGAGCAGTTCCGTTTGTGCAATCGCGGCCTGATCCTTCAGCAGCAGATCAATGTTCGTCCAGATTGGATCGAGTTCCTCCATCAGATCGCGGTGGGTCACAGCGATCAAACCAGGAGGCATCTTCGTTGGCTCTGCGGGCAGGCGGAGACGGGTGGTGATCAATTTCGGTGCAAGCTCGGCCCGGACATCGAACGTCCTGTTGATGTGCGCCTGAATCGCATTGGAGTATTGCTCCAACATCCCGATGTGATCCTTGTTTAATGGAACCGAATCGAGGGCGTTTTCACATTTCGAGCGTTCGTTGATCAGATTGTTTCGGATGCCACGTGCGGCTTCACCGAGCGGCACCCCGCGTTCGGTCATTTTCTCCAACAGCGACTCGATGTTCTTGCTGGTGCTCATAACCGTCTGGAAGCGCGTGGCGAGCTTCGCCCATTCCTCCGGCGTCTTGCTGATTTTCGCCTTCACGACGATGCGACGCTGCTCGGCGGATAGCACGGCACCAAGTTCCGCGACGGAATCAATCTCTTCGGCAGAAAGCAGCATGTGCGCAGTTTCCTGCGCAACTTTCGCCAGCGTCTTGACGTTCGTGGTCGTCGCCATGACCTGATGCATGAGTTCGCGCGCAGCCGGGATACCCGGACTGGTCGCCAATAATTTTACAACGCGCCCCGCTTTTTGCGCCTCGCCACTGTGAATCTGCCCAAGCAACTGCCCCAGCAAAACAATGTCCGCGCTGTGGTGATTTGCGGGCGCTTCACGAAGAAGGACATCAAGTTCCACCCATGTCTGATAGAGTTTCGCCTCGTAGTCTTCATAGACTGTCGCAAGCGACTGCACCGTCTGCCCGCGCAGTGAGTCCGTTGGTTCCAGTGTGTCAAATTTACCGCTCGCAGCCTTCGCCTGAGCCTCCAGCTTTTCACTCGATGCAAGCAGAGCCTGCAACGAGGTGTTCAACGCTTGAAAATCCCTGATGGCGGAGAGGCGCTTCATTTCAAATCCCGCCGCGACGACGGTGATCAATAGCGTGCGGGACTCCACTCGATTGCCCGCAAAGTCGGCTGCCACGAGCTTCATCGAAATCTGATCGCCTTCGCGGACTCCCTCTTCAAAAAGGTCCCAGTCGCGCGTCACTCGCTTGCTGGGTCCCGCGTTCTTCGCAAGCACGACTTCCTTCCATTTTCCGTCGTTGACTTTGATCTCCTGCGTCACCTGAGCGAGGCCGATGTCATCGCTCGCATTTGCGATGACCTTCACAATTTCATTCGCTGGGGAAATGAGATCGTTTTCCGGCTCCACGAGCGAGATGGCTGGCACCAAATCCGGTGCTGCGCGCAGTTCGTATGCAGGGCCGAATTTGTTTTCAAAACCGGTGTCCTTGCTCGTCAGATTCACCCGGTAGGTGGCCGACTCCTTGATGGTCAGTTGCGTTGAAAGACGACCATCCGGCAACTGATTCAGCGGAACCAGCACTTGTTTGCCGCCGACGTCCATGTTCAACGCGCCGCTTTTCACCGGCTGGTTGGGTTTCACAATCACATCCACCTTGGTGCCGACAATCGCCGCGATGTCGCCGCTTTCATCCTTCACGGTTTTATCAGCGATGCCAGTATAGCTAGGATAGTGGTAAGTCTTCTCGAACCCCTCCTCAATCGGACGCGCAGCCGCTGTCAGATGGTAGTAGCGGGAGCGGCCATCACCGGCCTGAATGCGGTAATCCACCGTGTTGCGCCCTACTCGGATGTTTGCAGTGAAGCGATCATTTCCAATCGGCGTCATTTCGGAAATGTTGGTCGGTTCGTCTTTGGAGACCGTTTCCAAATTGGCCGTTTTCACGACCGCTCCACGAAGCTCTATCACCACTTTAATCGCATCGCCTTGAGCGACGACTTGATCGCCAGCCTTCGGCTCAATCACGAAAATCTGCGTGTTGGAAACACGCGCCAGGTTCGCTCCCGGCGCGAGCGCCCGCAGAAGCAGGCTGCTCAGCCTCATGTGGCTCGCAAGCATCAGCACCACGAGTGCAACGATGATCACTCCGGCAAAATTGATGTAGCGCTTGATCAAAGTGACGGGCAGAAGCGCCTCCACCTCGACATCCTCCATCCGGCTCGAAACGTCCTTTTGCAGCAGCTCTCGGAACTGCGCGGAGTCAAAAACGTCGCCTTCGCCGCTGCCCAGCTCGACTGCCGATAACAAATCCTCTCGCAACTTCGGCGCCGCGTGTTCGAGAAGGCGCGCGATCTGTCTTTCATTCGGCGCGTGCCGCAAAGGGCGCAGGCAATACCACCACGCCACCGCGAAACTCGCCGCATACGCCAGCAGGCTGAGCACCCAGCGCGATTTGTCCGAAAGGAACGGGATGTAATAGTCCGCCGCCGCAACCGCGACCATCGCGGCAATCAAAACCGCCACGGCGGCCAGCACGCCTCGAAGGATAATCAGGCCCCGTCGCCGTTTGGCAAAGGCGGTCAGTTTCTGAAAGATAAGAGGGTCTATATGGCTGCTCATGGTCGTATTGGTTCGAGAACTTCGAGTTTAGAGCCAATCATGCAAAGAAAATTAGGCAGTTTTGTGAACTTTAAGCGAAAGCGTCGAAGCACTCTGGACGCACCCCTGTTCAGTCGTTACACGGGCCCAGATGAAAAAACTGTTCGCTGAATTTCTCGGCACCTTCGCGCTCGTGTTCGCTGGCACAGGCGCGATTGTGATTAACGACGCCACGGGCGCGATTACACACCCCGGTATCGCGCTCACTTTCGGCCTTATCGTGATGACGATGATTTACTGCTTCGGCGATGTGAGTGGCGCGCATTTGAATCCCGCAGTCACCACCGCTTTTGCCGCCGCACGACGGATGCATTGGAGCGAAGTGCCCGGCTACATCGGCGCGCAAGTGCTAGGTGCGCTCACTGCGAGTGGTCTGTTGAGTTTCCTTTTTCCAACAAACGCAAAACTCGGCGCAACGCTCCCCTTTGGTCTGCCAATGCAAAGCTTCATCCTCGAAGTGGTGCTCACTTTTCTCCTCATGCTGGTGATCCTCAGCGTGAGCACGGGTGCAAAAGAGAAGGGCATCACAGCCGGCATCGCCATCGGTGGTGTGATTGCGCTGGAGGCCATGTTTGCAGGGCCGATTTGCGGAGCCTCGATGAACCCCGCCCGCTCGCTGGCTCCGGCAATCATCAGTGGCCACATCGAGCATCTCTGGCTGTATATCGCCGCTCCGGTGCTCGGCGCGCTGCTTGCCATCCCCGCCTGCTGCGGCGTGCGCGAAGCAGGCTGCTGTTGCGCCGCACGTTCGTAAAATAAGCCATGCCACCGCTCATCCTCATTCTCTGCACGGGAAATTCCTGCCGCTCCCACATGGCCGAGGGCATCCTCCGTGACGCCGTCGGCGACAAACTTCGCGTCGCCAGCGCGGGATCAAAGCCTGCGGGCTACGTGCATCCGCTCGCCATTCGCGCACTCGCGGAAATCGGCATTGATATTTCCTCGCATCACTCAAAGCACCTCAACGAATTCCTGACACAAGACGTGGAGACCGTCATCACCGTCTGTGGAAACGCAGATCAAGTTTGCCCGATGTTTCCCGGCCAGATGAACCGCCATCACTGGGGCTTCGACGATCCCGCCCACGCGACCGGCAGCGAAGAGGAACAACTCGCTGTCTTCCGCCGCGTGCGCGACGAAATCGCCCGCGTCTTCCGCGCCTACGCCGCAGGACGGATCGATGCGTTGAAGTAAGCGAGCTACGCCTTGCCGCCGTAGCTCACATAGTCGTCAAGATCGAGCAGGTCGCTCCAACAAACGATGTCCGCGCGGCCCGGCCCACATTCGGCGAGATAGGAATCGAAGCGCGCTTTGTCGTCTGCGCCGGGCTTGCGTTTGTCAGACGCATCGCTCCATGCCTCGATTTCCTCTGCCGTGTGTTTGTTGCGTTGATTCGCCTTTATCCATGCGAGCACAGCACCGTCGCCGCCGCCCTTGGCGACTTCGGCTTTGAGCGCATTGGCATCAATGCCAAGAAACGTGAGAATGCGCTGATCGTTCGGGCAGGCGTAGTGGAAACTCCCCGGTGTCCCGGCGATTTCGGCGCGACACTTGTCGAGCATCCGGCAGAGCAGCGCGTAGCCACCGAGACGGGCTTTGGGGCTACGTGGCGGACGTTGAGAGAGGTCGGTGATCGGGCTCATGGATTTAGAAAGCAGAACTCCGCACGGCTATTTACGCCGCCCTTTTGGATCTTGGTTCGCCTGCAATTCCTCCTCGGTCGGCTTGCTTTCCACGCCGTTGGTGGGGACTTCGGCTTTTGCCGTCCAAAGGATCGCGTTGAGCACGAGCTTGCGTTGGTCGTCGTTCGCCCAGCCTTTGTGAAAGTGACCACCGGTAAAACCAAAACCGCGCCCACCGTCCTCGCGCTGCACCGCCCATGCGACGTGCTGCGGTTGCTTGAGTTCGATGACTTCGTTGCGCACTTCGGGGTTACCGCTATGCGTGCCGTCCTTGCCCGCAGTGTTGGGCGGCGGAAGATCGGTGAGGATGGGCATCACGCCCTTCATTCCCGCGCGGAAACGCATGTGGTAATACCATTCGTCATTCGTGCTGAATGGCTTCACGCCATTGCTGATTGGGTGCTTCGGCAACTCTTTGAAATTCGCCGTCCAATGCGGATTCACTGACCAGAACTGCTCGAAGTATCCACCGAGCCAGTCGAGAAATTCGGGCGTCGCCTTTCCTTTTGATCCGCGTCCCGCTGGTAACGTCTGCTTTGTCGGCTGTCCGTCGGCGGAGGGTTCCACCGGCGTCCAGTTGTCTTTTACGTAGGCAGGCTCGACGGCGTAGTGCAGGCAGACAAAACCGCAGCCACGCTTCATCTGTTCGCCGAGTTGATGCAGACGTTCGTCGTTCGCTGCGGGGTGCCCATCGCCACCATCGGCGTAGATGAGAACTGTATCCGCCTTGGCGAGTTCCTCGGCTGCGGGCCACTCGCCGTTGAGATGAATTTTCACCTCCACTTTGTCAGCCGAGCCCTGTGCGAGGCATTTGGCGAGAAGCTGCACGCCTGCATTGTGCTCATGCTCGCCCGGCCCGTGCGAAGGACGGCCTGCGATGAAGACGAGTTGCTTTTTGTCCGCTGCAAAGACGGAGGCTGTGAGTGCTGCGAGGGTGATGAGGATGGTTTTCATGTGCTGTTGGAGTTGAAATGAAAAAGCCGCGAAGGGTGCGCTACGTTTGCGTCCTTCGCGGCTTCATCGTGAGATCAGTTATTTGTCGGTCTTGAGAACGATGTTTTTGAACTGCACCGTCATCGGCGGGCCTGCGTGGAGTTGAAACGCGAGGACGCCCGACTTCGCTCCGACCTCAGTTTCGTCGGTCACGTCCACCGTGAGATTGCCGTTGATGAAATGCTGGAGATGCCCGCCCTTGGCGACGATTTTGTAGTCGTTCCATTCGGCGGGTTTGATCGCTGCCTGGATTTCATCGCTCTTGCCAACTTCGCCGGTGACTTCGATCTTGTTGCCCTCGTGGATGGTCACCTTTTGCCCGCGCTTTGCAAGAATACCGCGTCCCTTTTCCTCGTAGAGGATTCCGCTGTAGGTCTTGCCGACTTCAAAATCCGCCTGATAGCCGGCAACGACGGAATATTCAGCTTTCACGACCTTGCTGCGATACTGGATGCCGCTGTTTCCAAATCCCTTCGCGCCGCCTTCGGCATCCGTGATTTTATATTGAAGGGTGAGTTCAAAGTCGCCGACCTCGCCGTCCTGCCAGATAAGGAAGGTGTTTTCCTTCGCAGGCGTTTCCTTCGAGGTCTGGCCGGTGATTGCACCGTCCTTCACACTCCAAAATTCCGGCTGCCCTTTCCACCCGGTGAGATCCTTGCCGTTGAAGAGCTGCTTTTCGTCGGCGGAAGCGAATGAGCAGAGCGCGAGGAGCGCAGCGAGTGTGGTGGTCAGTTTCATGTTTTTGTAGGTTGGTAAAAGAGACGACTACTTTTTGCCGAAAACCTTGTGCATATTTTTCAAGCCCTTCACCGCGATGTCAGTGCGGTTCGGCTCGATTTTTCGCCAGATGGCTGCGGCGCGCGCGATGACTTTCACGTCGGTGGTGAAGGATTCGATGACCACGTCGCCCTTGAATTTAATCTTGCGCAGAGCCTTCACGATGGGAGCCCATTCGATGTGATCGTTGCCCGGTGTGCCGCGGTCACTGCCGCACGCGTGGAAGTGCGCGAGGTGCTTGCCGGCCTTGATGATTGCAGCGGCCTGGTTTTTTTCCTCGATGTTCATGTGGAACGTATCGAGGTGAAGTTTCACCGCTTTGCTGCCCACGGCCTTCACGAGCTTCAGCCCCTGATCGCAAGTGTTGAGGAAGTCGGTTTCAAAACGATTCAGCGGCTCGATGCAAAGGAGCACGCCTTTTTTCTCCGCGTGTTTTGCGAGAGCCTTGAGGTTTTTCACCACGAGGGCGAATTCCACTTTCTGTTGCTTTGGCTCCACGGCGTCGGCCTTGCCCACGACCGAGTAAACAGGCCCGATGACGCTCGGGCAGCCCATCACTGCCGCCTGATCAATCAGCGCCTTAATGTATGCGGCACCCGCCTTCTGCTCGGCGGCGTTGCCGCGAAAATCACGACCCGGCCCCATGCACGCGCAGATGCTGCCGACGGCGATGCCCGCTTTTTTCGCCGCAGCCTTCACTGCGACTGGATCAATGTGCGAGGGATCCTCGACGGGAATTTCGACGGTGTCGAAGCCCCACTTTTTGAATTGTGAAAACAGCTTGGTGCTCGCGGTGACGAACGGGCTGACGAACAGGAATGAGTTAATACCGAAACGCATGGGTGTGGATTTGTTGAGTGTTGGTTTGCTGAAAAGGGACGCGCCTTTTGCTCGCGGGAACAAGCGGAGTCAAGCGCAGGACACAACGCGCTGACAACTCAGCGAATGAATTTGCTCAAGGCTCGCCTACGGCCGCCACAAGCCGCCGGACTATTGCCTCGCCATTCGCACCCTCGCGCAGTGCGGCGGCATTTCCGAAGACACGATGCGCCAGCGCGCAACAGGCAGTCGCACGAATATCATCCGCAGTGACGAGCGAACGCCCCGCGATGATTGCGCGTGCCTTTGCACCGAGGATGAGCGCATGAGCACCGCGCGGCCCGGCTCCGCTGCTCACGTATTTGCGGATGAAATCGGGCGCACCTGCATCGGCGGGGCGCGTGGCCCGCACAAGGCGGATGGCGAATTTCACCAAGTGATCACTCATCGGCAAATCAAGAACTGTCTTTTGCAATTCCAGGATTTCTCGCGCGCTGAAGATTTTTTCCGATGCGGCATCCGGCGGCACGCTCGCTCCTTGCGTGCTGATGCTGAACATAAAGCGGTCAATTCGTTCCGCGGAAAGCGCACGCACCCCCGCCTCCCCGACTCCGCCCTGCGTTGCCATGACAAAAAACAGCGGCTCCAGCGCAAACTTCATCCCCTCCGCAGCGATGCTATATTCCTCCATCGCCTCGATCAAAACTGTCTGCGGCCCGTCCGGCGCACAGTTGAATTCCTCGGCAAAAAATATCTGTGCAAAAATCGGCCCCTGCACGAGACGCCCCGCGCCCTCGACACCGAACAAGTCACGCTCCGTGACATCCGGCGTGAAACGCACACGCTCGCATTTCAAATCGAACATCCCCGCAAGCGAGCGCACAAACGCAGCATCCGTCGCACCACCCATGCCGCCGAGCACGACGTGCCCGCGCGAAATCAACGCCGCCAGCACATCGCCGACGACGATGCCATTCTCTCCGATTTTCCGCGCAAGCGCCGCCACTCGTCCGCGCACCTGCTCCACGAGTTCCTGCACCGCCGGACGATGCACGACGCCACGCGACTCTGCCGGCAATGCACGGCTCGCAGCCTCGGCGATTGCGGAAACAACCGCATCCTCATCCTCGAAAACGAAAACATTGTCCCCGATGACCACCTCATCCTTGTCGGCTATCGGGGCCTCGGCCACCCGGTTTCCATTCAGCCTCGTCCCGTTCACGCTCCCGAGGTCGCGCAAAAACCAGCCGCCATCCTTCGGGAAAATCTCCGCGTGCCTGCGCGATCCCGCGCTCTCCGGGTGGAGCATCACATTCGTATCAGGATCGCGCCCAATAGAAAGCGACCCGCCCGCGAGCGAAAAAATCTGACCCTGCTGATAACCGAGTAAAACGCGAAGTTGTGGCATTGTTTGTTTTGCGAAATCACGGAGCCGCAGCCCCGCCCTCAACTAGCAAGCCGAGTGCTCGCAGCAGAACAAACCTTCCACTTTTCGATACCCAACCGGGCTAATAACCGATTTGCCACTCGCCTTTTTTACTCCGCGATTGAATTCTCCCCCTCTTGCTTCTCTAAAGTAAAACCATGCACACACGCCGCACCGCCATCAAAGCCATCGCCACCGCCGCGCTCGTTGGCCCGCAGCTTTTCGCCCAGGGCACCACGCCCACCGAAGTCTTCAAACTCGCACCGCTGCCCTTCGACTACGACGCGCTCGAGCCACACATTGACGCGGAAACCATGAAGCTCCACCACGACAAACACCACGCCACCTACGTCGCCAAACTCAACGAAGCCATCGCCAAAGCCCCCGACCTCGCCGGCAAGCCCATCGAAGAACTCCTCACCACCCTCGATGCCGTGCCCGAAGCACTGCGCCCCGCCATCCGCAACCACGGTGGTGGCCACTACAACCACGCACTCTTCTGGCAGCATTTGAAAAAAGACACCGGTGGCCCGCAGGGCGACCTCCTCCGCCACATCGAAAAAACCTTCGGCTCCTTCGCAAAATGGCAGGACCTTTTCGGCGACGCCGCCGCAAAACAATTCGGCAGCGGCTGGGCATGGCTCGTCCTCCGCGATGGCAAACTCGCTATCGAGGCCACCGCCAACCAAGACTCCCCGCTCAGCACCGGTGGCACTCCGCTGCTCGGCATAGACGTGTGGGAACACGCCTACTACCTCAAATATCAGAACCGCCGCGCCGACTACATCAAAGCCTTTCAAGAAGTCATCAACTGGGAATTCGCCGCCGACCGCTACAAAAAGCTCGCGGGGAAATAATTTCCAAGCGCATCACTTTGACACCTTTTATCGAACGCTGGCGACACAGGCATACCGACGATCCTCGTGATGCAAACTTCCAGTTTTGAATAATGCACGACGGATACAGGGTGATTCCTTGCCTGCGCGATGGTTCGCGCGCTAGGGTATCCGCGTTTGAAACCTTCAGAAACTTCTTTAACGCCGACTTGTGATGCAGTGGGGCAACCAGTAAAGACTGGATACGAAGCGCGCTCACCTGTGCATGCGTTTGGCTTCCACGCCTGTTGGATTCTTATTCTTCTCATTGCAGCGTGGTGGAGATTCTCTTTTCCGCAGACACCTTTGGTGGACAAAGATTTTTGGGGGTATTTGAGCCCGGCGTTGAGAGCTCTGACCGGGCACTCACTGGAACATAGCTACGGCCGGGCGATCTTATATCCAAGCCTCGTATATGCAGTGCTCTCAATTTTTCGGGATTTCCGTGCGATCGCAGTGATACAGCACGCCCTCGGCCTCGGCACGGGGCTGCTTTTACTGGCGACATGGTGCGCAGTCCGAGCGGCATTCCGCACACACCACACGTCGCGCCGATTTTATGATGCTGCCGGTCTTGCAATGTTCGCGATTTTTCTTTTCGCACCGCAACCAGTGAAGTTCGAATTCTTCATCCGGCCCGACGTGATCTGTCCGTTTTTTGCCGCTTTGAGTTTTTTTCTTCTGGTTCGCTTTCTCCTCGCATGGCGAACCGGGGGAGGCTCGCGCAGAATGCTGGCGTTTGGAATGTCGGCGGTCTTTTTTTCCTTTGTGCTACCAAGCCTGAAACCGAGCTACTGGCTCAGCGCCATTTTCACCACCATCCCGATATGGTGCTTTTTTTTCAGTCGGCGTGAAAAGCTTTTGCACCGTTTTTTGGTGATTTTGATTCCGGGCACCGCCGTGTGGCTGCTGCTTGTTTTGCCTGAACAGCGATCATCACGCAGCGACGAGGTAAGCCATACTTTTCCGCCCCAGTCAGTTTTTAGCATTCACGCCGTCATCATACGCAAACAGATTGCCGCTGATGTTGCCACGCCCGATCCCGCTGTGCCGTATTCGCAAAAAACGCTCCGCTCCACCCTCGCTCTACTTGATGAAGGCATCGCCAATGCGCGTCGCAATAGCCCAGGCCATATGCAATCCCTCGACTGCAATGCCGACTACCTTTTGTATAGAGATCCTTTTTTTACAAAAATGGCGGACGGTGAACTTCAAAAAAGTGAGCCGCGCATCGAGTTCTACCGTTATTACTTTCAGCGAGCGTGGCGCAAAATGCCGGGAGCAATGCTGCACAAGGTCGGTATTCAGCTTGCGATGTTTTACAATCTCCACTGCCCGGCCTATGATGGACACAGCTTCGAGCTGAAAAAAAATTATGTCATCTCCCTCGAACAGTTTGAAGTGCCCGATTACCACGCCGAGCTGGTCGCGTGGCCTCCGGCTCTATACTACATGGCCTCCGTAGCCGAACTCGAAAACCGTGGAGCAACCATTCACGCACCAAAATTCCTGGCCTTTATCCTCGACCGTCTGGGCAACTGTTACATGCCCGGCCTCATCGCATGGCTCGCGACACTGCCGTGGCTTTGCTGGCGTGCCGACCGCCGCGCACGCTTCGGCCTCTGCGCCGCCATCCTCGCCGTTGGTTATGCATACAATTTCGGAAACAACCTCGGCATCGCCATCCTCCACACACTCGAAATCGGGCGCTACAGCATTGTCCAGTTCGCGACTACACTCATCACTGAAACGCTCACGGGAATCTTTTTGTTTGAGGTATTCGCAACCGCAATCCCGCTATCATTTTCACGTGCAAAAAAGGCGTCTTACACACCGTAAACATGGCCGGAGATGAACGAGCGGTTGATTCCTGCGCCGTCCTCCTGCATTTGTCTCCGCCACTTTCATGAGTCTCACTGATCAAATCCACGACTTCGGCAAACGCGCACGCGCCGCCGCACGCCAGCTCCGCCAATGCACTGCGGAGCAAAAGAACGCAGGTCTCCGCGCGATGTCGGACGAACTCGTCGCCGCGCAGGACGCGATACTTTCTGCAAATGCGAAGGATTTGGAGAAAGCAAAGGCTGCGGGGTTGAGCGCGGCGATGATGGACCGCCTCACGCTGAATCCCAAGCGCATCGCTGCGATGGCGGACGGGATTCGTCAGGTCGCGGAACTGCCTGATCCTGTCGGCGAGATTATCCGCGACTGGACGCGGCCCAACGGACTTCGCATCCAAAAGAAACGCGTGCCCATCGGGGTCATCGGGATCATTTATGAATCGCGCCCCAACGTCACCGCTGACGCAGCGGTGCTCTGCGCGAAGACGGGCAACGCGACAATCCTCCGTGGCGGCAGCGAGAGCATCAACAGCAACATCGCCATCGCCGCCGCCCTCGCACGCGGTGGCGCGAAAGCCGGTCTGCCCGCCGATGCAATCCAGCTCATCCCTGTGACCGACCGCGAGGCCGTGCGCGTGATGTGCGAAATGGATCAGTTCCTCGATTGCATCGTCCCGCGCGGAGGGAAGAGCCTCATCGAAGTCGTCGTCAGCCATGCGCGGATGCCCGTCATCAAGCACTACGACGGCATTTGCATCATGTATGTGGACGCCGCCGCCGACCTCGCTATGGCGGAGAAACTCATCATCAACGCCAAGTGCCAGCGTCCCGGAGTGTGCAACGCCATCGAGACTGTGCTCGTTCATTCCGCAGTGGCGGAAAAATTCTTCGCCACGACAGCGCCTGCCATTTTGGAGAAAGGAGTCCAACTCCGTTGCGATGAACGCGCATTTTCCAAGCTCGCAAATCTCAACTCCCCTCTCGTCGCGCACGCCGCCGCCGAAGATTTCCGCACGGAGTATCTCGATCTCATCCTCGCGGTGAAAGTCGTGGATTCGATCGAAGAAGCCATCTCGCACATCGAGAACAACGGCTCGCACCACAGCGACTGCATCATCACTGCCGACGGACGCGCAGCCGAGCAGTTCCTCGCCGACGTGGATAGTGCGACGGTTTATTGGAACGCAAGCACGCGCTTTACCGATGGCGGCGAGTTTGGATTCGGCGCTGAGATCGGCATCTCGACCGACAAGCTCCACGCACGCGGCCCGATGGGGCTGGAGGAACTGACGACTTACAAATACGTCCTGCGCGGCAGCGGGCAGGCACGACCATAGAATCCACGGGAATATCCCCTGCCCTGCCCGCTCTCACTTTCCATAAAGCCATGAACACATTCATCCGCACCGCAGCAGCAGCACTCGCGATTTTCACGTGTGCCTGCGACGCCAAAGACAAAAAGTCGACAAACGAAAAAGCCATGAACGAACAAAGCCAGAAGCAAGACCTCTCGAAACTCTCGAAAGAGGAACTCGCCAAGAAACTCGACCAGGAAGCCTACTATGTCTGCATCATGGGCGGCACCGAAAAGCCATTTCAAAACAAGTATTGGAACAATCACGAACAGGGAGTCTACGTGGACATCATCAGCGGCAAGCCGCTTTTTGCGAGCACTCACAAGTTTGAATCCGGCAGCGGATGGCCGAGTTTTTTCAGCCCGCTTGAGAAGGATGAAATTATGGAGAAGGTGGACACAAGCTTGGGTATGATCCGCACCGAGCTGATTGCCAAAACCAGCGGCTCCCACCTCGGCCACCTCTTCGACGACGGCCCGCGACCCACCGGAATGCGCTACTGCATCAACAGCGCCGCGCTGCGTTTTATTCCAGTGGCGGACTTGAAAAAGGAAGGGTTGGAAAAATTCGCGCCCCTTTTTGAAAAGGAAGGCGCGGAGAAAAAGTAGTCGCAGCTACTGTTTTCAACACCACCGCCGGGCATGGCGTCCGGCGGCAGTTCGTATTTTTGAACAGTTCAACCTTTTCAGCGCAGCAGTGCTTTGCTTCACTGCCGTTCACATGACGAAAGTCCCATCTTACCTGCTCGCCGCATTCCTCGCCTTATCCATCGCGGCATGGGGAGACACCTTCACCTTGAAAAGCGGGGAAAAAGTGGAAGGCAGTATTCTTTCGGAAACGGACAAGGTGGTGACGCTCCAAATCGCGGTAACTGCTACGATCAAGGACGAGCGCGTTCTTAAAAAAACCGACATCGTGAGCGTGGAAAAAATCGCGCCGGACGAACAGGCGTGGCCGGCACTAAAGGCTCTCGCACTCGGCGACGAATCGCTCGAAGCTGCGGACTACGCACAGGCAATCACAAAGCTCGGCGCTTTCGTCAGCCTCTATCCACAGAGCAGCCACGCAGCCGAGGCAAAAACGAAGCTCGGTGTTTTTGATGCGGAAAAAAAACGCATCGAGGCCGGTGAATTAAAAATCGGCGGCAAGTGGCTCAACTCCGAGCAGGCGGAACAGGAAAAAGTGCAAATCGCCGGGGATATCCTGCTTTCCCGCATGAAACGATTCGCCGTCGCCATCCAGTATGTCGAAACCATGAATGTCTTTGACGCTCTTGAAAAAAACTATCCCGGCTGCGCCGCGATGCCCGACGCCATTGATATCGCACGTCAGGCCATCCCCGCGCTCAGACTCGCCGCAGAACAGCGGCAGACGCAATTCAAGCAGAACGTGGTGGAAAACGCCGCGCGCCTCGCAAACGCACGCGGCACTGAACGTGAGCAAGTCGAAGCGTTGCAAAAGAAAAATCTAGCGACACTGGAGGCAGCCGTCGCCGCCGCCGAGCACAGCGGCGCGAACTGGCTTCCTCTTTCCCCCGCCAACGACCGCAGCCTGACTTCGCTCATCAACAGATGCAACAGCGAGCTTACCCGCATCAACGCCCTGCCCGTGGAAAAAATGCGGCAGTCCATCAAAGCTATCGCCAAGGCTAGGGCCGCCTTTGAAACCAACGATCTCGCCGCAGTCGAAAAAGCACTCACCGATGCCGGCGGTGCGTGGTCTGCAAACGAACAAGTCAAACGCCTCCAGGCAAAACTCGTCATCGAACGCCAGAAAGCCGCCGAGGCCGCAAAGGCTGAGGCAGCCGAGAAAGCCGCAATCGCAAAAGCAAACGCGGAAAAACTCGCCAAATTAAAAGCCGAGGCAGTCAAGGCCGAGGCCGAGGCAAAGAAGGCGCGAGACGAGAAAGCAGCGCGCGATGCTGAAACAGCGGCTGCAGAACAGGAAAAATGCGACCGTGAAAATCGTAACCGCATCATCATGTATTCACTTGGTGGCATCGCGGTCATCATCTTGCTCGTCGTCGTCGCCCGGAAAAAACCGCGTCCCCAAGTCGAAATCCTGCCCGAGAAACCAGACACGGAAAATCCCCCCGCCAAGTAAACACCACTCCCGCCGCCCGCACATCACCTTATGCGCACCGCAACCATCCAACGCAAAACCGGCGAAACAGACATCCGCATCACACTCACCATTGAGGGGCGCGGCACCAGCACCATCGCCACGAAGATCCCGTTCTTCGACCACATGCTCACGCTCTTCGCGCGCCACAGCCTCGTGGACCTCGACGTGAAAGCAGACGGCGACATCGAGGTGGATTTCCACCACACCGTCGAAGACACCGGCATCGCGCTCGGCCAGGCATTCGCGCAGGCGCTCGGCGGGAAAAAAGGCATCCGCCGCTACGGCCACGCGTATTTGCCGATGGACGAAACGCTCGCCCGCGTCGTCGTGGATTTCAGCGGACGCCCCTACCTCGAATACCGCGCCCCGAGCGGCGTGAGCAGCATCAACGGCTTCGCCTTCCAGCTCGTCGAAGAATTTCTCCGCGCCTTCAGCGTTCATTCCGGCTGCAATCTGCACGCCGAAATCCTCTACGGTCGCGACGCCCACCACATGGCCGAAGCCATCTTCAAAGGCCTCGCCAAAGCCGTGGACGCCGCCTGCCAGATCGACCCGCGAGTCGAAGGCGTGCCGAGCACCAAGGGAATGCTGTAGCGGATGATCGCACTCATTGACTACGGCTCCGGCAACGTCCGCAGCGTCTTCAACGCACTCACCTCCCTCGGCGCGGACGTCCGGCTCACAGCAGACGCGGGCGAAATTTCGCGCGCCGAGAAAATCGTCCTCCCCGGCGTCGGTGCGTTTGGCGATTGCGTGCACGGATTGCAGGAACGCGACTTGTGGGGGCCGATGCAGGACAGCCTCGCCAGCGGTCGGCCCTTCCTCGGCATCTGCGTCGGCTACCAGATGCTCTTCGAGCAAAGCGAAGAGACCCCCGGCGTTCGTGGGTTTGGATTTTTTCCCGGCAAAGTGAAACGCTTCGCCACCCCCGGCTTAAAAATCCCGCAAATCGGCTGGAACAACCTCAACCTCACCCCGCACCCGCTCTGGGCCGGCCTCCCTGCGCAGCCCCACGTTTATTTCGTCCACAGCTACTACTGCGAACCGACCGACCCCACCACCGTCATCGCCCGCACCACCTACGGCCAGACCTTCGCCGCCGCCGCCGCGCGAGGCAGCGTCGCCGGTGTCCAATTTCACCCCGAAAAAAGCCAGACCGTCGGCCTCGGCATCTTGAAAAACTTCCTCAACACCTAAACACCGTGCTCCTATTTCCCGCGATTGACCTCATGTCCGGCCAAGTCGTCCGCCTCCAACAAGGCCGCGCCGACCAAAAAACCATCTACTCCAGCGACCCTGCCGCCTTCGCGCGAAAATGGGAAACCGAAGGCGGCGACTGGCTCCACCTCGTGGACCTCGACGCCTCCTTCTCCGGCCAGCAGAGCAACCTCGCCTCCGTCCGCGCCATCACCAGCGCCGTCAAAATCCCCTGCGAACTCGGCGGCGGCATCCGCACCCCCGAAGCCATCGAACGCGCCCTCGAAGCAGGCGTCACCCGCGTCATCCTCGGCACCAAAGCCGCCGAATCCCTCGACTTCGTCGCCGAAATGGCCACCCGGTTTGGCCGCGACAAAATCGCCGTCGGCATCGACGCCAAAAACGGTATCGTCTCCGTCAAAGGCTGGACACACGAAACCGGCCAGAGCGCCCTCGACCTCGCCATCTCCGCCGTCCACGCCGGCGCAGGCACCATCATCTACACCGACATCGCCACCGACGGCATGTTAATGGGCCCCAACTTCGCCGAAACCGAACGCGTCCACAACGCCATCCACCCCTTCGGCGGCCAGCTCATCGCCAGCGGCGGCGTCGGCACCGCAGCCCACGTCACCCGCCTCCGTGAAATCCCCGGCCTCTACGGCTGCATCATCGGCAAAGCCCTCTACGACGGCGCCGTCACGCTGCAAGAATGCACCGCGTAAGCAGCACGCTTGCGCGCATCCACTTTCACTCTCACTCTCACATTTCATGAAAGCTCTCTATTTTGACTGCATCTCTGGCATCAGCGGCGATATGACCGTCGGCGCACTTCTCGACCTCGGCGTGAAACCCAGCGCGCTGGAGTGGGAATTGAGCAAACTGAACCTCGGCGATTTCCACATGCACTATGATCGCGCGAAACGGAAGGAGATCGAGGGTGTGAAGTTCGACATCCACGGCGGCGCGACGCACGGGGAGGATTGCGGGCATGAACACGGGCACTCGCACGAGGAGAAGCACGAGTGCTGCGGCCACGGTGAACATTCCCATGGCAGCGAAAAACACGAGCACACGCACACGCACGAACATTCGCACAGCGGCGAGTCGCATTCGCATGAACACTCCCACGAGCATGAACATGAGGACGGCCACGATTGCTGCGGGCACAAGCACGAAGAGCACGCGCACGAGCATGGCTGCTGCGACGAGGAGCACGGGCATCATCACCACCACGAGGACTCGCGCACCTACGCGCAAATCCGCGAGATCATCGAGCATAGCGAGCTGTCCGCTTTCGTGAAGAAGCACGCCGTCGGCATTTTTCACCGCATCGCCGTGGCTGAGGGAAAGATCCACGGGCAGCCGCCTGAGAGCGTTCATTTCCACGAAGTGGGCGCGTTCGATTCCATCGCGGACATCGTGCTTTCATGCGTGGGCATCGAGGCGCTGGGCGTGGAGAAAGTGTATGTTTCCCGACTGCACGACGGTCGCGGAACGGTCGAGTGCGCGCACGGGACATTCCCCGTGCCTGCGCCTGCGACGCTGGAGATTCTGAAGGGCATCCCGCTCGGGCAGATTGATGAACCGCACGAACTCATCACGCCCACCGGCGCTGCGATCGCGGCGGAGTTCGCTGTGAGCTTTGGCGACATGCCTGCGATGAAGATCGAGCGCATCGGCTACGGTCTCGGCACGCGTGAACTCGCCGCCCGCCCGAATGTGCTGCGTGCAGTGCTCGGCGAACTGGCGTAATTTTTCGCAGCCATGAGCTACGAAACGGACACGGTCACCAAGCTCGAAACGAATCTCGACGATCTCTCGCCGGAGATCACGGGCGCGGTGATGGCGCAACTGTTCGCCGCCGGTGCGCTCGATGTGTGGCTCACGCCGATCCAGATGAAAAAGAATCGCCCCGGCGTGATGCTCTCCGTGCTCTGCGAGGAATCCACCGTGGCCGCGCTGACCGATCTTATTTTCGCCGAGACGAGCGCGTTTGGTCTGCGCGTGGAGAAGGTCGTGCGGCTGAAACTCTCCCGCCGCTTTGCGCAAGTGAGCACGGAGTTTGGCGAGGTGACGGTGAAGCTGGGATTGAAAGGTGAGCGCGTGGTGCAGGTCGCGCCGGAGTTCGAGAGCTGCCGTGCCGTCGCGGAAAAATCGGGCGTGCCCCTGCGCGCCGTGTATGCGGCGGCGATTGCGGCGCGGAGGTAGGCGCTATTTCACAAACTCGATGCTCACGGGCATGGAGATGCCGGTGACTTCGCTCGTGAATGTGAGCGAACCCGTTGTCGCGTCCACTTTGTGAATGGCGAGGTTCGCGCTGTCCTGCCCGCCGGCGACGAGCCAGCGACCGTCGGGCGTGAGATTGAAGCCACGCGGGTTTTTTACGTGAGCGGGCGCGGCTTCGTTGAAGGTCAATTTTCCATCCACGCCGATGGTGTAAATCGCGATGCTGTCGTGACCGCGATTGGAGACGTAGAGGAACTTGCCGTTCGGGTGACAGAAGATTTCCGCGATGGAGTTTTTGTCGGCATCGGGTGCGCCGACGGGAAGCGAGCTGAGTGTTTGCAGCGCGACGAGCGTGCCTTTCGCCGCATCGTGCGCGAAGACGGTGACGGTGCTGGTGAGTTCGTTGCACACGTAGGCAAATCCGCCCTTCGGGTGAAACGCGAGATGGCGCGGCCCGCTGCCGGGCGGGACTTTTGCGCTCGGCGGATTGTGCGGAGTCAGTGTCCCTTTCGCCGCATCGAATTTGTAGATGAAAATGTCGTCTGTCCCGAGGTCGCACGCGTAGGCGAAATCGCCATTCGTATAAATGGCGTGCGCATGCGGCTCGCTTTGCCGCTGAGGATTCGGTCCTTTTCCCTCGTGCCGGATGAAGGCCGTGGGCTCGCCGAGTGTTCCTGCGGCTTCAACCGGCACGCTGGCGAGAGTCCCGGAGCCGTAGCTGACAGCGAGGACGTTTCGCCCGCTGGCGTCCACCCACACGTGGCAATTGCCTTTCTCGCGAGTGCTCTGCGTGTCCAAAAGTCGAAGGCTACCGTCCTTTTCAATCGCCCATGCGCCGACGCCACCGCCGTCGAGTTCGATGGCTGCGTAGAGAGATTTCCCGTTCGGGTGAATGGCGAGGAAGGTCGGGTTCTTCGCCTCGGCAACAAGGCCCGTGATGCGAGCCGAGCCGCTGCCGAGATCGAGAACGCCGCGATAAATGCCCTTCGATTCGCTCGGCGGCCTTGTGTAGGTGCCCACGTAAAATGGTATTTCAGTTTGCGCAGGAGATGTGGATGTGATGGCGGCTAGCATGGCGAAGAATACAGGGAGGATTTTCATACGTGCTCAAACTTGTGAGGAAACAGCGACCGATTCCAAGCACAACTTGACGACCAATCAATTCACGCGCTTTGCGCGGCTCAACGGATCGCTTTCCTCGGCTTGAATACGCGCATGCGCCTTACGAATTCCCGCTCGCACCGCCAAACCGGCAGCGCCTATAAGCGGCAAGGCAAAAAATCTTCCGGTTCTTAAAAGTAATACAAAGGCAGCCGCGGCGAGCACTGAAAGTATGAAAACAGCCATATGCACACGAATGATGAATGAGCGTTCGCGCTCGCTCCTCGCGCGACGCGCTTTCCACCAGACATTCAGCGAATACGGAATGGCGACAACTATCAGCAGGATGGCCAAGACGGGACCCATACGTTATTCCTCAACCCGCCAGCACCGGGATTGCGAGACTGAAAGAATGCCCTGAGTGGATTTGATGCAGCGCGGGATTCGGAATTTTTCCTCTACCGCGCTCAAATAGTGGTTAACGTCGCGGAGATTCTTCACCGTTTTATGAACAAGCTACTCATCCCAATCCTCGCGGTTCTTGCGATTGCAGGCAGCGTTTTCGGCATCATGCAAATGAGCAGCGCTGACGAAACTCAAAGGAAGCTCGATGCGCTCAACGAAAAAGTCGCCGCCAATGAAAAGGCCCTGCGCGACGCCCTCGCCGGCCTCGCCAAGGCAAATGATGAACTCATTTCCCTGCGAGCGAGGAACGCCGCATTGATGCAGGAGCGCGACGATGCAAAAAAGAAAGCACAGCAAATTGCGGCGGCTGGCGGCGAAGCAGCCGAGGCGGGCTCTACGGCGAAGAATAGCGGACAAAAGCAGCAGTTCGATGTGCGAGGGATGATGCAGGGATTTGCCAAGCAAATGGACAAGCCGGAGACGCGCAAAGCGATGACGCAAATGAGCGAGCGCATGGTCAGCGGCGCCTACGCACCGCTCTACAAGAAACTCGGTATCAGCGAGCAGGATTCCAAATTGATTTCCGAGCTGCTGGCTGAACGCAATTTCACCGCCCTCGACAAAGGCAGAAAACTCCTGGACGGAAAAAGCACGGACGACGCGAGCATGGCGGCAGTCCGCAGTGAAGTGCAGGCGACGAAGGCTGAATACGACGCGAAGCTCAAAGGCGTGTTAGGCGAACAAAGCTTCAACGAGTTGACTGCCTACGAACAGACTGTCGGTGACAGGCACGCGCTGGATTTTTTCGACCGCAATTTCCAACAAAAGGATCAACCACTTCAGCAACAGCAGCGCGACTCCCTGCTCAACGTCATGAGTGAGGAGCGGCTGAAAAACCCGAGCAGTGAAATCCCCGACCTCGGCGGCGGCCCCGGCATGGCGATGCTGATGACCGATGCAGAAGCCACGGCCCAACAGCAAAAGGAGGAGGCGTATCAAGCGCGCGTTCTTTCCCGTGCTCCGCAAGCGGGGCTCACGCCCGATCAAGTCAACATCCTGCAAGACTCCTTTAAACAGCGAAATGAAATGCGCAACATGGGGCGCGTGATGAGTCGCGCATTCATCGGCGGTGGAAAGTAGGCGCTGCTTTCAAAGACGCCGATGGCACTGCCCATTAAATACAGCATTCGCAACGTCATCGTCCGCTGGCGTTCCTCGCTGGCGACCATCGGCGCAGTGATGGTTGTAGTCGGTGTGTGGGTGTGGATGCAGGCGATGGCGGCGGGTTTGGAAAAAGCAGCGGGCAACACCGGCGATCCGCGCAATCTGCTCATCACACGGCGCGGCTCCGACTCGGAGTCCGGCAGCCAGATCACACGCGCCGACCTCGCTGCCGTGCAATACGCGGAGGAAATCGCACGCGACAGTGATGGGCGCGCACTCATCACGGCGGATACGCTCGTCGTCATCTATCTCCCGCGCGCTGGTGCAAACAGCGGCGGTGCAAATGTTGTTTTTCGCGGCACCGGGCCGAACGGCGTCGCACTCCGCCCGCAGGTGAAACTCGTCGAGGGCCGGTGGTTCGTGCCGGGAAATCGCGAAGTCACCATCAGCCGCCGGCTCGCCGTCCGCTTCGCAAACATGGGCGTCGGCAGCACCATCAAAATCGGCGCACGCGAGTTGAAAGTTGTCGGCTACTTCGATGCTGGCGGAAGTGCTTTCGACTCCGAGGCATGGCTCGATGCCGACGAAGCGCGTTCTGTTTTCAATCGCGACAACTACGCAAGTCTGCTCCTGCGACCCGTGGATGAAGCCGCGGCCACGCGCTTCAAAACACGGCTCGAATCCGACAAGCGCCTCGTTGTGCGTGTGTCGCGGGAGGTCGCCTACTACGCCGAGCAAACCAAGACGGCGAAGCCGATTCGTTTCGCGGGAAGTTTTCTCGCGGTCATCCTTTCCATCGGCGCGGTGCTCGCGGGCATGAATACGATGTATGCGAGCATCGGTGCGCGGACGCGTGAAATCGGCACGCTGCGAGTTCTTGGCTACCGGCGGCGCTCCATCATCGGCGCCATCCTTATCGAGGGAGCAGCCCTCTCGTTACTCGGCGGTGCACTTGGTGCCGGGCTGGCCTTGCTCGGCAACGGCTATCGCGCAGGCACCTTCAATTTTCAGACCTTCAGCGAAAGTGTCTTCGAGATCAGCATCCCGCCGATACTTGTGGCAGAAGCGCTGGTCTTCGCGATTCTCGTCGGCATCCTCGGCGCGCTCCTGCCTGCGCTGCGCGCGGCGAAAATGCCCGTCATCGCCGCGTTGAAATCACTGTGACTTGGTCGTCTTCTTTCCCGGCTTCCCCCGCTGATTCGTCACCCCGTCTGTTTGTTCGTATGCCGCGAATTGAGGTAGGACACGCGCTTTGAACTCAGTGGAGAACAGAATGTCGTCCACGGCAATCGCAGTCGCCCGTGCTGCATCGGGCGGGAGATTTGCCTTGGTAAATGCGATCAGTTCCTCCGCTCGTGCAGCATCCGAGAAGTGACGGAAGAGGTGAGCCACGTAGTCGTCCGCTGCGCTGGCTGAGAGCAGCGCGAGCAATTCACCCAAATGCTCTTTGGCAAAAGTCAGTGCTAGCTCCGGGTGCTCACCTTCACTCGCAACACGAGCAACCATGCGCGCCGCTGGATTTGATGGTAGCTCACCCGTCAGCGAAAGTTGAAGCGCGCGCTTCGCCAGTGAGATGTCGCTCGCAGACGCAAGTGCACCGTAGAGGATTTGTTTCTGCTCTGTGTCGGATGTCTTTTTAGCCAGCGCGTGAATGCGCTCCCACATCTTCGCGTCAGCGTATTTGCCTGCGAGGTGAAGCACCGCACCCCGCAAGTCACCAGACAGACTGCCACCATCGAGAAATGACTTCGCGCGTATTTGAGCCTCGGTGAGGATCACCGCATCACCGCAGACGCCGAGCATTCGGATGAGTTCAGCACGATGATTTACCGTGGCGATGTCTTCTCCGGCCTTCGTATTCCAGCCAAGTCGCGCAAATCGCGGCGCGAGAAAGTTGCGTGACCATTTGCGAATGGCATCACGTTGCTTGGTGCCACGCGCGAGGTGGTCGAGTGTGCCAAGCACGCCGACAAGATGCCCGCCGATGAGTGGTGATGGGTCGTTGCGTAATTGTTCTGCGACTTCTAGCCATCGCTTGAGCGGCAATTTGTCCGACTGCACGAGCGCCCATGTGTCGTGCAGCACATTCAAACGATCCGCCTCCGCGAGTTCGGCGAGCCGCAGCTTCAGCGAATCCCAAAGCTCCGTGTCATAGCAAACACGGCAGTAAGCCGTGGCACCCACATTCACGACGGCGGGCAAATCACAGTTCACGCGCACCGGGTCTTTGCCGACGAGAACAACCTGCGGCACTCCACCGACTGGTGAGACTGTCACCGGAATCAGCCACGAAAGCGGAGCCGCATTTTTTTGGTGAATCACAAATCGCTCCTGCCGAAGTTCGATGCTCTTTTCGCCAGCCATGCTGACTTTCACCACAGGAAAACCCGGTTGCTCCGTCCATCCCGCCGCCATCTCGCGGACCTTCTGCCCCGATGTCTCCTCCAGTGCCGCCCACAGATCGGCGGTCGTGGTGTTGGAGTTTGCATGTCGTGAAAAATAGAGACGTAGCCCTGCGCGGAATTTTTCCTCGCCGAGCCAAGTCTCCAGCATCCGCAGAAACGCCTGCCCCTTTTGATATGTGATTTCATCAAACGCTTTCAGCGCCTCGGCCTCGTTCGTAATGCTTTGTTGAATCGGGTGCGTCGTCGCGCGCGCATCCAGTCGCATCGCACCCTCGCGACCGCCAGCGGCACGCAGCCACTTCTTCCACTCGGGATGAAAATGATCGGCAACCTTCGTATCCATCCACGAAGCGAATCCCTCGTTCAGCCAGAGATTGTCCCACCACGCCATTGTCACCAAATCGCCGAACCACTGATGCGCGATCTCATGTGCGACTACGTCGAACACATGCTCGCGGCCTGACTGCGCGCCGCCCACCTCGTCGTGCAGCATCGCCGTGTCCGCGTAAATGATGCAGCCCCAGTTCTCCATCCCCGCCGCACCCACGCTTGGGAACGCCACTTGATCGAGTTTCGGCAGTGGATATTTCACTCCGAAGTATTCGTTGAAAAACGGCAGCACTTGCTTCGTCGCCTCCATCGCCACGCGCATCTGCGCACGCTTTCCCGGCGTAGCGAAAATACGCAGCTTCACCCCGGCCACTTCGTCTTCGATGCTCTCCAACTCCGAACTCGCAAATGCGACGAGGTAGCTCGACATCGCGGGCGAAACTCCGAAGACGATTTCCTTCCACCCATCTCCAAGAGGCGTTTCCCTCTCGGCGGGCATATTAAAAAGCGCCGTGTGTTTTGCTGGCACGACGGCTGTGAGTTGGAACGCAGCGCGAAACGCTGGCTCGTCCCAGCATGGGAACATCCGTCGCGCATCAGACGGCTCCATTTGCGTTACGAGTGCCTCCCACCACGTCCCATCCGGGAGCTGATAGCGCATGAGGTAAAGTCCCTGCGGCTGCTCCGTCAGCTTGCCGGAAAACTCCAGCGCCACCTTATGCGCGCCCACCGTTATCTCGGCACCACTGAGCATGAGGAGTTGCGTGCTGTCGTCCGCTTTCGCCGTGAGCACAGTGCCATCCAGCGTTGCCGAAACGATCCGCAACCCCAGCGAATTCAACGTGAGACTCGTCACCACCTTGCGTGCTTCGATGTCGATCTCCACGCGTCCTGTGAAAGCCGCCTTTTTCACATCCGGCTCGATGCGGATTGCGTAGCGTTTCGGCACGACATCCTTCGGCAGACGACCCGGAGTTTTTTCAAAAACGAACGGCTCCTCGGCAAACGCGGCGAACGTGAGCAGGAAAAAGAGAAAGCGGATCATGCTAGAGATTTGAAAGCACGTCCGCTGCGATGTCGGCGACCTTTGCGAGATCCTCGGCTGTGTGCGCAAGAGAGAGGAATCCGGCCTCAAATTGCGAGGGCGCGAAATAAACACCGCGTTCAAGACAGGCGTGGAAGAACTTTGCGAAAGCGGCTTTGTCGCTGGCGAATGCTTCCGCGAGATTTCGCACGGGGCCGTTGGTGAAATAAAGGCAGAACATCGAACCGATGCGGCGGAAATTGTAGTCGCAGCCAGCGCGTTTCAGTCCGGCACGCACACGGGATTCGAACTCCGCGCCGAGCGTTTCCAATTTCGCCCAGCCATCCACACGCTCCAATTCGCGGAGCTGCGCGAGACCAGCGGCGAGGGCGAGCGGGTTTCCGCTGAGAGTGCCAGCTTGATAGACGGGGCCGTCGGGCGAAAGTATGTCCATGATTTCACGACGCCCGCCAAATGCGCCGACGGGTAGTCCGCCGCCGATGACTTTGCCGAGCGCGGTGAGGTCGGGTTTCATGCCGATGATTTGCTGATAGCCGCCACGCGCGAGGCGGAAGCCAGTCATCACTTCGTCGAAAATCACAAGGGCTTCGTGTTCAGCGCAGAGTTTCCAGAGCAGTTCATAAAATCCGGGCTCGGGAAAATAGAGACCGGCATTCGCGGGGACGGCCTCGACTATCACGGCGGCAATTTCCTTTCCCTGCGCAGCGAATACGGCGCGCAGCGCGTCTGTGTCGTTGAACGGGAGGGTGATGGTGAGCGCGGCGAGTTCGGCGGGGACGCCAGCGCTGTCCGGGTGACCATGAGTGAGCGCGCCGCTGCCGGCTTTCACGAGGAGCGAATCCACGTGACCGTGGTAGCAGCCGGTGAACTTTACGATTTTCCCGCGCCCGGTGAAGCCCCGCGCCAGTCGCACGCACGACATCGTGGCTTCGGTGCCGCTGTTGACCATCCGCACTTTTTCGATGCTCGGCACCCATTCGCAAATCGTCCGCGCCATTTCCACTTCGAGCGCGTGCGGTGCGCCAAAACTCACGCCACGCTGCGCCGTCGTATTAATCGCATCCAGCACCACACGCGGCGCGTGACCAAGAATGGCAGGTCCCCATGTGCCGACGAAATCAATCAACTCACGCCCATCCGCATCCCAAATGCGTGCGCCACTCGCGCGCTCTACGAAAAACGGCTCACCCCCCACCCCACGGAAAGCGCGGACAGGAGAATTCACCCCGCCGGGGATGTAGCGGCGGGCGGCTGCGAAGAGTTCGGATGAGCGTGTCATTGCTCATTACGAATGACGAATGCTGGATGACGAAGCAACACCGCGCCGCATTTCGTTTGAATAAATCGCCTCGCCCTGACGACAAATGCACTTACTCTACCCAACCGTGAAAGCTCTACTACTCGCGCTCGTCATTCCCACGCTCGCCTTCAGCGCAAGCAGCCTCCTCCGCGAACCCGGCTCGATTTACCTTGAGGATATCTCGGTGAAATCGCTGCGGATCAACACCACGAGCGATGCAGCCGTGAGTTCCAAGCCTGCCGAGGGACAATTTCTCGGCACGATCAAAAAGGGCAGCCCGGTCGAATTGATAGCCGTCTCCGATACATCCTACCGGGTCCGCGGACAGGCTACGCAAGGCGGTGTCGTCGGCTGGGTGGATGCAAAATCGCTCACGCCGCTCAAACCGGAATTCCTCGATAGTCTGCGCCAGAACGCCAAGCGCAAAGCCGAGGTAGGGGCGCTCATCGCCAAAAACGAAGTCGCGCTCAACATGAAGCCGGAAGAAGTCGCCGCCTCGCTCGGCAAAGCACAAAAGAAAACCTCCAAACTCGACGCACAAGGCCGCAAGGAAGTCTGGGAATTTGTTCGTTATGCACGCGTTCCTCAGGAAACGACCGCCTACGATCAGGCCGGGCGGCTCGTGACAAACACCGTCTACGTCAAAGTGCCTTCGGGAAAATTGATCGTCACTTTTGAAAACAACCTCGTCACTTCGCTCGAACAAAGCGAAGGCAACACCGACGTGCAGGCACCTGTGCGCCAAGTCGCAGTGCCCATCGTCGTCACCTATTGAACGATTCGGGTTCGCGAAAATCCTCTCGCCTCACTCATTTCACACATTCACGCTCACACCACAATGAAGACACTACTCTGCATCACCTCACTGTTCATCTCCACCGTATTCGTCCACGCGGATCTCACCATCGAGCAAAAGATGGAGTCCGCGATGATGAACGGCAACATGACCATGAAAATCAAAGGCGATAACGCCCGCATGGACATGCCCAGCCCCGTCGGCGGCAACGTCACCGTTATCATGAACTTGAAATCCGGCGACATGACAACGCTCATGCACGCGCAGAAAATGGCCATAAAGTTGAATATGAATGATGCAAAGAAACAGGCCGAGGCTGCACAGAAGGCAGCAGGCATTGACCCCAACAAAATCGAAAAACCAAATGCCACAGGGACGAAGGAAAAAGTCGGCGCGTGGGATACCGAGATTTATGAATTCACCCTGGGCGGAACCAAAGGCAAAATCTGGGTCGCCAAGGATTTTCCTGACGCGCAGGCCATCAAGGAGCAAATGCTGAAAATGAGCAACGCCGCTGCCGGCGGTTTTGACGCGAACAAACTGGACGTGCCCGGAATGACTGTGAAAACAGAAATCAAAACACCAGCGGGCAATATGACTACCACTCTTGTGAAGGTCTCCCAGGATCCCGTGGCAGACGGTGAATTCGTCCTGCCCGAGGGCTACAAAGAGAGGAAGATGCCAGCACTTCCCGGCGCGAAGTAAATGTCCCGGCGGAAACTCAAACAGTCACCTTCCAGCAAGGCCGAGCCAAAAACCCGGCCTTTGCTCATTCTGGCATCCTCCTCGCCACGCCGACGGGCGCTGCTCGCTGAGCATGGGTTTGATTTTGAAGTGATCGCTCCAAGCGGCGTGGAAGAGATCGCACCACCGCACCTCTCGCCCGGCGAGACCGTCCTCGCCAATGCGCGCGCCAAGGCTCGCGCTATCGTGCATTCCGATGCGGTCGTGCTCGGCGTGGATACGGAGGTGTTTTTCGAGGGCCGTGTGCTCGGAAAGCCAGCGGACATGAACGATGCCCTTGTCATGATCTCTCGCCTGAATGGTCGGACGCATGAGGTCTATTCGGGCGTCTGGATGGTGAGCGGAAAAAAGGAATATGGCTTTGTCGTCGTCAGTCGCGTCCACTTTCACAAACGCACCGCAGCGGAATTAAGCCGCTACCTCGCCCGCATCAGGCCGCTGGACAAAGCCGGTGCCTACGCAGCACAAGACGACCATGGTGAAATGATCGCACGCGTCGAAGGAAGTTACTCAAACGTCATCGGCCTGCCAATGGAGGGTCTCGCGGAAAAACTCGACGAATTTTTGGAGAGAAAATAAATCAGCGAGGACAGTTCAACCCGCGACAAGTGGACGCTCGGCCCGCTGCTCCTCAAAGATTTCCACCCTTGCCCTTCCGCCGTGTTTCATCGCTGCGGCATCAAGCAAACTGCGGATGGCGGCAATGGTGGCTCCGTGTTTTCCGACGACTTTCTTAATGTCACTCTGGTTGAACTGAAGACGGAAGATGGTCAGCTTGGGAGCCTCTTCTTTTAAGATGATCATCTCCTCGGGAAATTCGATGAGTTGACGCAAGACGTAGTCGAGAAAGCGATCCATGGATTGTTTCTACTCACGCGCAGTGAGATGGGAAAAGCGCAAAGTGCGGAGGCCCCGAAGAGTCTCCGCACTTTGTGCTAAAAAATGTGGCCTTGAAACAGCGACTAGGCCGCAGTAGCGGCCTTGCGCAGCTTCTTCACGAGGCTGCGAACGGTGTCGCTCGGCTGTGCGCCATTTTTTACCCAGTAATCCACGCGGGTGAGGTCAATGTTGGCGTTCAGACCCTCTTTCTTGGGGTCGTAGTTCCCGATGATCTCGATGAACTTGCCGTCGCGCGGGCTGCGCTGGTCGGCGACGACGACTTTGTAATACGGTGTGTTTTTTGTGCCTTCGCGGCGGAGTCGGATGACTACCATGATGTCAGTATTTTGTGTGGCGGTTTTAGTTTTTGAAAAATCAGCCCCGGTTAAAAAGACCCTTACCCTTGGTTCGGGCGAGCATCTTTTGCATCCGAGGCATCTGCTTCATCATCTTTCGCATTTCATTGAAACGCGTGATGAGGTCATTCACTTCGGTGACTGTGGAGCCACTCCCGCGGGCGATTCGCTGACGGCGTCGTGCATTGAGAATGTCCGGCGTCGTCCGCTCCTCGTTGGTCATCGAAAGCACTATGGCTTCGACTCGCTTGAGTTGCTTTTCGTCAATCGAAAGGTTTTTGAGATTACCCATGCCGGGAATCATGCCAAGGACTTTTTCTAGGGGTCCCATGCTGCGCATCATTTTGAACTGCTCGAGGAAGTCGTTTAAATCGAACTCCGCCCGGCGCATCCGCTCCTCCATGCGCTTGGCATCCTCCTCATTAATCGCCGCAGCCGCGCTCTCGACGAGCGTGACAATGTCACCCATTCCGAGGATGCGGCCCGCGAGCCGGTCGGGGTGAAAAACCTCGAACGCGTCCATTTTTTCGCCAGTGCCGGCGAATTTGATCGGGCGCTTGGTGACTTCGCGCATCGAGAGCGCCGCGCCACCGCGTGCATCACCGTCGAGCTTGGTGAGGATGAGTCCGGTGATATCGAGCGCTTCGTGGAAATGCGTGGCCACGCTTACGGCTTGCTGACCTGTAGCCGCGTCGGCGACGAGCAGGACTTCCTGCGGCTGGAGAAATTCGCGCAGGCGCTTCACTTCCGCGACGAGCACTTCATCAATTTCCTGCCGTCCGGCGGTGTCGTAAATTTCCACGTTGTGTGGCGTCTGCTTGAGCCAATCCAGCGCGAGCTTGGTCGAGGCGAGCACGTCTTTTTCTCCAGCGGGCGGAGTAAAAACAGGCACGCTGAGCTGGCGGCCAAGCGTGGCGAGCTGCTCGATGGCCGCCGGGCGATAAAGGTCACACGCGATGAGCACGGGAGCCTTACCTTGTTTGCGCAGCCAGTTTGCGAGCTTGCCGCAGGTCGTCGTTTTTCCAGCGCCATTCAGGCCGACGATGAGGATTCGCGCGGGAGGCGTGAGCACGAGCGCGGACGCATCGCCGCCGAGCAGTCCGGTCAATTCATCATAGAAAATTTTGACGATCTGCTGACCGGGCGTGACTGATTTCAGCACCTCCTCGCCGAGCGCCTTTTCCTTCACGCGTGCGATGAAATCTTTCGCCACTTGGAAATGCACATCGGCCTCGAGCAACGCCATGCGCACTTCGCGCAATGCGTCGGTGACATTCGACTCCGAAATCTTCCCCTTCCCGGAAAGATTTCGGAAGACGCCCTGCAATTTATCGGCAAGCAAACTGAACATGAGGGCGCGGAGACTAGCGACGAAGCCTCAATCGTCCAGCGCGGAGGCGGCGAGACTGCCGGACACAGAAATACAACAAGTTGCACGTTCACCCTTGCCGCGCGGGCATGGTTGTTCATCCTGCGCGTCCGACCATGAAGAAATTTCTCGTTCTGCTCATCCTGCTCGCAGGTGTATTTTTCGGCCTGAAAAAATGGAGTCCTCATACTCTTGAGCGCGTCCAGTTTTGGAAAAAGAAAACGACCGAGGTCGCGCAGAATCAAACACTGCCGCCCGCCGAGCCAGCACCCGTGCCAGGCAATGAAACGAAGATCACTCCTGTTCCAAAATCCACAGCCATCTCCGTGGACAAAACAGCCCAGGTCGTCGTGCTCATGTATCATCGCGTGGAGCCGCCCACAAACACCACCGGCGCGCTGAACATTCCGCCGGATCAATTCGAGCAGCAGATGCAGACGATCAAAGATCGCGGACTCGCAGTCATCTCAATGCAGGATTTCCTCGCGTGGCGTCGCGGCGAAAAAAACATCCCGCAACGCAGCGTGCTCATCACGATTGACGACGGCTACGTCTCCGCATTCGACACAGCGCGGCCCATCCTGAAGAAATTTGCCTACCCGTGGACGTGCTTTGTTTACACAAAGTTCATCGGCACGGGCGGCAAAAGCATTTCGTGGGAGCAACTTGGCCAGCTCCGCGACGAAGGCGTGGAAATTGGCTGCCACACCATCTCGCACATCAACCTCCGCGACGCGCGCAACAAAACACCCGATGCCTACACACAATGGCTGCGTGACGAAGTGATCAGTTCCAAACAAATCATCGAGCAAAAACTCGGCGTCAAATGCGCCGCGTTCGCATACCCCGAGGGTCGCTACAATTCCCACGTCCTCGAACTCGTGAAGGAAGCAGGCTACGCCGCTGCCTTCACAGCCTACGGGCAGCGCGTCACGCACAGTGCGCCCTTCGACCGCATCGGCCGCTACGCATGGAATGTCCGGCGCCCGCAGGACATGGCGCAGGCGTTCGCATTCAACGGTCCCGTCGAGGCCGGAACCGAGCAGCCCGACCTCAGCGAGCCCGCCGCCGCCACAAGCGTCACCCAGCCGCTCGAAGGCGAAACCATCACCGACGACCGCCCGATTTTGAAAGCCAACCTCGCCACACTCGGCGAACTTGATCCAGCAAGCGTCGGCCTGCGACTGAGCGGCATCGGCATCATCCCGTGCAAATTCGACCCCGCCACCAGCATCATCGAAGCCCGCCCCGGCCAGCCGCTCACGCCCGGCGAATACACAGTGACAGTCAGTGCGAAGGCCGGAGGCAAACGCATCGAGACTCAATGGCGTTTCAAATTCGCCCCGGCTCCAAAGACACAGTAAGGCCGCCCGCCGGCGGCGTCTTTTTAAGTTGAATCGCAGAAACATCGCGGGAAGTCTCCCGCCCCTTTCGCTGCCCAAGGCGCAATCCCAATCATGTCCCACATCAACACCGATCGCGTCCTGCGACCGAGCAAAGGCCTCATCAGCCTCAATCTCGGCGAGCTTTGGCGCTTCCGCGAATTGCTTGGTCTCCTCGCGTGGCGCGACATTCTGATCCGCTACAAACAGACCTACCTCGGCATCGCGTGGGCTGTGCTCCAGCCCGTGCTCACGATGGTCGTCTTCAGCGTCATCTTCGGTCGGCTCGCGAAATTTGAATCGTGGGGCGCGCCCTACGCCATCCTCACACTCTCCGCGCTACTCCCTTGGCAGTTTTTCGCCAATGCACTCAGCGAAAGCAGCAACTCGCTTGTTGCCTCCGCACGCATCATTTCCAAAGTCTATTTCCCGCGCCTCATCATCCCCATCAGCGCCGTGCTCAGCGGCGTGCTGGATGCGCTCATCGCCACAGCAATTCTCCTCGTGCTGATGCCATTTTACGGCGTCGCCTTCCGCCCGCAACTGCTGCTGCTTCCGCTGTTTTTTCTCGCCGCATTTCTCCCCGCGTTCGCCGGCGGCGTGTGGCTCAGCGCGCTGAATGTGAAATATCGCGACGTGCGCTACATCGTGCCATTCATCGTCCGCATAGGTATGTATGTCACGCCCGTCGGATTTTTGTGGCAGACATTGCTGCCGGAAAAATGGCGCCTGCTCTTCCATCTCAATCCGCTCGTCGGCGCGATAGACGGCTTCCGCTGGTGCGTGCTCGGCGAAAAATTCGCGCCTTGGTGGCCGGGCTTCTGGATGAGCATCGGCGTCACATTCGTAGTCCTGATCACTGGCCTCATCTATTTCCGGCAAACGGAAAAAACATTCGCCGACCTCGTGTAAATGAGCGACCCGATCATCAAAATCAGCGGAGTCGGCAAACGATTCGTCCTCGGCGAAAGCGCCGGGCACGACACACTCCGCGACCACCTCGCCGCCGGGCTGCGACGCATCGTTGGGCGCAAAAAAGCAACACAGCCCGTTACCGAGCACTGGGCGTTGCGCGATGTTTCCTTCGACGTGAACGAGGGAGAAGTCGTCGGCATCATCGGCCACAACGGTGCCGGCAAATCCACGCTCTTAAAAATCCTCAGCCAGATCAGCGAACCCACCGAGGGCGAAATCCGCATCCGTGGCCGCATCGCCAGCCTCCTCGAAGTCGGCACCGGCTTTCACCCCGAACTGAGCGGGAGGGAAAACATCTACCTCAACGGATCGATCCTCGGCATGACACACACAGAGATTCGCGCGAAGTTCGATGAAATCATCGCCTTTGCAGAGGTAGAAAAATTCCTCGATACCCCCGTGAAGCGATACAGCTCCGGTATGTATGTCCGCCTCGCCTTCGCCGTCGCCGCGCATCTCGATCCAGAAATTCTCGTCGTGGATGAAGTCCTCGCCGTTGGTGACGCCGCCTTTCAAGCCAAGTGCCTCGAAAAAATGGGCAACGCCGCACGATACGGCGGACGCACTATCCTTTTCGTCAGTCACAATATGCAGGCACTCCGCTCGCTCTGCTCCCGAGCCGTGCTCCTGCAGCACGGCCATGTAGTGAAAATCGGCGACACCGCCAGCGTGCTGAACCACTACCTCGCAGATTCCACAAACCTGCAAACCTCCCGCTCCTGGTCTGCTGCAGGCGCGCCGGGTAATGACCAAATCCGCATCCGCGGAGTGCGCGTCGCCGATGAACACGGCAATGTCAGCGGCGTCTTTTCGACCAGCCAGCGCATCATTGTGGACATCGAATTCGACTGCCACGAAATCCTCCCCACACTCACCCTCGGCTTTGATCTGAAAACCACGGAGGGCGACGTGCTCTTCCGCAGCTACCAGACCGATCAAAATCCCGCCGACCACCCACCGCTGCAACTTGGCCGGCAAACGTGGCGCTGCGAAATTCCAGCCGGGCTTTTCAATTACGGCACATTCCTCGTCTGCCCGCGCGTCAACCGCCAGAACCACTACCTCATCTACGAAGGCCCCGCCGCCGCGCGATTCGAGTGCGTGCTCGATCACGGCGTCTCCCCGTTCTGGCACAAATTAAAAGGCCGCGCCGACCGCGCCGGCCTCATCTCGCCCATCCTCCGCTGGACCCAATTGCATGGCTGACCGCACTTCCGACTGGATTTACCGGCACGAAACACTCGGCTGGAGCTATCGTCCCGAGCTTCGCCGCCAGCTCCCCATGCTCCTCCGTGCCTACGCGCGTTTCTGCGCGCTCCAGAAAAATTCCCGCCGCGGATACATCGTTCGCGGTCGCTGGCTTTTTCAAAAAATCACCGCACTCCGCCGCCTTCTCTCCCGTCCAGATTCAACCCGCCTCGCCGTCGGCCCTCACGTCGTTCACCTGAATCTCAACGACCCGCGAATGTTCCAGGTCCCCAACGAACTCCTCCACGACTCCGACGAAATTGAATGTCTCCGGCACTTCTTGCACGTGGGCGACACCTTCCTCGACGTAGGCGCAAACCATGGCGGCTTCTCCATCCGCGCCGCTCCCATCGTGGGACCCGGCGGTCTCGTTGTCGCCATCGAGCCGCAGCCGCGCATGGCAGGGCTGGTCGAACAATCGCTGCGTGAAATCAAGGATCTGAAATTTCAACTGCACCCCATCGCGTGCGGTGAGAAGGACGACACGATCACCTTCTACATCCCTCGTGGATCGAGCGGATCCGCCGGGCGCTTTGCCGCCTACTCCGCGCAGGTCGATCACACCGAAGTCCGCGTGCCGATGAAGCGATTCGACGACGCAGTGGACTGGCGCACATTCCCCGGCGAAGTATTTTTGAAACTCGACATCGAAGGCAGCGAACTCGCCTTCCTCACAGGGGCCGCCAATTTCATCAACACACGCCGACCGCGCATTCTCATGGAAGTGAACCCCGCCACGTTGGGCGGCGCGGGCCTCACCGTCGGCCAGCTCATCGCTCCCCTGCTCTCCGCAGGCTATCGCAGCTTCATCGAAATCAATCAGCGCGAGAAACTGCTCCCGCTCGACACACTCGACGCCAGTCGCCAGCGCAACGTCGTCCTGCTTCCATAGTCACCGTGCATCTCGGCATCATCTGCGAGGAATACCCCCCAGCACCGCATGGCGGAACCGGCTCTTCGTATCGCGATCTCGCCGAGGGTCTCGTCGCTGCGGGACACCAGGCCACCGTCGTCGGCGTGCAGCCCGTCGAACCGGTGCCGCGCGTGATCGAGTCACAGCAAAACGGCGTCCGGGTCGTGAGACTTCCCCGCGCTCCGGCACTGCTGCGCACTCGCCTCGGAGCATGGCGGGAAAGACAGAACATCCTCACGCACTTGAAGCGCATCCATGCGATCCAGCCGTTCGACGCCATCGAAGCATCCGACTACAATGGCTGGCTTTCCCATGGTGGTATCGCGGGTGTCCCCGCCATCGTGCGCATCCGCGGCTCCAATCTTTTTTTTGACGCCGAGCTGAATCGCCCGCCGCAACATTTCGAACACGGCCACGAACGTGCCGCCCTCGCCCGAGCCACGCATCTCGCCAGCGTTTCACGCTACGCCGCCAAGCGCACACTCGCCCTCGCAGGACTCTCCTCACGCCATTGCGAAATTTTGCCAAACGGAGTGGACGCCGGGGTCTTCTCGCCCTCGCCCGGCATCACGCCTGATCCCGGCCTCATCGTCTTTGTCAATTCGCTCAATCCCAAAAAAGGTATCGAGCAACTCCTCGACGCCGCCAACTCGGTATTCCCCGCGTTCCCGCACGCACGCCTCGCAGTCATCGGCGAAGACACGCAGTGGCGCGTCAGCGGCGGCTATGTCGCGCAGTTGAAAGAACGCATCCACCCCGCATTGCGCGACCGCGTGGAATTTACAGGCCGCCTTCCACGTGAACAAATCGTCGGCTGGCTCCGTCGTGCTGCAATCTGCTGCTATCCGTCGCACATGGAAACTTTCGGCATCGCTGCACTTGAAGCCATGTCCGTCGGGCGGCCCACCATTTTCACACGCCTCGGCCCCGGCCCCGAGATCGTGGACGACGAAAAAAACGGCCTGCTCTGCGACCCGCGCGACCCCGCCGATATCGCACGCTGCCTCACCCGTTTGCTCTCCGACCCTGCCGCCGCCGAGCGGCTCGGAGCCGCAGCCCGCGAGCGCGTCCTTGCACACTTCGACAAACGCGACTGGGTTCAGCGCAATCTTGATTTCTACCGCCGTTGCGGCACCCCGGCCTGATGCTCTTCAACAGCTACGAGTTTCTTTTCTTTTTTCTCCCAATCACACTCATCGTCTTTTTCCTGCTCGGCGGGCGCGGCGCGACAGTCGCCGCCTCCGCGTGGCTCGCCGTCGCGAGCGTTGGCTTTTACGCATATTGGAATTGGAAGCACGCCCCCATCGTCCTCGGCTCCATCGCCGTGAACTACCTCATCGGCTCGCGACTTTCGCGCAACGCGGGGAAAGCGCCCGGCCTGCTTGCATTCGGCGTCATCGCCAACCTGCTCCTGCTCGGCATCTGCAAATACCGTGGCTTCGTCATCGAAAATCTCAACGCACTGCTCCACACATCGTGGGTGGTGCCGCCACAGGTTCTCCCGCTCGGCGTGTCTTTTTTCACCTTCACACAAATTGCATTTCTCGTGGATGCCCATCGCGGCGGGGCGCAACACTACCCCGGCCTCCGCTACGGACTTTTTGTGCTCTTTTTCCCGCACCTCATCGCAGGTCCCATCGTCCATCATCACCAGCTCATCCCACAGCTCGGACGGCGCGAAATCTTCCGCTTCCAGCCCGGCCCCTTTGCCGTCGGACTCACGCTCTTCGTCATCGGGCTGGCAAAAAAAGTCATCTTCGCCGACACACTCGCCACCTTCGCAAAACCCGTTTTTGCCAGCGCAGCGGGAGGCGACACACCCGGCTTCTACGCAGCGTGGGGCGGCGCGCTCGGCTACACACTCCAGCTCTATTTTGACTTCAGCGGCTACTCCGACATGGCGCTCGGTCTCGCACGGATGTTCGACGTGAAATTCCCCGCCAATTTCAATTCGCCTTACAAGGCAACAAGCATCATCGAATTCTGGCGGCGCTGGCACATCACACTCTCGAACTTCCTGCGCGACTACCTCTATTTTCCCCTCGGCGGATCGCGCTGCGGAAAAGCGCGGCACTACATCAATCTTTTCATCACCATGCTGCTCGGCGGCATCTGGCACGGCGCAGGGTGGACCTTCATCATCTGGGGCGCATGGCACGGCGCAGCGCTGTGTGTGAACCACGCATGGCGCGCACTGCGCGGTGCAGGGAAGGATGCGCAGCCTGCCACATTCAGCGGTCGTCTCTTCGCCGGAGCGATCACCTTCCTCGTCATCGTCATCGGCTGGGTTTTCTTCAAAGCGGCAAACGTCCCAGCCGCACTTCGCATCCTGCGCGGCATGACCCATGTCACCGCATTTTCACCAGCCGAGGCCGTCGGCGCACTGCGGCAAATCGTCTGGATCGCAGCACTCCTGCCCGTTGTGTGGCTCGCGCCAAATTCGCAGCAACTCCTCGCCGCCCACGGCCCCGCACTTCACGAAGTCAGTGCCTCGCGCTGGAACTGGCAACCCACTGCGCGCTGGGCGCTCTGCCTCGTGATTGTCTTCGTCCTCACTATGCTTCACCTCTCGCAGATCAGCGAGTTCATCTATTTCCAATTTTGAAAAACTACGCCCGATACCTCCGCCGTTTCGCGATCCTCACCGTCGTGATGCTCGCTTTAATCGCGACGATGAACTGGCGCGTGGACCCATTGCAACACTACCGCACCGCCGCATATCCGCCGCTGCTCGTCGAGCAAAGCCGCTACCGCAACCCCGGTCTCGCACGCCATTGCACCGCGCAACTCGTCGTCGCTGGCACCAGCGTCTCGCGCCACCAGCAACCTGCCGAGTTGCAACGCATCTTCGGCCTTCCCGCGCTGAATCTCGCAATGGACGGCGCAAGCGCGCACGAACAATACCTCCTCCTTCGTCTCGTGTTGCGCACCGGCCACGTGCGCGAAGTCGTGTGGGACGTGAACTACGAATACCTGCGCGGAAAACCCGACTGGGTCAGCGACTACGACGGCGCATTCCCCGCCTATCTCTACGACGACAGCGCGTGGAACGATGTGCCACACTACCTGCTCAACCTCGACACCTGTAAAAACAGCCTGCGCATTCTCGCGAGGCGCTGCGGCATCCCCGCCTACAAGCCACGAACCGCCGCAAGCTTTCAAGAGTTTGAACCGGGCTTGAAATACGGCCCAGCCTCCATCGAACAAAACATCGAGCGCCGCAGGAAAAGAAAAGCCGAGTTTCGCGCACAGATTCCCGAATTCACCCGCGAGCAACTCCGCGACAGTTTCGAGAAAAATTACCTCTCACTCGCGCGCGAGTTTCCCGCAGTGAAATTCCGCCTCTATTTTCCACCTTTTTCCTCCACCTACTTCGGAGTCCTGCACGAGATCGCACCCGAGCTTCTTCCCGTTTTCGTTCAAAGCCGTGACGATGTTTTCGCCGCCGCACTCCTGCTGGGAAATGTCGAACTGAACGATCTGCAAAGCGACATTGCACTCATCAGCGACACCAGCCACTACTCCGATCCGATACACTTCGACCCCGCCACGCACACGCTCGTGCTGGAGCATATCCACAATGGCAGCCACCTCGCATCGCAGGAGAAATTAGCCACGTTCAAAATATTTTTAGAACACTCCGCACAATAACCGGGAAGATACTTTCAACTGAATTCTGCCGTCGAACATCAAGGGCGCCGAGATCCCAGTGTTTTCACCGTCAGGCTTCGCGCAAAAACGCTGTGCACTGATTTTCAATCGCTCTGTTCGGATTCAAAGCCGGACTAAAATCCGAAGCTAGACATGCCGGGTTTGATTTCTTTGAAACTGCCTTGGTTCTGAGCAGCGAGGTCGGCCATGAATTTTTGCCCGCCATCGGCGAGGTAGGCGACGACGTTGATCACTGCGGGACGTGGAAGTGCCGCCTGCATTGTCTTTAGATCCGCCAGAATTTCCGTGCCGCCAAATCCGCCATCCGTCGGGATGCCATCGCTGACGAGACAGATCGCGTCGGGATGCATATCGAAGGCATATTTCAACGCAGCCTTTGTGCGGGTGGCCGCGTGGTTGAAATGCGTCGCGTCCGTGGAAGCACCGGGAGCGGCCTGAAAGCCGGCTGCTGCACGCTCTTTTGCGCGCTGCTCCGCGATGGCATTGAGCGCGGGGCTATACTCCCTGATAAATCGAATCGCGCCCTCTTTTTGCGCATCGTTCGCCGGAACCATGATGCCCTCTTTAAACGGTTTTACGTCGCCTGCAAAGCAGACCACGTTGAATGCGATGGTCGCATCAAGACTTCGGATCACGCGCCACACCTCGGCCTCGAGGGCGGCATAGGTCTGGATGCCTTTGACCGCCTGCGTGCGTGCAGGCACTCCGGGTTTTGCGGGGCCTTTGGGTAAATCCATCACCATGCTGTCCGAGACATCCACAAGCAGCACGATGCTCTTGGCTCGCGTCCGAAGGCCGAAGAAATTGATGCCGCTGCCGCTGCCGCTGCCGCCGCCGCCCGCCGTGCCGGTGACGCCGGAGGAGGTGCCGCTGCCGCCCATGCCGATAGCACGGTTGGCGAAAACATCGGTCGTAGCACTGGGCAACTCCGGCATTTCCGGGAGGGCTACTTTTGCAAAAGCGGAGTTTGTCGTGACGCGCTTGGCCTGCTCGGGTGCGCTCATGGTGCTCTGCTTGCGACCGAGGGAGACTTTGTGTTCGGCGCTTTGCTTGGCGGAATCCGGCCCGGCTCCGGGAGCCATGAATTTTTTCCGCGGCTGCTGGTTGCTTGAGATGATCCAGATGGTGGCGACGATGCCGAAGATGATGTGCACGCCGACAGCGACGAAGAGCCATTTGCGGAGGACGATCTTGGCCCACATATCGGTCCAGAATGTGCCACCGTCCTCGCGAGGCGGCTTGGGTGCCTTGGGCTGCTTGACGACTTTGGGTGTGGGAGTGGAGGCCATACAGTTTTACGGGTTGGGTTTTTCTTCCTTGTCGGGCTTTGCCGGTTCGGGGTCGGCGGGCTTGTCTTCCTTCGCTGCCTTGTCTGCGTCGGGGTCGGCCAGTTGTTCCTTGCGCTTGATGATCTTTTGTTCGAGTTCGTTGGTCGCGTTAGCTTCCGGTGTGCCTGCAAAATTTTCGCGCAGCTCCTTGATGGATGTAAGAGCGCGGTCAAAATCATCGAAGCCAAAATATGCACGCGCCGCACCGAGCGTTGCCTGTGCCAGATACATCCGCTGCGCAGGATAGAGTGCCGCAATGCGCATGTAGCTAAGCAGCGCCTCCTCGTATCGAACCTCCGCCTTGTCATTCTCGTGCTTCGCTTTCAATTCGTCGGCGAGTGCTAGCAAGCTATCACCTTTGTTCACTGCGATGAGGCCGAGGATGTCGGGGCGCTTGGTGGAGCGGATGGCGTCCGCATAGGCATAAAGCGCATTTGCATGCTCTCCCTTGCGTGTGCGAGCGACTGCAGTGAATGCCTTGGTGAACTGTTTAAAATCATCTGTGGATCCCAGATGACCATACTGATCGGCGATATCGGCTGCTTCCTTTTCGCGTTTGAGCACAAGCAGTGACTGGATTTGGAGCGGCACCAAGTCCGGCCACCAACTGCCCGGCGCATCTCGGAATCCACCAAAGTATTTGATGACAGGATCGAGTTGCTTCAGCGCTTCTTCGGCACGGCCTGCGGCGATCATGTCCGGCACGGTGTCGAGCACCGCAGGCTTTGGAAAAAAGAGCCGGAAAACGTCTTTGACCGACCAGCCAAACTCGCCCTCGGTCACAGGCCCGCCGGGCTGCGCGGGCGGGATGGTAATCGTGGCGCGAATGATATCACCATCGCGCCTCATGCTTTTCGGGTAAATGATTTTGCCGTCGTTCAGTTCGATGCGGATGGCATCGGGTCCCGGCGGTTTGTCCGCGAAAGCCACGGACGTCAGAGCTACAATTACGATAATAAGAGTGCGGATCATTTTCATACTCCTCCAAGTTCAGCGAGTCTCTTCCTTGCCTGTTCAAGTTCGGGGAGATCTTTAAATTTCTCGGCTTTCTTTTCGTCCGGCTTGCCGTCCGCGTCGTGAGGTTCGAGTAGATTTTTCAGGCAGACAATCGCCTGCTTGTCCTGCCCCTGCCGATAGTATCCCTCCGCAGCCTTGAGATAGCTGCGCGCGACCCATTTTGGAAATTTGCCCTGCGTGACTGTGATGCGCTCGAAGCCCGCCGTGGCCTCTTTGAATTTACCGGTGCGGAAAAGAACATCCGCGATGTAGTAAAGTGCAAGCGCAGTGGATTCGCCACGCCATTCGCGGACGCTGGCAACTTCCTCGAAGGTCTTTTTTGCCTTCGCATATTTCTCGGCGGCGCGCGTGGGGGCATCGCCTTTCTCCGCATCGGCGAGTTCGAGCAGGCATTTGGCCTGGCCGAGCAGTGCCTCCTTCAATTTCCAGGGCGCGCCAAGCCGGTCTATTGCGTAGCTGTAAAGTTCCATCGCCTTTTTGAATTCCTTGCGGGCGAGCAGCACTTCGGCCATGCCGACCCATCCGGCATCCACACGTTCGGATTTCGGGAAATCTTCCTTCAACCTGCGATAGACAGCCTCCGCGCGGTCGGTCTCGCCCTTTGCCAAAAGATAGTCGCCGACCTCCATGAGCAGGTGCGGGCTGAGATCCTCGACTTTGGCCTTTTCCGCGATCTCGCCGATGACGGTGACGCGCTTTTCCGGTGTGCGTCCGATGCGGAACAATTCGCCGCGTGCATAGAGGAGCCGCCACTTTGCCGTTTCGCTTTCGATTTCCGTGAGCGGCTTGAGGGTTCGTTCCAAATCGGCCTCGGGATCCCACTTCACCGGCACGGCGTCGGCTTTTACGATCTCCTTGCTTGGCGGTTTGCGCCGCGACCACTCGGCGAGTTGGCTGAGCATCATCTCGCAGCCTTCGCGCTTTGGATTGGCGATGTGTTTTTTGAGTGTGTTGACGGTCAGTTCCTTCGCCTCCTCCATGCGGCCAAGTTTCGCCTTGGCCTTGCCCACCCAGTAGATCGCCGTGACCGCCGCCGGATGTTCGGGCCGATCTTTTACAAACTCGGTGTAGAGTTTTTCGATGCCTTCCCAGTCCTGCGCTTTTTGCAACTGCTTGCCTGCCTCGAAGAGTGAATACAAGAGCACTTCGTCGGTGACGTTTTTATGTTTGTAGCTTGCTATGTAGGCCGCCGCAGAATCCGCATATGACTTTAACCCTGCCTTTGCATCGCCCAGCAGCGCATAAATCTCGGGCTGGAGTTTCTCGATTTTATTTTGACTAAAAAGCTTCAGCCACGTCTCGCAATCCTGCACAGCCAAATCGTATTCGCTGGCGGCAAAATGGCAGACACCAAGACGGTAGCGCGCATCCGAGCCATAGTTGCCCTTCTCGCCCCACTTCTTGACGTGAGCCTCCAGTCGCTCAATCGCGCCGTCTTCATCGCCCCCTTTGTCCGGATCCTTTTGATAGTGCCCCTGAAACAAATGGCAGAGCGCGAGCTGGTATTCCGCGTCTTCCATGTAGAGACCCTTGCCGCCGCCCTCCTTGCCAAACTCCGCGAGGAAGCTGTCAAAGTCCTTCTGCGCGACATCGAATTTATTCTGCAAAAAGCGCGCATTGCCGAGCTGGTAGCGCACCTCCGGCCAGTAAAGCTTGCGGTGGTTTTCCGCGTCCTCCTTGAGCTTCGACGCCTGATCGCGCGTCTTCGCATCGTTTGAATTGATCGCATTCTGGTAGGTGCGCTCGGGCAAATCCGACAAAAGTTTCTGGGCCTCTATCAAATTCTGCTCGGCAACAAACCACTCCTTCTTTCGCATGGCGGCCATCGCTTTGATGTAGGTGACCTGCGCGACATGCGGGCCTGTGGGGAACTCTTTGATGTATTCATCGCAGAGCGTGTAAGTCCGGATCGTAAGGCCGAGATCCCCATACAGCGCCAGCCGGCTGAAAACCACCACCTCGCGCAGCGGCGAGCTGGGATACTCTTGGAGAATCTGGTTGAAAACAACGATGGCCTCCCACTTTTTGTTCATGTCCGCATGGCAGCGGGCCATGCGAAAATAGACGGCGGGCATGTAGTCCGGCATTTTTTCAAATTCGGCGAAAAGCTTCTTCGCCTCTTCAAGCCGCGGCTTCACAACTTCGTCGTTCGTCCTCTGTGCTTTCATTACAAGCATCGGATCCTTGTTGGCATTCTTGATGTTTTGCTCGATCAGTTTCTCCATCGCCTCGATGCGATCCTTTTGGAATTTGAGCACCACATCGCGCGGGCGCACCGTCCAATAAGCCTCCAGCGCCTTCGCGTGCGCGCGAACCTCCAGCAAATCATCGCCGAGCTTCACTGCGACGCTGTTGAGCGCGATGAGGTTTTCCACCAGATGAATCTTTTTCTGGAGTTTTTTCAGCAAATCCACCGCCTTGTTTGCAAACTCGTCAGAAGCCTTGTCAGCCGGGTCATGCTTCAGCGCGTAGAGCGACATGAGGCGCACCGCCCCCTCTGCGGAGACTGGCGTGTTGAATTCAGGATTATACACGAGCTTCTCCAACACCTTGATTTCGTCCTCCGGCTTCTTGAGCTGCCGGTAGCAATACGCCTGCCCCGACAATGAGTGCTCGTAAAGACCGCGCATTTCCGGAGCCTTGGCGGCCGTCTCTACTTGTGTCCACCAATCAATGGAAGTCTGCCACTCCTTCAGCATGAGATAGGTCTGTGCAATCGCCACTTTCACTTCGAGCACACGCGGATCTGTAGGCCAGCGCCTGATGAACTCCCTCCAATAAGTCTCCATCGCTTTTGTCAGCAGATCCTTGTCCATCTTGCCACCAGCGGTTCCATTTCGATAGTAGCACTCGCCGAGAACGAGGAAGGTCGCTTGGGCCGAAGCCAGCCCCTGCTTTTCAGTCTCCGTCAACATCCCGAGATACTCCTCAAGCCTGCGGATGGCCTCGTCGTATTTCAGTCCCTCGAAATATTGGAGTCCTCCATTAAAGAGATCCGACATTTTCCTCGCCCGAATCTGCTCGGGAGTCAGCGGGGCACCGCCCGCTGCGGGAGCGGGGGCCTGTGCAAAGCTTGAAGCCGTCAACGCGAACGCAAAAGCGGTGAACAGGATGATTCTGGAAAATAAAAACCGGCGCATGGGATGTCTGAACTAGTGCCCTGCGATATCAAAAGTCCAGCCGTCAGTTTGTAGAAAACAGTAGATTTAGATTTGGGCCGGTGAAAAGCTCGCCCCGACATTGGGCCCCATCCATACGACAGCAACGTGCGTAGCCAAAAATTGGTGAGATTTCCCCCTTGCGCCCCCCATGCGAAGTGCGTATCTCTCCCGCCCTTTTATTTCCGGGACACACGCAACCATGCCAAAATTCAAGCCAAAAAAAGCAGCCGCCAAAAAGCCCAAAGCCGCATCAGCAAAGGCTTCCAAGCCTGCTGCGAAAAGCAAAGCAAAGGCATCTGCAAAGCCTGCCAAAAAGGCAAAGCCCGCCGCCAAGGCCTCAAAGCAAAAGCCAAAGGCCGCCGCCGCACCTGCTAAAAAGGCCAACGGCAAAACCGTGAAGTTCACTTCAATGCCCGTCGCAAAAATTGGCGTCAGGCCCGTCCTCAAGCCGAAGAAGCTGGTGAAGTTGACCCCTTTCCTCAAGCAGCAGCGCGAGCGTCTCCACGTGCTGCGCGACAGTCTGCTCGACTCGATGGCTGGCGTCGCCAAGGACACGCTCCGCTCACGCCCCGAGGGCAGCGAGGCGAGCGCATTTGGTCAGCATCAGGCCGACGCGGGCAGCGATGCCTACGACAAGGACTTCGCACTTTCCCTCCTCTCGCAGGAGCAGGACGCGCTCTACGAAATCGAGGAAGCCCTCAAGCGCATTGACGCCGGGACCTACGGCGTCTGCGAAATCAGCGGCAAGCCGATCCACCACGCGCGCCTCGAAGCACTGCCATTCGCCCGCCTCACCGTCGAGTGTCAGGCCGAATACGAGCGCACCAAAAAATTTCAACGCAACCGCGCACCCGTCACCTCGCTTTTCGGCCTCACCGACAGCGAAGGCGAAGAGGAAGCCGAGGAAGCCGAGGAAGCCCCCACCAAACCACAAGCAGAGGACTAAAACATTATGGCCAGAGAATTCATCATGATCGAATGCACGGAGGCAAAAGCGGAGGGGAAACCCGTTTCGCGCTACATCTCCACACGCAACAAAAAGAGCCCGAACACACCGAACCGGCTCGAAAAAGTGAAATACAATCCGAACCTGAAGCGCCGCACGCTTCACCGCGAAATCAAGTAACATGAGCACTCCAAAGACACCGCAACGCAAATCCAACTTCCGCAAAGCCAACCGCGCGATGCCACGCCGTCGCGTGGAAGTTCCGCTGGAGTCCATTGACTGGAAAAACCCGGAGCTTTTGAAACGCTACGTCACCGAGAGCGGAAAAATCCTGCCGCGCCGCGCAACCGGCGTTCCAGCGCACTTCCACCGCAAAATCACGAACGCCATCAAGCGTGCCCGTCAGGCGCTCTTGATGAAATAATTCCCGCTCCGAAAAACCTTCACAACGACGCGCTGCCGAAAGCAGCGCGTCGTTTGCTTTTCGGATCACCGCGACCGGCTCCAGCGGTTTCCGAGCACGGTCTCGGCGATGGCGAGGAGAAGCACGGCGAGCGCAATCGCGAGCCACAATTCCGTGCCCGTCCGTTCGTGCTGGAGTTGGGTGCGCAAGTCCATTGAGGGCGTCCAGCGAATCATCTGCACGAACTCCGCCAGCGTTGTCGCATCCGCCCCTGGCATCTCATGCAAGTCACTTTCCGCCGGGTCTGCGTAGGCGGCGAAACGCAATTTCCCATCCTCACCGTAGCGCGCCTCGTAGGCTCCTCCGGTGAACGTGTCCGCGTATTCGATGAGCGGCACGTTGTTCTTCAGTTCGATTTTTCTCGCGTGCGCAGTCTCCTTTTTCCCGCCCGGCTCGGTGACAAACAAATCCTTCCCCACATGATCAGCCGCCACCGCGTAGGTGAAAGGCGAACCCGCGCGCACATTCAAGCGCTCCTCCTGCCGCGCCAGCAAATAGCCAAGCGTGCGGTGCATGAGCGGAAGAAAAACCGGCCGCACCGGCAGGTCGTTCCACCCCGCGTCCGCTGTGCTGCTGAATTGCACCACGCGCCCAAAACCAAACGCGCGCTCCATCACCGCCGGCTCGCCATCCGCGTAACTAAGCACCACCGCAGGCGGCCCCACCTCGCCGGGCACGTCGCTCTTTTTCGGCGGCACGAGTGTATAGACCCGATAAAACTGCGCGGTGCCGAGCGTGCCACTCTGCGGATCTTTCCATGGCTCCACGATGCGATGCGCGTAGTCCTTCGTTTGCAGACGGAAAAAAGTCTGCGGCCTCTCCGCCTTCGTCTCATCCACCGCCTCGCCGCGTATTGCCCCGAACGCAGCGGGCAGCATCGCACGGTCCGAGTGCATCCTGTCGTTGTAAAATGTTGCGCTGATTCGCGAGCCGGGAAAAACGATCAGCCCGCCGCCGAGCCGCACAAAATTTTCCAGCGCCGTGAGCGCCGGGCCGGACACATCCACCACGTTCGCCAGCACCACCGCCTCGTAGTCCTTCAGCGAAACGGAATCCAGTTCCGCGCCGCTCACCGTCCGCGTCTTGATGTAATAGCGGTCGCGCATTTCGAGCGGCACCGGCGTCAGCGCATTACGCAAATAGAACACCTCGCTGTCACGCGGCTCCACGCCGGGGTCGCCATCCACGAGCAGCACGTTCACCTCGTCAATCACCCGCAGCGCAAACGTCCGGTGATCGTCGAACGTGCAGCGGTCATCGTGCAGCCGCGCCGTCACCGTGTGAAAACCCGGCTCTCGGAAAGTCGCAAACATCGAAAGCGCCTTCGGCTCGCCGCCATTCGGCACTACATCGAACGTCTGTTCGTCGGCAGCGGGCTCATCGTCCACCGCGAGACTCACCGCGACGTTGCGTGCTTCCTCCGGGCCGAAATTGGACACACTCACCTCGAAACGCAGTGGCTGGTTCACCGGCGCAAGCGCACTCGCCAGACGAATATTCGTCACCGCCATGTTGCGCTCCTCGCCTTCGTTCACGAGCACCATCCGCACGCGCACTTCCTTCTTCACCGATTCGAGTAAATTGCGCGTCTCCGCCGCACCCTTCCATCCTGCAGCCTGACCGTCCGTCACCGCGTAGATGTGTTTGTGGACACTCGCCTGCCGCTTGAGCACATCAATCGCCCTGCGCAACGCAGGCTGCCACTCCGTCGCCTGATCACTCCGCTTCGCATCGCGAATCATCTTCCGTGCGAGCGCGAGATCGTGCGTTGGCTCCGGGATCGAATCCTTCACTTGATCCGACACCAGCCACACCGCCACCGACGAACCGCCCGGCAGCGAATCGAGCACCTGCTCCGCCGCCTTCTGCGCTTTTTCAAAACGCGTCTGCGCTCCGTCGCTCGTCGCCATCGAGCCGGAATTATCCAGCAGCACGATGGCCGTTTCATCCCCGCCGAAGATGGTGAAATTACTTTCCCGCAGCGCAGGCCGTGCGAGCGCCAGCGCGAGCAGCGCGACCACGAGACAGCGCAGAATCAGCAGGATGATGTCCTCGATGTTCAGCTTCCGCTGATTGCGCTCCACGGTGATGCGCAGAAATTTCATCGCCGCCCACACCACGCGCTTGATCTGCTTTTTCGCGAGCAGATGGATGATGATCGGCGA
>CAIYUV010000007.1 GCA_903929475.1 uncultured Spartobacteria bacterium
GCATGAAGTAGCTGTTAATAACGGGAGAGTTATTAGACCGGCGATTTCACTGTGGTATTTTGTCAACTAATCAACCACCTATGACTACCAAATTCATTCCAAATCCCGACGACGACTTCGACCACTGGGTCACCAAGTTTTACACTTGGGTGAACTCCCACGGCACCAGCCACGGCCTTTCCGCCGCGCAAATCACCGCTTTCACCACTTTGTGGAATACTTGGAATACGGAATGGTCGGACTTTAACACGGCAGAGGCCGCCTATCACGCGGCGACGCAGGCGAAGGATTCCGCGCGCAACCCGCTGGAGGAGTCGGCCCGCGCGCTGGCCGCCATCATTCAAAAGGACCCGAATACCACGAACGAGGATCGCACAGCGGCGGGCCTGACGGTGCCCAGCGGCACCCGCACGCCGAGCACGACGCCGGGCACCATCCCCGTCTTGCAGGAAGTGGATGCGAGCACGCGCTGCATCCTGCGTCTTTTCATCACCGACAGCGAGACGCCGGAGAGCCGCGCCAAACCCGCCAACGCCCGCTGCGTAGAAATCCGCGAGCAAATCGGGGGCACCGCCCCGGTGAACCCGGAGACGATGGATTTCCTCGCCATGGAATCGCGCATGCCCTACCGCGCCGATTTCGACGCGGCGGACGCTGCCAAGACGGTGTGGTTCGCCTTCCGCTGGATCGGAAAGAATAACCAGCCGGGCCCTTGGAGCACGATCTACGAGAAGGCGATCCCGGCGTAGGCGGCGCAGATTTTCCGCCTACTTCGCCCGCAAGTCCACGCAGGCGGCTTCCTTGGTGCTGCGGATGAAGGCGAGGCCGTTGGCGACGACGGGGGTGGTCCAGCATTTGCCTTCGAGGACTTTGGCGCGGGCGAGTTCGGTGTAGGCATCGGGCTTGGCGGCGAAGGCGACGAGTTCACCGGCGTCGCTGAGTGCGAGCACGGTGCCGCCGGCGGTGAGGACGACCTGGCCGGGGCCGAAGCCGTCCTTTTCCCACTTCACAGTGCCATCGGGAAGCGTGGCGCATTTCACGGGGCCGGAGCCGTATTTCTTGAACTGGAACATGCCGTAGAGATTGCCGCCGAAGAGCACGGGCGTGCTCCAGTGGTTGGCGATTTGTTTGTCGCCGGGGACGCGCATGACTTGCTCGGCTTTCCACGCGGTGCCGGTTTTCGTGATTTTGAATGCCGCCGCGCCGATGCCGTAGCCTGCGCTGCAATAGACGAGGTCGCCCGCGACGACGGGGCTGGCTGCGGTGCTGACGTTGTATTTGAAATCGGCGTGCCAGAGCTGGGCGAGTGTCTTCGGGTCGAGCGCGCAGAGGCCGCTCTGCATGAAAAAGAGGATCTGTCGCTGGCCGAGGATGGTCGCCGCGACGGGCGTGGCGTGGGTCATGTTTTCGTCGCCCGCTTTGGCGAGCACGACGCCGGTCAGCGGATTGATGGCGAGGAAGCTCTGGCCCGCTCCGCCGCCGGTGACGTAGAGCACGCCGCCATCGAGCAGCGGGCTTGCGGCGTTGGACCAACTGATGTTGCGCCCGGCGTGTTCTTTCATGATGTCGCGCTTCCACACGGGCTTGCCGGTGGCGGCGTCGAAGGCGTGAAGCACGATGTCGCTGTGCATGGCGATGACGAGATTCCCCGCGACTGTGGGTGAACTGCGAGGGCCGTCGCCGCCTTTGTTGTCGGCAGTGCCAGAATCGCCGCCGCCGCCGTATTTCGCAGCGCCGAGTTCGGCGGTCCAAAGATCCTTGCCGGTCATCACATCGCGGGCGACGAGCACTTCATTGTCGCCGCGTCCTTCGATGACGAAGCATTTGTTTCCCGCCACGGCGAATGAGCTGAAGCCGGTTCCACCGCGCACTTTCCAAAGCACCTTGGGGCCGGCGTTCCATGTGGTGTTGATTTTGTCGGTCGTGCTGCCGTCGCCAGCGGGGCCGCGATATTGCGGCCAGTCGGCGGCGTGAAGCGATGTGGTGACGGTGCAGATGGCGAGGAGTGTGTGGAGTTTCATGCGGTGGATTTTGAAAATGATGATGTGGTTGTGAATGAAAAATTATTTCGCTGCGCCGGGCCATGCGCCGACGGCTCCTTTGCCGGGCGATTTTTCGATGGGCTCGTTCGTCGGATCGCTGAGTGAAAGCAGGATGCTCTTTGCGCGGTCCGACGAACCGCGTGCGAGTTCCTTCAGCGCCTCGCGAAATGCGGCGAGCCGGAAATCCGCTTCGCCGGTGCCGCGATCCAAGCGGTCGAGGAACGCGCCGAGATCGATGAGCTTCGCGCGTGCGTCCATGAAGTAGAGGTCGAGCAGTTCGTTGCGAGTCATGCGCGGAGGCTGGCGGATTTTGCGCCGGGACGCAAGAAGGGCGGCGCACTCATCGCGCGCCGCCCCTCGAAATGTGCGCGTCACAGCGCGGAGGGACTAGTCCTCTTTTTTGAATTTCTTGTGACCTTCCTTTTTGCCCTTGGTGAGTTTCTCCATCGCCTTCGTGGCGTCATCGGCTTTGCCGTCGGCGATTGCCGCGCGCAGTTCTTCGAGCACTTTGAGCTGCTCCTGCATGGCGGCCTTGTAGTCGGCCAGGAATTTTTCCTTATCAGCCGCAGGCACGTCCTTCGCCATCGCGGGTTCAAGCGTGAGCGACTTTTCCATCGCGGCCTTCGCGTCGGCGAGCTTGGCGAGGTTCGCGTCCTTGCTCGTATCCTTTTGAGCAGGATCCTGCAAAGCACGGTTCACCGCTTTGACGGCTTTGTTGACTTTGTCCATTTCCTTGCCGAGCGGCGTATCCTCTTCGGCGAAAACCGGAGTGGCTAGGGCTGCAACGGCGAACACAGTGGCGAGTAGGTATTTCATTGTTTTAGTAGGTTTGTTTTCGATTCGCGCCCGCCATTGAGCAGGCGCGTTGTCGTATTGATAGACGAGAAGGGTGGTATCTTAGTCAAAGTTTCTTTTTCCGGTGAAATAAGGCGGGCGCGCCGCACCGTCCTCCTACTTCAAGCCGGACGGCACATGGTCTGCTTAGGGCCAATGAACAATGGGGTTCAATACTCTAGCCAAAACCAGACGCCAGACAGTTGGCGCGCGCGCATTGCCAAACCCGCAACGCGAGGCGCGCACGAACCTGTTTGGATCACGCGCACGCCGCTTCGTGCTGGCTGCAGGTTTTCTGCTCAGCCTTGCACCGAATCTTTATCCCGCCACCCGAACTTGGGACGGCGGCGGTGGCGATTCCAACATCACCACGGGGCTGAACTGGGCGGGCGATGTCGCGCCTGTCAGTGGAGACAGTTTATACTTCGCAGGATCGCTCCGCCTCACTCCGCTGCTCAACAGCAACCTCTCCGTCAGCCGGTTGACTTTCAACAGTGGCGCAGGCGCATTCGTGTTGGGCGGGACTGGAATTTACACCGTCAATCGGAACGGAATCACCAACAGCAGCACGAACACGCAGACCATCGGGAATGCAATCGCGCTGAGCCGCAATCAGTCTTGGAAAGCGACGAGCGGAGACTTGGTCATCACGGGTGCCGTCAATACATCGGGCAAAAAGATCACTTTCAACGGCGGCAAGAACTCCACGCTTACAAACGTGGTTTCGGGCTCCGGCAGCATCACTCAAAGCGGTGTCGGTGCACTCACGCTCAGCGGCAACAACACCTATAGCGGTGGCACCTCACTGAGCGCTGGGACACTCATCATCGGCAGCAACACCGCGCTCGGAACTGGGGCTTTGACCATCACCGCCGGAACGCTCGCCACCAACGGCACTGCGCGCACTTTAACAAACACGAACACCGTCAACGGGAGCTTCACTTTCAACAGCCCGTCCGACCTCACGCTTTCCGGCACAGCGGCACTCGGAGTCAACGCCACTGTCACCGTCAGCGGAGTTGGTGCGCTGACCTTCGGCGGGATCGTTAGCGGCAGCACGCGCATCCTTACGAAAGCGGGCACCGGCACGCTCGTGCTCAATGCCGCAAATACCTACAGCGGCGGCACCGTGGTGAATGCTGGATCGCTCGTCATCGGAAATGCGCAGGCACTCGGGACTGGCACCGCCAGCTTCGGCACGGCGACTGTCAGCGCGACTGGTGCCTCGAAATTCATCGCCAACGCATTGCAGCTCACGGGGAACACCACGTTTGGCGGCGCGACCGACATGACGTTCAACACCGGGACGACCCTCACAGGTTCGCGGACTGTGACCGTGAACAGCGCAAATGTAATTCTCAACGGCATCGTCAGCGGGACCGGTTTCGCACTCACTAAATCCGGCACGGGCACGCTCACACTCGGCGGCACTTCATCCAATACATTTAGCGGCGGGGCCAATGTGAACGACGGCGTTTTGCTGCTTTCCAAAAGCGCGAACATCAACGCCTTTTCCGGCTCGCTCGTGATCGGCGATGGAAGTGGCACATCGCGTTCGGCCATTGCGCGGCTGAATCAAATCAATCAAATCCCCGACGCGAGCGGCGTGACTCTCGCCAGCGACGGGATGCTCGACCTGCAAACATTCACGGACACCGTCGCCAGCATCACCGCCAACGGCGGCGTCATCACCGGCACGGGAACCGGACGTCTCGACCTCGGCGGAAACATCACCGTGAACGGAACGGGATCGCTCGCCACTTTGATCGAAGCAGCGCTAGGGCTGAATGCGTCGCGCACCTTTCTCGTGAACGACAACTCCGTTTTGGGCGATGCAGACCTCACCATCTCGGGTCTCATTTCCAACGGCAGCGCAGCGAGTGGACTCACCAAATCCGGCCTCGGCACGCTCCTGCTCAGCGGAGCAAACACCTACAGCGGCGGCACCACACTTCTCAACGGCACCGTGCTCATGGATTCGTCGAGCACCGGCTCCATCACCAACGGACCATTGGGCACAGGCACCGTCTTGCTCGGCGATACCACCGGCAGCAATAGCGCAGCTTTGCTGTTCTCGACCACAAGCGGTCGCAGCATTTCAAATCCAATCACCGTGCGCGCAGGCAGCAGCGGCACCCGCACCATCGGCGCGATGAACACATCGGGCGTGAGCACATACAGCTCCGCCATCACACTGAATGCTGCGGCACTACTCAGCGCGGCGTCAGGCGGTCAGGTGAGTTTCACCGGCGTGTTGTCCGGCGTCGGCGGAGTCACGAAAACCGGCGCGGGCAGCGTGTATTTCACGAACACAAACACCCTCACTGGCGCGTTGGTCGTGCAATCTGGCATCCTTAATCTCTCCGGTGCGAACGGAAAGTTGTCCGCAGTTCCATCCATCACGATTGATGCGGGTGCGAACCTCACGCTCGACAACACAGCAGGCGAAAATTTCACGCGCATCCCGACTGGCGCGCCCATCACACTGAACGGCGGCGAACTCAAATTCATTTCGAGCACGAACAACTCCAGTCAGCAAGCGGGTGCCTTGAATGCAAGCGGCGGAAATTCGTTGGTGACGGTCGTCCACAACGGCACGCCCGTGCAAAGCACATCGCTCACTTTCGGCTCACTCGGAACCATCGCAGCTGGCGCTACTGTGAATTTTACGGGCACCGGCGGCACGCTCGGCTCGGGACTTTTCGGGCCGCACGTTTTCATCACCGGTCAGGCGAATGGCAGCCTGGGTTCGTGGGCGCGCGTCGGCTCCGACTTCGCCGAATACGGCGTGGATGGCGTCCGGGCCTTCAGCAATTATTACACAGGAAGCAACGGGATTAACGTCAACGACTCCACCAAAACTGTCCTGCTCGACAACCTTTCACCGCTCAGCGCCTACACGCTCACCAATGCAGGCACGACGACGGACGGCGGCTTGAAAGTCACGAATCTCGCGCTTGTGGATCTCGGCTCCAGCCCGACGCGCACGCTGAATTTGCTCAACGGTGGACTCATCAAAGACGGCGCAGCGGACACGGTATTTTCCGGTTCTGGAAGACTGACTGTCGGCGGCACTGCAGCCGCCACTTTGAACATCAGCGTCGAAGCCGCGAGAACACTCACGATTTCAACGCCCATCATCAACAACGCCGGAACCAACGGCATCTACGGCGACGCGGGCGACGGTATGGTTTCGCTGCTGAAGGCCGATAGCGGTCTGCTCGTTCTCTCCGCGACAAACACGTTTACAGGTGACAGCTACCTCACGAACGGCATTCTTTCCGTCGGAGCAGATACCAATCTCGGAGCGACGACCAACTCCATGCAATTCGCAGGCGGCACGCTGCAAGTGACCTCCTCTTTCGCAACCGCAGCAGGGCGTCGTCTGCTCATCACGGCATCGAACAACGGCACGCTGAAAATCGGCGCGGGCCTTTCGCTCACCATCGGCGGCGCTACAGACCGGCTCGCCACCAGCAACTCCAGCGGACTCCTCACCAAGACGGATGTAGGTGATTTGATCCTCATCAACTCAAACCAGAACTTCACCGGATCGCTCAACATCTCCGGCGGGAATGTCGAACTACAAAACGCCACTTCGCTGGGCAGCAACACCACCATCACACTCGCAGGCGGCTCGCTTCGCCTTCGTTCCGATGCTGCCGCTTCATTCGTAAATCAGATCATCGCGACGTCCGACGCCACAATCAGCGCGTCGCGCCTCACCGGTGCATCGCCCGCAGTGACCATGACAATTGGGAACATCACCATCGGCGCACAGACGATGAATCTATCCGCAACAAACGGAGCGGATCTCGCACTCGGCACAGTCACGCTCACCGGATATCCGACCTTCAACACCTCCGCAGGAAACACCACCGTCGGCGCGATTTCCGGCAGCTTCGGTTTCACAAAAACTGGCGGAGGCACCTTGGTCATAAACGGCGCCAGCAACTACAGCGGGAACACGCTCGTGCAAAGCGGCACGCTCGCACTTGGGAATGCTGCGGGTGTCTCCGTGACCTCCGCGCTGAACATTTCCGCAGGCGCAACTTTCGACCTCCGCAATCTCAGCGCAGTCATCGGCTCACTCACCGGCGCTGGCGACGTGACACTTGGCTCCGGCAATCTGGATGTCGGCACCAACGATGGAACCACTATATTCACCGGCACTATCGCAGGCGGCGGTGGCTTCATAAAATCGGGCATAGGGACGATGACGCTGGGCCACGCGAATTCCTACACGGGCGCGACCACAATCAATAACGGCACGCTACTCACCAGCATAGCGGATGCACTTCCGTCATTGACCCCATTGACACTCGGCACAAGCGGCACGCTGGATTTATCGGGCACAAATCAGACCGTCGGCTCCATCGCTGGCGCGGGTAATATTTTGCTCGGCGGGGCAACACTCTCATTTGGAGGAAACGGAATTTCCACCAGCTACACCGGCAACATCACCGGCACGGGAAATGTGACCAAGACCGGGGCCGGAACATTCACAGTTTCCGGTATCAGCGACTACAACGGACAAACGAACCTCACCGGCGGAACACTCGCGCTCGGTGCCGCAAACGTTCTGCCATCAACCACCGCCGTGAGTTTGTCAGTCGGGACAACTTTCGATCTTGCAGGCTTCGCGCAAACCATCGGCTCACTACAGGGGTCGGGCGCTCTCTCGCTCGGTGCGGCGACTTTCACAATCGGAACAAACGATGCCAACACGACTTTCTCCGGCGCAATCACTGGCACCGGGAGCATTATTAAAACCGGAAATGGCGTGCAGACACTCAGCGGGATAAACACCTTCTCCGGCGGCGTCACGATCCTGGGTGGCGCGCTTTCCGTAAATAATGAATCGCGTCTCGGCACCAACACCACCGTCATTCTCAACGGCGGCGCACTCGCTGCAAATGCAGACCTCACGCTCACAAAGACCCTCAGTCTCGGCGTGGATGGCGGCACGTTGGACACATCGACCAGCAACGTCACCTTCTCCGGCTCGCTCAGTGGCTCCGCTACGACGCTCACCAAAACCGGAACCGGCACGCTCACCATCACCACGACAGACGCCGCATTCTCCAGCGAGTTGAGCATTGATGAAGGCCGCGTCGTGGTGAACGGAGCGCTCACTTCCATGCCCGTCACCGTCAACGACGGCGGCACGCTCGGAGGCACCGGAACCGTCGGAGTTACGAGCGTTCTCGACGGCGGCACCCTTGCGCCCGGCGCTGGAATTGGCCGCATCAACACAGCGGCACTCACCATGTCCCTCGGCTCCGCACTTTCCATCGAACTCGGCGGAACCGTCGCGGGCACCAGCTACGATCAAGTTTCCACCAGCGGTGCACTCACACTCGGCGGCGTGCCTTCCATCACACTTGCCAACGGCTTTTTCCCCATCGTCGGCAACCGCTTCTTCGTCATGCTCAACGACGCGAACGACAACATCACCGGCACGTTCGATTCGCTGGCGGAAGGCTCCACATTTACCGCGAGCGGCATCACCTATGCCGTCAGCTACGTCGCGAATGGCGACGGCGGCTCCAGAAGCAACGACGTATCATTCACCGTCACCGCAGTGCCCGAGCCAGTCGCCGCCCTCCAACTGCTCGCAGGCATCACCCTGCTCTCGCTGGGCCACCTCCGCCCCTCGTCGCGGCGCGCATCCTGACACCAGCACAGGCACCCTCAGTCGGGGGTAAGTAAAGCATTGCGCAGCGTCCACGAACCCGCTCCCACAAAAGCGATGCTGCGACTTTGCAAATTGTCCGCGAATAGACGCCAAGAAACGGTCAAAACTTGGCGGGATACGATAAGTAACTGAGTCCGCGAGGTGATAGCCTCCAGACTGAAAACATTATGAACATCAAACGCATCCTCTCCGCAGTCTCAGCACTCACTCTCAGTTCAACTATTTTTGCAGCCGAGCCGCCACCTGCATCGGCGGCACCATTGCCGGGGCCCGCAGCGAAGGGCGTTGATCCGGAAATCATCGGCGAGGAAAAAGCCGTGCTCACTGCTGCCCCGAATGTTCCGCCACCCATCAAGCGCAAGCACGCGACGAAGGTCGTCGTGAATCTCGAAGTGCGCGAAGTGGTGAAGCGCATGGCGGATGGCGTGGAGTATTTGTTTTGGACGTTTGGCGGAGAGGTGCCCGGGCTTTTCATCCGCGTTCGCGAGGGGGACTTGGTGGAGTTTCACCTCGGAAATCATCCGAGTTCAAAAATGCCGCACAACATTGACCTCCATGCGGTGACTGGCCCGGGCGGCGGCGCGGCTTCGTCATTCACGGCGCCGGGACACGAGTCGCAGTTTTCCTTCAAGGCGATCAATCCCGGTCTTTACGTGTATCACTGCGCGACCGCGCCGGTCGGGATGCACGTCGCAAACGGAATGTATGGGCTCATCCTCGTGGAGCCGAAGGAAGGACTGCCGCCTGCGGACAAGGAATACTACGTGATGCAGGGCGACTTTTATACGAAGGGCAAATTCGGCGAGGAGGGCCTGCAGCCGTTCGACATGGAAAAGGCCGTGGATGAAAAACCGAGCTACGTGGTTTTCAACGGCTCCGTCGGCTCGCTCGTGGGCGACAAGGCGCTGAAGGCGAAAGTGGGCGAGCGCGTGCGGCTCTTCGTCGGAAATGGCGGGCCGAATCTCACATCGTCATTCCACGTCATCGGCGAGATTTTCGACCACGTTTATCAAGAGGGCGGCGTGCGCGCTTCGCAGGAGCAGGTGCAGACGACCACGGTGCCGGCGGGCGGCTCTGCGGTAGTAGATTTCCGGGTGGATGTGCCCGGCACGTTCATCCTCGTGGATCACGCGCTCTTCCGTGCATTCAACAAAGGCGCGCTCGGAATGTTGAAGGTCGAAGGTCCGGCCAATCTGCTCATTTATTCCGGCAAGGAAGTGGACGCGACCTACCTCGGCGACTCCGCATTTGCCGGCGCGCAGGCGAAGGTGACGGAACTCGAATCGCAGATGAAAAAGGCCATCGCCGCCGACCCGAAGATCGCAGCGATGGGCAAGGAGATCATCGTGGAGAAGGGCAAGCGCATCTTTTCGCAGACGTGCTTCGCGTGCCATCAGGCGGAAGGCCAGGGGCTGCCGGGTGTGTTCCCGCCGCTCGCGAAATCGGACTTCCTCATGGCGGACAAGGCGCGCGCCATCCGCGGCGTCATCAAGGGCCAGACCGGCGAGATGACGGTGAACGGCGTGAAATACAACGGCGTGATGCCGCCCGTGATGCTGAACGACGAGCAAATCGCGCAGGTCATCACCTACGTGATGAACGCATGGGGCAACAGCGGTGACATCGTGACCGTGGAGGAAGTGAAGAAAATCCACGCTGAATCCGCGAACCAGTAAGCGATGCGAACTAGCCGTTCCCTTTTCACCGCGCTCGTCGCCATGTGCTCCATCGCGCACGGCGGCGAGCCCGGCATGGCGACGGTGCCCGATGGAAAATACGTGCCGCTTTTTCGTGGCGAGAAAGATGCGAAAGAGATTGCTGTCTCCGCTTTTCAGTTCGATGAGAGGCCGGTGACAAACGGAGATTTTCTCGTTTTCGTTCGCGAAAATCCAAAGTGGCAGCGCTCGCAGGTGAAGCGGCTCTTCGCCGATGAACGCTACCTCGCGCATTGGGGCGGCGACTTGGACCTCGGAAAAGCGGATGGTGCTCAGCCCGTGACAAACGTCTCGTGGTTCGCTGCAAAATCCTACGCCGCTTGGCGGGGAAAGCGGCTGCCGACGACAGCCGAGTGGGAGTATGCAGCAGGCGCGGGCTTCACCATCGCCGACGGCACGAAGGACGTGGAATTTCAGCAGGCCGTCGCCCGCTGGTATGGCACGCCGTCGCCCGCTGTGCTGCCATCTGCGGGAAGCGGGCGCGCAAATTTTTACGGCATCCGCGACCTGCACGGACTAGTGTGGGAGTGGACGAGCGATTTCAACAGCGCCATCGTGACCGGCGATGCGCGCGGCGACACGGGGCTTGAGCGAAATCTTTTCTGCGGCGCAGGCTCGCTCGGCTCGAAGGATACGGGGAACTTCGCTGCATTCATGCGCTACGGAATGCGCAGCAGCCTCAAAGCAAGCTACACCGTCCACAACCTCGGCTTCCGCTGCGCGAAAGACCTATGAAAATGAATCTCGCGCAAAGACACAAAGACGCAAAGCCGGCGGCCAGCATTTTGAATTTGGAAGGCAGGAAGGCAGGAACTTCATGGTTTCATGGATTCCAAATTCATCTTCGCGTCACGCGCCTCATCTGCATCTTTCTTTGCGCCTTTGCGCCTTTGCGCGAGGCCCGCTCCGGCGATCTGCCACCCTGCTGCCGCAAGGCACTCGATGCCGGAAAGCCCACGGACAAATCACTCTATTTGCTCGATTCAAAATGGACTTCCGACGTGGGCAAATCCGTTCCGCTTTCCGTGCTGCGTGGACGCCCTCAAGTCGTCGCGATGTTTTTCACGCACTGCGAATACGCCTGCCCTATCATCGTGAATGACATGAAGAAACTCGAAGCCGCGCTGCCTGCCGAGGTGCGCGCAAGGACGGACTTCCTGCTGGTGAGTTTCGACACAAAACGCGACACGCCAGAGGCGCTCGCCGCGTTTCGGAAAAAGGAAAAGCTGCCCGCCGCGACATGGACGCTCCTGCGCGGCGGCGCTGACGACGTGCGCGAACTCGCCGCTCTTCTTGGCATCAACTACACGCCGGATGCGCGCGGGCAGTTCGCCCACTCGAATCTCATCACCGTGCTCAACGCCGAGGGCGAGGTCGCCTTTCAACAACCCGGACTGAACGCAGACCCCGCTGCGCTCATCGCCGCCGTGACAAAGGCCGCGCAGGCGGCAAAACGCTGAATACACAGGGCAACAAAGGTTCAGCTTTCGCCAGCCTGCGGAGAGTTAAGCGTGAGTGAGTTTGCCAAACCTTCAACCATGAAAACTACCTACGTCAGCCTCATCAAATTCACCGACCAAGGCGTGCGTGCAATCGCGCAATCTCCAAAGCGCGCCGCTGCATTCCGCAAGCGCGCCAAAGCTGCAGGCGTCAAAGTTCTCTCGCAACTCTGGACCTGCGGTTCGTGCGACGGGATCCTCATTCTGGAGGGGAGCAATGAAACGAAAATCCTCTCCGTGCTCGTCCAACTCACAGCTGCTGGAAATGTGCGCACCAAAACGCTACGCGCATTTGATGCCGCAGCGTTTGCAAACATCACAGGCAGCTAGATGGAATCCCCTCACCCGCCCGCAGAAGGGAGCTTAAACGTGAGGCCGCGTTTCCTCGCGCTCTGTCCCGCAGAGCCGTTCCGCATTTTCTTTCCGCTCGCGACGCTGCTTGGGATTTCAGGCGTTTCGTTGTGGCCGCTGTTCTTCGCCGGGCTGCATAAATTTTACCCAGGCGTCATGCACTCGCGGCTGATGATTGAGGGTTTCCTCGCGGGATTTGTGTTCGGCTTCCTCGGCACTGCGATGCCGCGATTGCTTTCCGCCCCGCCGCTGCGTGCATGGGAACTTTGGACGCTCGTGACGCTCCATCTCACCGCCGCAGGGCTGCACATTGGATTTCAGACAAATGCGGGCGACGCGGTGTTTGTCGCGCTGCTGCTGTTGTTCGGTGCCATGCTCATCCGTCGTGTGCGACGCCGCGCAGAACTTCCACCGCCGGGATTTGTATTCGTCGCACTCGGTTATCTCGCGGGCCTCGCGGGCACGGCGCTCTGGCTCTGCGGAGTGAATGGCTGGCTGCCCGGCAGCGTGATGCTGCTCGGCGGGCTTTGGCTCAATCAGGCCTTCGCGTTGCTGTCATCCTCGGCGTCGGCTCGTTTTTAATCCCGCGCTTTCTGGGGCTCCCGGATGTCATCCCCATGGCGGACGAACGCATCGCATCTCCCGCGTGGCGTCGGCGTGCGCTGTTTTCACTCGTGCTCGGCAGCCTGTTTCTCGGCAGCTACTGGCTGGAGGCGGGATACGCGATGGGGACTCAGGCCGCAGTGCTAAGAGGCTGCGTGGCCATCGCATATTTCGCCGTGATGGTGCCCATCCATCGCACGCCTGAGCCGGGGAAAACCCTCCCGCTCGCGATGAATCTTTCGCTCGTCGCGCTGGTCGCCGGCCTTGTGTTTCCGCTCTTTTGGCCGAGCCAGCGTGTCGCGGGGCTGCACATCATATTCATCGGCGGTTTCAGCCTTGTCACATTCACCGTCGCCACGCGCGTCGTGCTCGGTCACTCGGGAAATGAACACCTCTTCCGCTCGCCACTGCCCTCCCTGCGCACTGTCACATTGTTCATCGTGGTCAGCGTAATCCTGCGCGCCGTGGCCGACTTTTTCGTGGAAAGCCGCGCCGGGCTTTTGAACTGGGCCAGTTCACTCTGGATGTTCGCAGCACTGGCGTGGGCCATTTTCATCCTGCCAAAAGTCCGCACGCCGGACTCCACCGAGGAAGGCACCTGCAAAGGCCGCTCGAAGCGCCTGAAACCCGCAGTAAACTAGCGGTCAAAGAAAGACCGCCCTTGCCAGCGTGCTTCGCTTGCGCTGAATTGCGCCCCCTTTTCCAAATCTATGCTCAGCGCAGGTATCGTCGGTCTTCCAAACGTCGGCAAATCCACACTCTTCAACGCCGTCACACGCACCCGCAAGGCGCAGGCGGCGAACTATCCGTTCTGCACGATTGACCCGAACGTCGGCGTCGTCACCGTGCCCGACGCGCGGCTCGAAGTGCTTAGCAAAATCAGCGGCAGCAAAAAGCTCGTGCCCGCCGCGATTGAATTCGTGGACATCGCGGGCCTCGTGAAAGGCGCGGCCTCCGGCGAAGGCCTGGGCAATCAGTTCCTCGGTGCCATCCGCGAGGTGAACGCCATCGTGCAGGTCGTCCGCTGTTTCGAGGATGCGGACATCCACCACGTCTCCGGCACCGTGGATCCCGTGCGCGACATCGAGGTCATCAATACCGAGTTGATTCTCGCCGATCTCGCTGCGGTGGAGAAAAGGAAGGATCGCCAGTCAAAGAGCGCACGCAGCGGCGACAAACTCGCCAAGGCCGAAGTCGCGCTGTGCGAAAAGCTGATGCCGCATTTGAACGCCGGAAAACCCGCGACAACGCTCGACCTTTCCGACGATGAGAAAAAACTGATGAAGGAATTTTTCCTCCTCTCGGGAAAACCCACCATCTTCGCGTGTAACGTCGCCGAGGCCGATCTCGGTGCACTGGCAGAGGGCAAGGACTGCGTGGCAAAGCCATTCGTCGAAGCCGTGCGCGCCTACGCAGCCGCGCATTTCGGCACGGAAGCCATCGTCATTTCCGCACAAATCGAAAGCGAACTGAGTGAACTCAGCGACGCCGAAGCCGCCGAATATCTCACGGGCATCGGCGCAAAATCCAGCGGCGTGAGCGAACTCATCCGCGCCGTGTATCACCTGCTCGGCCTCCGCACCTACCTCACCACCGGCGAGCAGGAGACACGCGCCTGGACCATCCGCGCTGGCGACAAAGCGCCCGCCGCCGCCGGGGTCATCCACACCGATTTCGAGCGCGGCTTCATCGCAGCGGAAGTCATTCACTACGACGACCTCGTCGCGCTGGGCACGATGGGCAAAGGCCGCGAAACCGGCAAACTCCGCATCGAAGGCAAAGAATACGTGATGAAGGATGGCGACGTCGTGGAGTTCCGCTTCAACGTGTGATGCCGGATGAACCCCGACGACGCCCAACAGCCCGAGCCTGAGGCCGAATCACCCATCGAACACCCCGACCACGTCTGCCCCGTCTGCGGCGCAAAGCTGATTTCAGAAAAGTGCAAAGTCGTCTGCCGAAGCGAACGCTGCCGCTACCGCATCGTTTTCAACTGCGCCGAGTTTTAGCCGCGCGCTACGGGGAGCCGATCTCCACAAGATTCTCGCCGCCGGCAAGCAGACCGAGCGCAGTGAAAAGATGCCGCGTCAGAATCTCTTGCAACACTTTCTCCGAAGTATTGCCACAGGTGAGCCAAAGGACTTTTGGCGGGCTGCCTTTTTGCTCCAGAAGTTGCACGAAATCGCTGTCCTTGGTCATCACAATCGCGTCTGCGACACATGCTGCCGCAAATATCTCTTCATCTCCGGCATCACGCAGACCGAGGTCGCGCAATGCAACAGCCTCAACTGGAAAATTGGCTGCCATCCACCGAGCGGTGCGTGGCGACAACTGAGCATCCACCCAGATCGTCATGCTGCGAGCAACGGGTGGTCAATCCGACGGCGCGCATACATCATGCACGCCTTGAGATCGTCCGCCTCCAAGTCCGGCATTTCGTCAAGAATCTGCGCGGCATCAAGACCCGAAGCGAAAAGATCAAGAACATCGCTGACGCGGATGCGCATCCCTCGCACACACGGACGCCCTCCGCACTGCTTGGGGTTCACAGTGATTCGATCGAGTAAAGCTGCCATGACAGACACCTAGCGCTAAATTAAAAGCGTATCAACCCCGATTCCCTTCAACATTGATACGCGAGCTGGCTGCTCATGCACCAAACCTCCGAACTGTCATTTGCAGCGACCCTCTACTTCCCATCTCCGCCATACTGCGGCTTCCAGATCCACGGCAGCACGTTCGTTCTTCGCGCGAACGCTTCCCATTTTGCGGAAAGGTCCTTCACTTTTTCCGGCTCGGCGCTGGCCATGTCGTGCATCTCGGTGCGGTCGCTGCTCATGTCGTAAAGCTCCCATGCGCCCGCCGCGCCTTTGGCCACCAGCTTCCATGAACCTTCGCGGAGGGCACGGTTGCCTTCGTGTTCCCAAAAGAGCGGCTGCGTGCGCTGGATGGGTTTTTCACTGAAGGCCGGCACGAGGCTCACTCCCTCGGGCGGTGTGATTTTTTCACCTCCGCGCTCGGTCGGAAACTTCGCGCCGCTCACGTCGAGGCACGTCGCCATGATGTCAATGAGATGGCCGGGCTGGCTGTTGAGCGCTCCCTTCGCTTTGATGCTTGCGGGCCAGTGCGCGATGAGCGGCGTGCTGATGCCGCCCTCGTGGACCCAGTGTTTGTATTCGCGGAACGGCGTGTTGCTCACGTTGGCCCACGCCTTGCCGTAGCTGATGAAAGTATCTCCCGGCCCCGGCATCACGCCCGGACCGCCGAGCACCGGCCAGCCTTCGCGCGTGCGCTTTGGTCGCACATCGCGAAAGACGAAGTCCGCAGCGAGCGGCGGCAGCGTGGGCTTGTCCGCACGCACATCCTTTCCGTCGCGACCCATCGCCTCCGCACACGCCCCGTTGTCCTGAAGGAAAAAGATGAGCGTGTTGTCGAGCTGCCCGTCCTTTTTCAACTGCGCCACGATGCGCCCGATGCCCGCATCCATCCGTGCCAACTGCGCCGCATACACCTCCATGCAGCGCGCTTCCCAATCCTTGTGCGCGACTTTCTCCCAATCCCCCGCCCTCTGCGAAACATCCCACTTCGCATCGGTGATTCCCAGCGCCTTCAGCTTCGCCACGCGCGCCGCCCGCACCGCTTCGTAGCCCGTATCGTATTTGCCTTTGAATTTCGCGATGTCCTCCTCCGGCGCGTGGAGCGGCCAGTGTGCGGCAGTGTAGGCCACATACAGAAAAAGCGGCTCGCCCGCGTGGTCGCGCTGGTGCTCTGCGGCGAACCGCACCGCGTGGTCGGTAACTGCATCGGTGTAGTAATAATGAGCGGGCTGGTATTCGGGATCGGCAAACGCGGAGATGTTCTTGTTGTCGCGCGTCAGCGTGCCGGGATCGAAATAGTTCCCCGCACCGGTGAGCGTGCCGTAGTAGCGGTCAAAGCCGCGCTGTCTCGGCCAGTCGTGCGTGTCGCCATCGTCGCGGACGTTGCGTGCGACGTGCCATTTCCCCACCGCGTAAGTGCCGTAGCCCGCCGGTTTCAACGCCTCGGCGATGGTCACGCAGTGCGCGTTCAATTCCCCCCGATAGCCCTCGCGTCCGCTATCCTCCACCATGTGCCCGATGCCCGCCTGATGCGGATAAAGCCCCGTGAGCAGCGAAGCCCGCGTCGGGCAGCAGCGCGCAGTGTTGTAAAACTGGGTAAAACGCAGCCCGTCCGCCGCAAGCTGATCGAGATTCGGCGTCGGGATTTCCGATCCGAAACAACCGATGTCCGAATACCCCACGTCATCGGCGAGGATGACAACAATGTTCGGCTTGGAAGCAGCGAACGCCCCGGAGGTGAGAAGCAGGAGAAAAGCGAGGAAACGCATGACTGAGTTGGTTCACAAGATGCGCGACAGTCCAGCGCGAACTCTTTGGCAACATCGGGCATCGAGCTTTACCCGATGCTTGTTGCAGGCTCGCCGGTGAGTTCCTCGATCTCGGTGGCCAGTCGTTCGGCTTTGGTTTTCAGATCCGCCAGTTCGGCTTCGAGCGCGGCGATTCGCTTTGCTGCCACGGTATCGAGCAGGCCGGGCTGCTTCTCCACCAACTGCGCCATCTCATACTCGGCGCTTTCGCGCAGGCGATTTGGCTCCACTACCAAAAGCGCCACCAAGCTTTTTTGCCAACCATTGCCGAGTTTTCTTTCGAATGCCATTCCGGATCAGCCGGATAGACTAAATCCAATCGCTGGTAAACTTGTTGCCAGAAATCTGCCTTGGCGGGATCCAATGTTCGTAGATAACCGACAAACGAAGGGATTGTTTCGTGCATCCCTATAGCGTGTTTCAGCATCGTGGTGTCACGGATGTTGTCGCACAGAATACGCATTGCAATGGAACCCGAAAGTTTGGTGTATTCATCGAACACTCTCATTGCGTCGGGTGATCTTGAGGCTTGAGCGGACGCTAAGGAAACGCTGAATAAAGCGGCGATCGTCTGAAAGTTTTCTGGGCGGCTGTTTTTTGTCTAACGAGTGGGAGTGGTATGTGGATTTTTGGACGCGAGAGGTGCGCGACGGGGCAATTAGTTGGTTGTTTTTGATAGGA
>CAIYUV010000008.1 GCA_903929475.1 uncultured Spartobacteria bacterium
GCCCTCATCGCAAACGCTCTGGATGCGCAAATCGCAACCACGCCGCTTTTACCAAGACCCAGAGCCCCAGAACCCGATTTCGATACGATTCTACCCGGCGGCGACGGCATTTAGCCATTCAATCGCGGCGTTCGGGCTAAAAATAACTTGCAATTTTTGTGTGCGTGGAGAATTTATGCGGCCTCCCAACTTCAACCTCAAACAAAGCACCTCAGCACCCTCAAGTTCCATCCACACCCACACTCTACCCAAATGAAAACCCAAACCCTAAAAATCGCATCCACAAAAAAGACAATTCGCATCTGCGCACTTCCCATCGCGGCGTTCTTCGCCGTCACTGCCTCCGCTGCCACCGGCACGTGGACAGGGGGCGGAGGTGCTAACTGGGACGCCACGGACGCTAACTGGGCTGGCGTCGCCGCAGGCACTCCTTGGGACATCACGAATGGGCCTACGAACTCTGCTCTGTTTGCTACTGCTGGGGACGTCGCCAGTCTGACTGCTGCTGTTTATCCAAGCGCAATTTCTTTCACTGACTCTGCAACCTTGAATAACGGTGGTGGTGGAAGTATCAATTATGCCGTTGACGGCGGCCCATCGAAAACCATTTCCGTGGCGTCTGGTTTTACTGGCACTATCAATACCGATATCAACTACGGCGGCACGGGCGGCAATGGCAACGTCTTGTTTGTCAATGGTGGCGGAACTCTCACATTGGCGGGAACGACCTCACTGGAGTTGAACGATATAGTAAACGCCTCTGCTTATTTCAATGTGGAAGGAAGCAGCACACTGAATATCACAGGTCGTCTGAACACGATTGGTGTCGTGACCAATAGTAAAGCCGTGTCCGGAAACAGCTATATGGGCGCAACCACATCGAACAACACGATCAATGTGACTGGTTCCGGCAAAATGATGGTGGGAAATCTTAACTTTGGTGCTGTGGGAACCAGCGGCAATAGTATTTATGTGTCATCCCCGGGAACCGCGATTAACGGCGGGTCCACAAATAATAACGGCACTCAAGTCTTGGCAAACATTACGGCTTCTCTGCTAATGGCAGGCAATGGCGCTCAGATGAACGTGTTGGGATCAAATAACTTGGTTCAGGTTAGTAATGGTGCGGTAATGCAACAAAATTCTGGCGGTGGAAATAGTCAGTGGACTGTCGGAAATTCGGCGACTGATACTGGAAACTCACTTCAAGTGACAGGCTATGGTAGCCTCGCTACTAAATCCGGCAGCGCCTTTATAATGGCTGGCGGCAGCAGCGGCGGGAGCGCCAACTCGGTGCAAGCGCTTGCGGGTGGGACGCTGGTAGTTGGTCGGTGGGGTATCGGCGTCGGCGGGACTGGAATCGCCACCACGGGCAACTACTTCAGAGTCTCTGGAACCGGCGGTGGTCAGCCTTCCTATCTTCGTCAAAATGGTGGTAATAATGGGCATATGCAAATTGGTGCGACCAATATGGCCACAGGCAACTATCTCCGCGTGGATTCAGGCGCACGGGCTGACATTTTCGGCACCGGCACCGGTAGAATTTTTGGTATCGGCTTTGTAGCTGGTGCTGACAATAACTACATTCTAGTCACGGGCGCAGGCTCCAGGTTCAATGCCATCATGGGTCAGGAACTCACCGTCGGCGGCAACCAATCGGTGGCAGGCGGTGCTGGTAACCACGTGGATATTTTTGATGGTGGCACTTTGGCCATGAGCAACTCGGACAGCTCGATTACAACCATGCCGAGTGTCGCAGGTCTTACCTTTGGTGCAGCTCCGACCGGCGGCGGCGCGATCAATTTGAAGGGAGCCACCTCTGCCGTGAATATCGGAGATGGAAACGCCATCTCTTTGCTCAAAATCGGCGGCACTGTCAACGGCCACACGGGCATTGAGCTTTCGGATGCAACGAGCACTGTTAATTTTAACAAAGGACGTCTCGAAGGCATGGCGACAGGCAATCTGCTGACCCCCGGAACCGGAGCGGGCGGAACGGTTAACTTCAACGGTCCAGCTTACTTCCAAATTGATTCGGGCGTCACCAGCACGGTGAGCCGACCAATCACCGGCATCGGCAGCCTCACCAAGGAAGGCACCGGCACGCTGACCATTGATGGATCGAATCAGGGAGTCACTTCCATCTACGCGGGCAACACGACAATTTCAGCCGGAACGCTGAGCTTGAATACCGCTTTCTTGGCCGATGCATCCTCGGTGAACATCAGCGCTGGTTCGGTTTTCAATCTCACCTTTTCGGGAACTGATACCATCGGTTCGCTGACACTTGGCGGCACCACCTATACAAGCGGCGTGTTCGATTCATCGAATTCCGGCGGTCTTATTACAGGAAGTGGTTCATTGACCGTAGCCTCCGTCCCTGAGCCCGGCACAGCCGTCTCGCTGCTTGGTGGCCTCGGGATGCTGCTCGGCCTGCGCCGCCGCCGCTCCTAGTCGAACGCGACATACAGAAATTCAAAGCGGGGACGTTGAAAAGCGTCCCCGCTTTTTTTCTGCTTATCCGGCAGGCTGACAAAGCAGCTTAAGAAGGCA
>CAIYUV010000009.1 GCA_903929475.1 uncultured Spartobacteria bacterium
CACAGCACATATGGTCGTGCTGACGAGAATACGGATTTCGTCCTGGGCAAGCTCTACCGCGATGCCTATCTCGACGACAACGAGCCCGTGCTTCGCGCACTCGAAGTCAACACGCCGTAAGCCGCGTCACTCTTCGCGCAGCGCCTTCACGGGATCCATCTTCGCGGCAAAGCGTGCTGGAATGTAGGCGGCGAGCAGGCAAATCCCCATGGATACTGTGCAGATGAGCACCACGTCCTGCGCGGCAATCGCCGAGGGAATTCCGTTCAGCGAGTAGATGCTGGCGTTGAAAATATCCACGTTGAACGCGCGGATGAGCCAGTTGCGCATTTCATTCCGCCAGCTCAACACGCCCCAGCCGAGCAAAAGGCCTACCGCATTTCCGAGCACGCCGACGATGAAACCCTGGCCTAGAAAAATTCCCACGAGTCTACCAGATGGAGCGCCGAGTGCTTTCAGCAAGCCGATCTCGCGTTTCTTTTGCACGATGACGGTGATGAGCGTGTTGGAAATCGAGAATGCTGCGACGACGATGATCATCATCAGCACAAACATCATCAGCACACGCTCATGTGCGACGGCATCGAGGCGCTCGCGGTTGTTGTCCACCCACGATGTGACGTGAAACTCCGGCCCGAGTGCTGCGGCGAGCTGGTGTTTAAATTTATCCGCATTGTCCGCATTGGGCGTGCGCAGCGCGAGACCGTGGACGCTGTCCTCGAAATCATACATCGCCTGAGCCACCGCGAGCTGCACCACGACGAAATTGGAGTCGTATTCGTAGCGCCCCGTTTCAAAGAAGCCGACGACTTCCACCTCCTCCGGACGGACCATCTCTTTGATCTGTTTCAGTGATTTTGCGCTGGGGTCTTCTTTCTCCATGCGCTGAAGTTCGTTCACCACTTTTTTCAGATTACCGGGGCCGTGCAGTTGAATTTTGTCACCCACATTCACACCGAGAACACCGGCCAGCGCTTTGCCCATGATGCACTTTTCACTGTCCAGTTCGTAGCGCCCGTCTCCCTCTTTGATGAATCTTTTCAAATCCACCAGCTTCAACTCCCCGTTTGGCTGCACGCCGCGCATCGTTGCGGAGATAAACTCCCCCTCAAACTGAAGAAGCACCGGGCCCATCACGTAGGGTGCCGCAGCCACGCCGGGATATTCTTTCTCGATCCGCCGCTGGAGCGGTTCCCAATCATTCAGCGTCCCGCCGACGCTCACTGTGAGGTGAGGTTCAAAGCCAATGATTCGGCTGCGCAACTCACGGTCGAACCCCGTCATCACTGCAATCACCACGATGAGGCAGGCGATGCCCAGCGCCACGCCCAGCACCGAGAGCACCGTGATGACGGAGACAAAAGTCCGCTTCGGTTTCAAATAACGCAATGCGAGGAAAAGGCTGAAAGGTAAATTCACAAGCGCGCGGACGGTGCTGAAAGCTATCCCCGCCGTCAATGTCGCGGAGATCACAGTTCTGACATAAAAAAGAGTTTGACCACACAGAGCGCCCCGCCTCTAGTCCTCTCCACGTATGAAAAAGATCCTTTCCTTCCTGCTCACCATTGTCTTTCTGCAAGCTCAGGTTTTTGCATTGAGCGGCGGACCAGTATACGATGCAGGCGGTCTTCAGATCGTAGGTAATTATTCTGGTGTTCTCTTACCGAAATACTCCACTACCACCCCGCCGTTAAAGGGACCTAATGGTGAGGATGTAATTTCGTTGGGTCTGTTTTCCATCAAGGTTCCCGTTACAGGTTACGCGACGGGTGTTTTTGTTAATTTTTCGGAAGGACGGGTTTTTTCCGGAACGATTACTGCGGTTGGAAATGCACTGAAAGGGACTCTTAATGGAATAGTTGAAGCTACGTTTGTTCGCGCGACGAAAACTGTCACTGCACCAGATGGGACTGTTACTCAGGAAGTGCAGACAACCACGGTCAATGGAACCTTGAAGGCCAAAGTGACTGATGTCTCCAGTTCAGTGTCCAGCACTACGCAAGCGAACACTTTTCTAAAGGTCAGCGGGACCGCGCAACTCGTTCTGGATATAGGTGTGGATGCAGCTGGAAATAGAATGGTTACTGAAGTTCTTGATTATACTGTCGACGGTGTAAACCAGTCTTCCAGCAACAATGCAGCTACGGGCGGAACTACGGGCGGAACTACGGGCGGAACTACGGGCGGAACCACGGGCGGAACCACTGGAACGACCACCGGAGCGTAAATTGAAAATTGGATGGGTTCCGTTTTGCGTTTTACGCTACACACGACTGCGTAGTTTACGACAAAACAGATTCAGGGGTTTTACGCTGCTTGAGTTGATGGTTGTAATCGTAATTATCGCCATCATTTCGCTCCTCACTTATCCGGCGTTTCAATGGTATCGTGTGCGCGCTCAGAAAATTGCCTGTCAGCAAAACCTCAAGAGTCTATACGTGGCGACTTCCACGTATGTGAATGCCAATGGAGACCGATGGCCGCAAATCATGTTCAACTCAGAAAAAGAGGCGGAATACGCGGATAGTTGGATGGAGGCTCTTGGGCAATTCGGTATCAGTTGGGGCAACTTTATCTGTCCGGTTGTGCAAATTGGACTCAAGAACCCTAATTATCTGGAACCAAGTAAACATCGCACTGACTACATGGGGGGGGTATTTGTTGACCAACCGGGGAGTTGTCGCAAGTGGCCGAAACAACCATGGTTTGTCGAACGTCAGGATTCGCACGGGAGCGGCAATCTCATGATCCTCACCGACGGCAGTCTGCTGGACTTAAATCAAGCTCAGGAACTAGGCGGACAGCCGCAATAGTATAGTCACATTTGTAGAAATTTTGCTGCCTGCTTCATCGCACGTGCACGGTGACTGAGTTTGTTTTTCACCTCCGTCGGTAGTTCGCCGAAAGTCCCATCGTGTCCATCGGGCATAAAAAGCGCATCATAACCAAAGCCACCCGCGCCTCTTTCCTCCGCGATCACCTGGCCTTCCACGCGCCCATCGAACTCCGCGACAGTGCGACCATTTTCCGCCACGGCCATCGCGCAGCGAAAGCGCGCACGCCACGGCTGTGGTTCGCCGCACGCACGCAATTCGCGCATCAGCTTTGCACGATTACCAGCATCGTCGCCGTGAGTGCCCGCGTAGAGCGCGCTATGCACGCCGGGGTCACCGCCGAGAGCATCCACCTCCAGTCCCGAGTCATCACTTAAAACGAAACCTGCAAACACACGGGACGCCGCTTCGGCTTTGATGCGCGCATTCTCTGCAAACGTCGTCCCCGTTTCCTCCGGCGCGGGCACTTCGGGGTGCGAGGTGAGATCACTCACTTTCCAATCGGCACCGAGCATGGCGCGAATTTCCGCAGTCTTGTGAGCGTTCTTTGTGGCGATGAGCAGTCGGCGCATGGGCGCAGGTTGCCCAATCCACACCGCGCGACGCAAGCAGCACGCGCATCCTGCATCTTGCATACGGCATCCGTCCCAGCCACATTCCGCGCCCTTTCGCCATGAGCACCGACCGCCGCAGACCATTTCCATTCGACCAATTCGAGCCGCGCTGGCAGCGCGTTTGGGACGAACGGCAGACCTTTCACACGCCGAATCCCGGCGAGCCCGGCTTCGACGCGACGCGCCCGAAATTCTACGTGCTCGACATGTTCCCCTACCCGAGCGGCGCCGGGCTGCACGTCGGGCATCCCGAGGGCTACACGGCGACGGACATCATCGGGCGCTACAAAAAAATGCGCGGCTTCAACGTGCTGCACCCGATGGGCTGGGACGCATTCGGCCTGCCCGCGGAGCAATACGCGATCAAGACCGGCCAGCACCCGCGCGCGACGACCGAGGCGAATGTCGCCAATTTCAAGAGCCAGCTCCAGCGCATCGGCTTCGGCTACGACTGGCAGCGCGAGGTGAACACGACCGACCCCGCGTATTTCAAATGGACGCAGTGGATCTTCGTGCAGCTCTACAACAGCCATTTCGACACGGAGAAAAATTGCGCGCGTCCAGTTTCGGAGTTGATCGAAAAGCGGAAGGCGGAATTTCTAAACGAGAGCGAAGACAAGCGCCGCGCATTCGTGGATTCGCACCGCCTCGCCTACGTGAGCGATGCGCCGGTGAACTGGTGTCCGGAACTCGGCACCGTGCTCGCAAACGAGGAGGTCATTGACGGCAAGAGCGAAGTCGGCGGACATCCCGTCGAGCGCCGCCCGATGCGCCAGTGGATGCTGCGCATCACGGCCTACGCGCAGCGGCTCATTGACGAACTCGACGGCCTCGACTGGCCCGAGAGCATCAAGATTCACCAGCGAAACTGGATCGGCCGCAGCGAAGGCGCGGAGGTGAAATTCAAAATCGCCGACTGCCCGCCGGGCATGGATGAGACCATCACCGTCTTCACCACGCGGCCCGACACGCTCTACGGCGCGACCTACATGGTGCTCGCGCCCGAGCACGTGCTCGTCGAGGAACTCGTCACCGAGGAGCAAGCGACCGCCGTCGAGGAATATCGCGAAAAGGCCACGCGCAAGAGCGACCTCGAGCGCGCCGAACTGACGAAGGACAAGACCGGCGTCTTCACCGGCGCGTTTGCGATCAACCCCGTCAGCGGCGAGCGCATCCCTATCTGGATCGCCGACTACGTGCTCACCGGCTACGGCACCGGCGCGATCATGGCCGTGCCCGCGCACGACGAGCGCGACTGGGAATTTGCGCGCAAGTTTGCGCTGCCCATCCGCGAAGTCGTCTCGCCCGAGCCGCGCCTCGCACTCGGCGGCGGCGGCGTGTGCGACGCCGAGCCGCTCGAATGCTTCCACGGTGAAGGCTACGCCATCCACAGCGGCCCGCTCGACGGACTTCCCACCGCCGCAGCAAAAGCCGAAATCATCCGCCGCCTCGAAGCCGAGGGTCTCGGCAAAAAGACGATCAACTTCAAACTCCGCGACTGGCTTTTCTCCCGTCAGCGCTACTGGGGCGAGCCCTTCCCCGTCGTGTGGGAAAATGGAAAGCACCGCGCGCTCGACGAAAGCGAACTTCCCGTCGTCCCGCCCGCACTCACCGATTTCAAACCCACCGGCACCCCCGAGCCGCCGCTCTCGAAAGCAAAGGACTGGGTGCGCTACCAGCCTGTCCACCACGAGCGTGGCGACGACGTTTCCAAGGCCTTCCCGCTCCCGTCGCTCAGCGAAATCGAAGGCGTCGAGCCCTGTCACTCCACCGCCACGCGCGAACTCAACACCATGCCGCAATGGGCCGGCTCGTGCTGGTATTACCTGCGCTACATGGACAACAAGAACGCCGACCGCTTCGTCGGCGCGGAGGCCGAGCGCTACTGGACGACCGGCACCACCAGCCACCAGTCACCAGTCACCAGTCACAAAGTTCCCCACGGCGGCGTGGACCTCTACGTCGGCGGCACCGAGCACGCCGTGCTGCACCTGCTCTACGCGCGCTTCTGGCACAAGGTGCTCTTCGACCTCGGCCACGTCAGCACGCCCGAGCCATTCCAACGCCTCGTGAACCAGGGCCTCATCCTCGGCGAGGACGGGCAAAAGATGAGCAAGTCGCGCGGCAACGTCGTGAACCCCGACGACGTCATCAAGGAATACGGCGCCGACGCGCTGCGGCTCTACGAGATGTTCATGGGCCCGCTCGAAGCCACGAAGCCGTGGAGCATGAGCGGCGTCGAAGGCGTCTTCCGTTTCCTCGCCCGTGTGTGGCGCTTGGTGATGGAGGAAAATCAGGCCGGCGAGTGGCAGCGCAGCGCCGCCGTGCAGGACGTGCCCGATTGGGAGCAGAGCAACAAGCCGCTCGCCAAAGTCGTCCACGCCACGATCAAAAAAGTCGGCGAAGACATCGAGGACCTCAGCTTCAACACCGCCATCGCGCAGATGATGGTTTGCACCAACGCGCTCACCGCCGAGAACCCGCGCCCACGCACTGCAATGCAACTCTTGCTCCAGATTTTGAATCCTTTCGCGCCGCATCTCACGGAGGAGTTATGGAGCGTGGTCAATCCGAATGCCGGCCTTCTCGCTGACTTGGCGTGGCCGGCCTACGACCCTGAATTGTTGATCGAGGACGAAATCGAACTCCCCGTCCAGGTGAACGGAAAACTGCGCGAAAAAATCGTTGTCAAAAAAGACGCCGCACAGAGCGACATCGAAGCTATCGCGCTCGCTTGCCCAAGAGTGCTGGAGCATACCACCGGCAAGACCGTGCGAAAAATCGTCGTCGTCCCCGGACGCCTCGTGAACATCGTCGCCAGCTAAAATCTTGCTCGTCACGCAAGGCTTGGCCGGGCTGAAAACCTTTCACACATTCCCGCCGTGCCTCGCCATGCTCCACTCGCCAACGTTTCGCTGTCGGACTTCCCGCCCGACGAGTCCGTGCTTGTGGGCGTCAGCGGTGGTCGTGATTCCATCGTCCTGTTGCATTGGTTGAAATCGTGCGGCTTCCATAAAATCATCGTGTGTCATCTCGACCACGGACTGCGCAAAGAAAGCCGTGCAGATGCCCGTTTTGTCGCCGACTTCGCCGAAACACTCGGTGTTGATTGCGAAATCTCGCGCTCAAATGTCGCTGCCCTCGCGAAGCGTCAAAAAATTTCCATCGAGACCGCAGCGCGGGAGGCCCGCTACAAATTCTTCGCCCGCATGGCTCGCAAGCACTCATGCCCGCGTCTGCTTCTTGCGCATCACGCGGATGATCAAGTGGAGACGTTCCTTTTCAATCTGCTCCGCGGTTCCGGCAGTTCCGGCCTTGGCGGCATGGCTCCGCTTTCGCTGCGTGATGACGGGCTGCTCGTCGCACGTCCGCTGCTCGGCGTATGGCGCGAGGAGATTGATGCCTACATCGCTGCGCACGCTCTGCCATTCCGCGAAGATGGCAGTAACACCGATCCACGCTACACGCGCAACCGCATCCGACACTCCGCGCTCCCCGCGCTCGAGGCCGTATTGGGCCGCGACGTCCGCCGCGCTTTGTGGCGCACTGTGGAACTCCTGCGCGCTGAAGACGAGCATCTCGCCGCAACGCCGGATTTGCAGAACATCCCCGCGCAACTCGACACCGCCGCTCTGCGTGCGCTGCCACTCGCGCTCCAGCGCCGCCTCATCTACGCATGGTTGCGTGCGCGTGGAGTGCGCGACGTTGGCTTTGATGAAGTGGAATCTGTTCGCAGTTTGCTGACGGCGCATGTTGCAAAAGTGAACCTTCCCGAAGGCAAACACGCCCGCAGACGGGCCCGCCGAATCTTTTTGGAATGAAGCCGGAAGCCCGCTAGCGTCCGCACCCATGTTCGCTGATTTCCAGATGACAGCCTCGGTGATTGCCGCGTTTATCGCTGCGCCGTTCATCTATATTAGCGCGCTGGCGCTGGGGCGCTGGTTGAAGAAGGTGCATCGCGTGCCGCTCGGCACGGCATACCAATTATTATGTCTTTCGATTTCAATCTACGTGCCCCTGCGTGTGCTTCACAGGGCGCAACATCCTTCAGGACATCCCGACGGCATCGGACGTGTGTGGCACGATGAAGCCATAGACCACTTTGGTGCGGCGGTGATTCTTCTCGGTGTAATTTTCGCACTCGCGCTGTTGCGACGCTTTTACTGGCAGAAGTGGTTCAAGCATCGGCACGAGGCCGAGGCACCAAAATTTCTCCAGCAAATTTTCAGCTTCACCGTTTTCACCATCGCGTGCGTGCTGGTGGCGAAATGGGGATACGGCGCGCAGGTGGATGCGTTTCTCACCGGATCGGGCATCGTCGCGGTGGTCATCGGTTTCGCGATGCAGGACACACTGGCGAATATCGTCTCAGGGATCGCCTTGCAAATTGGCAAGCCTTTCAAGGTCGGCGACTGGCTCATCGTGGATAAAATCCGCGCCGAGGTCATCGAGGTGAACTGGCGCTCGACGCGCCTCCGCACGAACGATGACATCTACCTCGATATCCCGAACAAGACTGTTGTTGGCAGCGCCATTACCAATCTCAGCTACCCGACGCGTGCGCACGCACACCGCATCCGCGTCGGCTTTGAATACAGCGCGCCGCCAAACACCGTGCGCGATGTGCTCAAGCGTGCTGCGGAGAAGGCGGATGGAGTTTTGGAGCATCCGCCGGTGCGCGTTTTCCTAGTGGACTACGGCGATTCGGCGGTGATCTACGAAATCAAGTATTCGCTGGAGGACGAGGCGCGCTTCAACGACATCGAAAACCACATCCGCACGAACGTGTGGTATGAGGCGAAGCGCGCCGGGCTCACGATCCCATTCCCGATTCGCACGCTGCAAATCCAGCGGGACCATCACCTTGAAAGCCCTGCCAAGGCGAAGGCACGTGCGCTTTTACCCAAGCAGGAGTTGCTCGCGCCGCTCGGTGACGAAGAGAAGGCAGAACTGCTCGCGCACGCGAATATCCTGCGGTTCGGGCGGGGCGAGGAGATCATCAAACAGGGCAATGACGGCTGTTCGATGTTCATCATCCTCGAAGGCGAGGCGGATGTGATCATCCAGTCCGGCGGGCAGGAGATGCACCTTGCCAAGCTTCATTCCGGCGATGCTTTTGGCGAGATGTGTATGCTCACCGGTGAAAAACGCAGCGCCACCGTGATGGCCCGGACGGATTGCGAGATTTGGGAAATCAGCCGCACCGTTCTCCAGCCACTCATGCAGGAAAACACCTGTCTCGCCGAGCGCATGAGCGAGATGTTGGCGAAACGAAAATTGGAAACGGACGGCATCATCGCTTCACAAACTCCGCTGCAAGTTGTGGAACTGAAGCAGCAGGAATATGCCAAAGGAATCCTGAAAAAGATCAGCTCGTTATTTGAGATTTAACGTTCCGCCCAGCGAAACGTGCCGCCGACCGGCAGACCGAGTTGATCGAGGACGCGATCCACGACGGTGTCGGCGATTTGCTCGATGGTCTGCGGGCGGCTGTAGAAACCGGGGCTTGCGGGCATCACGGTTGCGCCGGCTTCCAGCAGTGTGCAGACGTTGCGGGCATGGATGAGGCTCCACGGCGTCTCGCGCGGGACGAGGATCAGCTTGCGGCGTTCTTTGAGAAAAACATCCGCAGCGCGGAGGATGGTCGAGTCGCTTGTGCCTGCGGCGACACGGGCGAGCGTGCCCATCGAGCACGGACAAATGACCATCGCATCAAAGCGTGAAGAACCGCTGACGAAAGGGACGTTCATCGTTTTGTCGCCGTGCTGGAGGACTCCCTCCGGCACGCGCAATTCACCAAGTTCTTCGTGGATGACCTGTTTTGCGAACGTGCTGAGGACGAGGTGCACTTCGTGCGCACGGGCATCGATTTTTTCCAGCAGCCGCTGTAGGTAGATCGCACCACTGGCTCCGGTGCCGACGATGACGAGTTTCATTCGGGTGTGCAGATTTGCGGAGAATGTTACTACTGGGGAGCAACACCGCTTTCCTCCTCGGCTTCCTTTTTAAGGAATTCCTTCATCGCTTTTTCCCACTTGCCGACATCGTTACCGTAGTCTTCGTCGAGAAAAACTTGGAGAGTTGTTTTGGCTTCTTCGTTGTAGGGGTGATTTGGCATCCGCACGGCGTCCAGCATGGCGGGGAGCATGACTTTGTGTTCGCGGTTCATCAGGTCGGTAGCGAAGACTTCAATCACGTCGGGATTGAAGGATGGATTCCGCCAGATGGGCATGACGCGCTTGAATTCCTCGTCGCTTAGCAAATTTGAAATGTGCTGTGCGCACTCGACCTGCCCGTCCTTGGTGAGTGCCGGCAGGAGGTTGATGAGCGCCTGTGCGGTGTTTGTGTGGTCGGCGTCCGTGTTGCCGGGATAGAGGCGGAGAATTTCGTCAATTTTCCGATCGTCCTCAGTCATCGCTGCTGGCTGTGGCGCAGGTGCCGTATCCACTTTGGGCGGATCCTGCGGAGCGACTGGTGGCGACTGTATGGTCTTGGTTGTAGTCGTCGGATTGCTAGCTGGAGCCAGTGGTTTTGGCGTCGGAGCGGGAGCGGCGGCGGCTGGCACTGCGTGTGGTGCGATGTCGCTGTTCAAAAACCAAATCGCCACACCGACGAGGATGGCGACTACGACTGCAAAGATGGCTACCGAGCGAGTATTCATAGGTTTCGTGCTTCTGATTACACAAAGGCTCCCGGCGTTCAACCAGCAGCCAGCGTGGACGTGTGTTTGTTATAAATATCCGGCGGTGTGCAGGCGTGTAGTGAGGTCGCTCTGGCGGGTGAGCAGGCGGGCGTAGGTTTCGCGGCGGCTGTTGTGCGGCTGGCAGCGCGTTTTTTCGTCGAGCGCCACGTATTTTTCCGCGAGGACGAGGAAGCGCGTGGGTTCTCCCTCGGCTGCCGCACAAGCGTATGCGGCCTGAAGAGCGGCCCCGAGCGCGGCACCCTCGGCGCTTTGCAGGCAGACTGTGGGCACGCTAAAAATGTCCGCACAAATCTGCCGCCAGACAGCACTTTTACTGCCGCCGCCGGTGAGGCGGATTTCCGTAGGCTCGATGCCGTGCTGGCGAAAACGATTCAGCCCGTAAGCGAGGCCGAGCGTCACCCCTTCCATCACGGCGCGCGCCATGTAACCGGGCTCCATCGTTTCGGTGGTGAGACCGTGGAAAATGCCTGTGCCCTGCGGGAGATTCGGCGTTCGTTCGCCATTGAGGTAGGGGAGGAAAACCAAACCACCAGCACCGGCGGGAGTTTCGAGCACGTGCTTTTCCAATTCCTCATGCGACCAGTTGAACATCTTGCGCACCTGCTCCGTGGCCACGGTGACATTCATCGTGCAGACGAGCGGCATCCAGCGATCCGTGCTGTCGCAAAATGCAGCAACCTCACCTTCGGAATCCACGACCGGCTCGGCGGCGAATGCGTAGAGTGTCCCGCTAGTTCCAAGACTTGCGGTGACGACACCGGGGCGCACGTTGCCGGTGCCAATTGCGCCCATCATATTGTCGCCGCCGCCTGCGGAGACGACCGGACTTTTTGACAGGCCCCACGCTTCGCGCAGGCTATCCGTGAGCAGGCCGATTGCGCGGCGGCTGCTGGCGAGTGGCGGCAGACATTCCTCCAGCCCCTCGTCAATAAACTCGAGCAACGGGCGGCACCATTGCTTGGTGCGGACATCGAGCAGGCCGGTGCCGCTCGCATCGCCGAACTCCATGCCCTTCTCGCCGGTGAGGTAAAAATTGATGTAATCGTGCGGGAGCAACACGGTGTGCAGCGCCTTGAAATTCTTCGGCTCATTTTGTTTCAGCCAAAGAATTTTCGGCGCGGTGAAGCCGGGCGGGATCGAATTGCCGGCGAGTTTGATCAATTCCTCCACGCCGCCGAACTCGCTCTCGAATTGCTTGCATTGATCCGCAGTCGAAGTGTCGCACCACAATTTCGCCGGGCGGATGACTTCATTCTTTTTGTTCAGCGGGACAAAGCCGTGCTGCTGTCCACTGACGCCGATGGCCCGCACGCGATCCTTCTTTTTCCCTAGCTGTTGAATGCACGCGCGCACTGTCTTGTCCACCGCGTCGAGCCATGTCTGCGGATTCTGTTCGAGATGACCCGCTGGCAGCCCCTCGATCAGTCCGTAGGCGTGCGAGGCACTGGCAACTATTTTCCCGGAATCGAGATCAAGTGCGATGCACTTGGTGCTTTGGGTGCCGCTGTCGAGGCCAAGAGTAATCATGCTCAATGCTGTGCGTTGCATGGCGTGAGGCTCAAGGAGGAAGTTTTACTCACGGAAAAAATGAGCAGGTGTCTGATGAGTTTTTACGGTGTAGCCACGCGGTAGAATCTCGAACTTGTTGCCGTTGGGTCAGTGAAGGTGATGGTTTGCTGGGAAGGGGTGGATGGGTAGGTTTGGAGGGTGGTCCATGAGGCTGCGGTGAGAGTGTCTTTGTATTGGATGGTGTAGGATTTGTAGGGCATGGCGGTGAAGGTGAGGGTGTAGCCTGGGCCG
>CAIYUV010000010.1 GCA_903929475.1 uncultured Spartobacteria bacterium
AGCCGGTCAGCAGGCTGTCTAGTGTGGCATAGAGCGTCGGGTTGGGATTGCTCGTGGTATCGGCGTCCATGACCGTGCTGTAGATGTTTTGCAGTGCGAAGTAATACTTGGTGAGGAACGCGTCGTTGCCGACGTTCGAATTATTACCGAACAAGGGGAGCAAAGGTTTAAAGACCGAGACATTGTCGCTCATGTCAAAGAGTCCAACGGCGTTATAGGCTACTGGTGAGTCCCCAAGCCCGAAGATGGTGTCCATGTCATGCGGGATGAATTGGAGACGACGCTGGCTGTTGGCTGCCGGGTAGAAGTAAACATCGTAATCATCGTCAATGCCGTTCGAAATTCCTGTTTCCTGATTTTCCAGAATGGTCTCCATCGCAAACCACTTCGCCCACTGATCGAGATCCGCGACGGTGCTGACGCTCGTGATTTCCGCAGAGGTGAATGGTGTATTATTCCAATTTCCACCCTGGACGTTGCCAGCGGGGGCCCCCGGAAAATGTGTGGCTGCGGCGGTCTGCCACGTGGTGAAAAAGCTGGTGACGTCGGTCCAGTCATTGGCGTCCCCGTGGTTCTGTTTGCTCCAGTCATCAATTTCGAGATTTGGATCCGAAGGGGCCGGCGTTCCGGAACGCCAATAAAATTCACCCGTGTCGCGCCTGATGGAATAAAGGTTGCCGCTGCTCGCGCCAGGGAAGTGACCTTTCAGAAAATCGCTACCCACCGTCTCAAGGCGCACCCATTTGCCAAAGTCCGGTGTGCTGCCCGAGGATGTGGTATATTCGACGCCGTTACGGCGAAGCTCCACCGGATAGCCGTCTGGCGCAGCGACACCGGTGCTCTGCCACACTTTCATTCCGACATATTGCAGGAAGCTCGCTTTTGGATTGCAGTTAAATTGACTGACGCCATCCCAAAGATTATCGCTGGGCCATGAAATACGCAGCGGTTTGAACTGATAGGCGCGGCTGCTGTTGCCTCTTATGCGCATGGAAGCGCTGTAGCGGATGATTTGTTCAGGTCCCGTTGTTCCCGGTCTTGCCACGACGAGCGTCTGGTTGAATTCGCGATTACTATTCGGATTGCTGGCGGCGAGGCTTTCGTATGCTGCGTTTTCCGCTGCCGTGAGGATCAGGCGGTAGTAGCTGTCCGTGGTATTGAGCACTTCGTTGTCCACCTGGTATTGGCAGTTCGCGTTTTGTCCTTCGCTCGTTGGCGCTGGCCAAGTGCGTGTGTTTGTCCCGTCGCTCGCAGATACGTAGAACTCGACGATGGTGAGATTCGTTTTTGGCGGAAGTGTGGCAGAGAATTTACCAGTTCCGTCGTTTGTCATCGCCACACTTTGAAATGCGGGGGGAGATGCGGTTGTTGCATCGCGCCACATGAGATTCGCAGTGAGGGAGGAGGACGATGGCGCTAACAAATCATCGGTGAGCTGGCAGGTGATTGTAACAGTGTCCGTGGATTTCGGAATGACTGGCGAATGTGCCACGCTGCTAATCAAAGGCGCGAGGTTCGTTGAGGCCAAAGTATTCGCCGCACCGGGCGTGCCGATGGTTGCAGTGCTGAGGCCCCAATTCTGCCCGCTCGTGTGAGGCAGTGCGGGATTACGCAGTTCGATGGATTTACCACCGCTGGCACCCCACGCCCATCCGCCATAGGTCGTTTCACGAAATCGAGTCGCCCAATCGCCATCGCTGTAGTAAGTCATTTCATCCACGGTCACATTGAACGCGTCCACAATGCGTATCGTGTTTGAGCTGCCGAGCGAGCCGGTCCAAGGGCCGAAGTAATTCGTCACAGAGGGGAATGCGGCGTGAAATTTCACGGTGTCCGCAGCGACGATGAGGAAGCCGTTCGCAGGAATGGTCGTGCCGTTTGCGAAAGTGAAATTCACCCCCTTGTTGAATTGCCACCCACCAACGTCAACTGAACTGGCACTCGTATTACGAAGTTCAATCCACTGCATCCCCGCGTCCATGGGATATCCCGTCCCGGGGCGATAAAGGATTTCATTGATGACCACGGCCGCCTGTGTGGATGCAGCAAGCGTCAGGACACAAAAGCACAGCACACGGAAGAAGCGGATTCCTTGTGAAGTGTATGGGATTGTCATTTGATAAATAATGGTGCTTTTTCCCCTAGTCCGCAACTGACGATTTTCCATGACCGATGACAGTTTCTTCAGCGCGCATTGTCCACCCGGGACGGGGACGCAGGTAAAGGAAAGGCATTATTTTGCAGCTTGAAATAAGAGGATGCCGACCCTCAAAACTCACGCCTTGCTGGTAACGGTGCTTGTGTCTTTCATGTGTTATTTTTCAAGGGATTCAAGAACTGTTTGTGGCAAAAAATGGGAGACGCTTGAAGGCTGTAGTGTGTGTTCTTCATCAAAACCCACCATAAAACATCATCTTGCACGCCAATGGCGGTAGATATTTTAAAGAATTGTCTGTGGATTTTACGGTGTGGTAATTTTGTAGAATCTGCTGCCTGTTGCCGTGGGATCTGTGAAGGTGATGGTTTGCTGGGAAGGGGTGGATGGGTAGGTTTGGAGGGTGGTCCATGAGGCTGCGGTGAGAGTGTCTTTGTATTGGATGGTGTAGGATTTGTAGGGCATGGCGGTGAAGGTGAGGGTGTAGCCTGGGCCG
>CAIYUV010000011.1 GCA_903929475.1 uncultured Spartobacteria bacterium
GGACGTCCACGGCTCATTCTTGGACGTCCATGGCTCGTTCTTGGACGTCCATGGCTCGTTCTTGGACGTCCACGGCTCGTTCTTGGACGTCCACGGCTCATTCTTGGACGTCCATGGCCCGTTCTTGGACGTCCACGGCCCGTTCTTGGACGTCCATCCAACAGAGAAGAACGCCCATTTTTCCCGGAATCGCCCTCCCGAACCCGCGCCCCACACCCATCCGCAGCCCGCCAACCCCAATCCAAAATCCCCCGCGCTCGCACTCCCACACACCTCCGCCACCCGCAAAACCCGCCGCCTACTCCGCCTTCAGCGCCGCCTCGATCTGCTCGCGGGCTGCTTTGGCGTTTTTAGTAGTTGGGTGATCGGCTCCCAAGGTTTTCGCAAAGCCTGCCTCCGCCCGCTGCATGAACTCCAGCGCCTCCTTGTGCTTCTTTTGCGCCGCCAGACATAGCGCCAAATTGTAGCAACTCATTAAAACATCAGGATGCTCCGCTCCAAGCACCCGCTCCCTCACCTTCAGCACCGCCCGTTGCTCCGCCTCCTCCTCCGCATTCTTGCCTTGGTCTCCCAGCGCATTGGCCAGATTGTTCCGGCTCGCCAATGTATCGGGATGCTCCGCCCCAAGCACTCGCTCCATCAACTTCAACACCTCTCGATTCTCCGCCTCCGCCTCCGCATTCTTGCCTTGGGATCCAAGCACCGCGGCTAGATTGACCCGGCTCTGCAACGTATCCGGATGCTCAGCCCCAAGCACTCGTTCCCTCACCTTTAGCACCGCTCGATGCTCCTTCTCCGCCTCCGCATTCTTGCCTTGGTCTTGCAGCACGTTGGCCAGATTGTTCCGACTCATCAATGTATCTGGATGCTCCGCTCCAAGCACACGCTCTCGAATAGCCAGCACTGCACGCCATTCCTTTTCCGCTCCCGCGTAATCGCCTTTGTTGTAGAGCGTGAATGCAAGCTTGTCCTGCTCGGTCGTGTCGTCCTTCGTGTTTTCCTCCGCAGCAGCACTCAGCGGGCAGAGCAGTGAGAAAGCGAGGGTGGCAATTGAGATGAGCAGTCGAAGTTTCACAGGTGGATGCGCTGGGTGTTGCGGCGGGCGTTCATCAATCACCGCGCTGCGTAGCAGAACTCCGCCCCGAGGCAAGCGGCTACAGTTTCGCAGCGAAGGCGTGGCGGCGCGGAAGCCGGTATTTTAGGGGGAAAAGTGCTCAGGCACTACGTTCATCACTCAAACCTCAAGGTGCTTCACCTGCGAGGCGGAGGACTTCTGCGCGGAATGCGCTGCCCATCCAGAAACCTGCTTCGTCCATGATGCGGTCGAGAATGGTGCCGACTGAGGAAATGAGGCCGGAGGCTTTTGCGCGAAGGAGAATGCCTGCGATGCCGGTGACATTCAGGCCGTGCGCCTTTGCGGCGGAGCGGGCGGCTTCTTCATCCACGAGGAGTGCGTCGGCGTGAATTTCGAGGGCAAGGGCAATGGCTTCGCGTTCGCCTGTGTGAAGCGGGCGCGGCCCTGTGAACAGGTCTTCGGGGATGTGGGTGGGCTGTCGCACTTCAACCCACTCGGGCCATACCGCGCTGCGAAATCGCAGCATCGCTCGATGCAAGGCGCTGGAACTCCGCACGCACAGCCTCTGGAGCGACGACCACCATGAACAAGCGGGAAAGAATGTCCGCTTCACCGATGACCGCGAGATTGACGAGGACGGAGGTATCCGAAACGACGAGCATGCTCAGACCGATGGGAGGGGGAGTGGGTTATCCGGGAACATTCTGTTGAGCGACTCAATATCCTGCGCCAGCATCTCGGTTGTGAAATACGGAATCCGCCGCTCGTAGAGGGCATCGAGCAGGCGGCTGTAGCTCACGCCAGCGATGTCGGTGGCGACGCGCGATGACACCTTGCCGCGCGCGAACAATGAGCAGGCGAGTTCGGTGCGAATTTCCTCTTCGCTCATGCGCATCGTTGCGGGCGTGTCTGGCAAGGTGATGGTCATGGCAGACGAGTAGCGTGCTTTGCACGGAATTCCAAGGCGCAAAATACTACAGTCGCGCTGTAAAGGCTGCGATGATTTCGCGCTCGGCGGGTTCGTCGAAGGGGAGGGCGTTCATTTTTGCGAGGGCGGCGGAGCGGCGGAGGGCTAGGGCGGCTTCGCGCTGGTAGGCGGCGGCGATGGCGGCGCGGAAGTCGGCGGTTTGCGGCAGGCCCTCGGCGGCGAGGTGGCGGAAAAGTTCGGCGGCGATCTCGGCGGCCATGTCGGCGAGGGCGGTGGCGGCGGGCTGGTGCTTGTGGTCGTAGCCGGGGCCGCCGTCCACCTGACAAACAGCGCGCGGGTCGAGGTGGCGGAAGACATCGCAGAGCATGGCCACTTCGAGGCCCCAGCCGGGCGCGATGGGAAGGGCGGCGGCGACTTCGCGGGTGAGGGCGATTTCGCCGGCGAGCGGGTAGCGGAAGCTGAGCAGGAAATCCAAAAGCGGATGATGTCCGGCGACGCGCACGCACGCATGGAGCAGCGGCGCGAGGAAGAGGCGCGTGACGCGTCCATACAGGCGATCCGTGACGCGGGAGTAGTAGGCCTTGGCAAATGCGTAACCGAATTGCGGCTGCGCGACGGCGTAGCAGAGGCGCGCGAGATCCTGACGCCGGAAGCTGGCGACATCGCAATCCTGCGTGGCAATAATAGCGGCGTCATTTTCTCCGCCGAGCAGGCGGAATGCAGCGGCGACATTGGCTCCCTTGCCTGCGCGGGGCGCTGAGGATTCGCCAGCGGGGTTGTTCCAAAGCACGCGCACGCGCTGCGGCAGGCGGGCGAAAAACTCCCCTGCCCTCGCGTGCGCGGTTTCGTCGGGGCCGTTCATGCTGACGACGATTTCGTGGATCCACTTCGCGCCGGAGAGCTCCGTGACGATGTGTGCGAGTGCGGGGCGTTCCAATTCCGCCGCGTGACACGGGAGCACGAGTGCGATGGGACGCTGCACGGCGAGCGCGCACAACTCGGTCTCCAGCGCGTCGAGGTGGCTGTCGTTCAGCCGCTGGAGCGTGGTGATGAGCCCGGTCTGCGCGAAGTCGCTCATGGCCGCACGATGGCGGTGACGCTCGCCTGCGTGAAGGTGCGGCGCGCGACTTCGCGGACTTGATCGAGCGTCACGGAATCCACGCGCTCGCGCAGTCCGTGGTAGTGCGCGTGGCCGAGGCCGTAGAGTTCGTCGAGCGCGCAACTAAACGCGAGGGCGTCGTTGCTTTGATTGCGAATGGCCTGCGCGCCGAGGAGTTTTTCCTTCGCACGGGCGAGTTCGCTTTCATTGAGGCCGTCAGCGGCGAGCTTGGCGATTTCGTCGCTCAGCGCTGCGCGCACCTCGGTGATCTTTACGGGGTCGGTGCCGAGATAGAAGGAGAACGCGCCACGAGCGAGGCCCATGAAATTGCTGCTGCCAACGAAGTAGGCGAGGCCCATTTCCTCGCGGATGCGGTTGAACAAACGCGAGCCGAGGTCGCTGCACGCCTCGTCAATCAACTCCAGCGCGATGCGGTCTGGCGAAAAGAAATCCGCGCCGGGAAAACCGACCATGAGAACGGCTTGAGCCTTGGGCTTTGCCTCCACGACCTCGCACGAGTCGGTGAGCGGAGCGGGCTGCGGGAGATTTTGGAAAAGCGGAGCACCAGCGGGCAGCGCCTCGAGTGCGCGCTCGACGAGGGCTTTCACCTCGCTCGCACGCACTGCGCCGAAGATGGCGAGGACGCCGTTTGCGCCGCAGAGAACGCGGTCACGACAGGCAATGAGGTCGTCGCGCGTGATGGCGCTCACGGAGTCCGGCGTGCCGAGCGAGCGCAGTGCGAACGGGTGTGCGCCAAACAACCGCGCACGCAGGAGGTTTCGCGCGACGCTGGTCGGTTCCTCCTCGTCGGCCTTGATGCTGGCGAACTGTGCTTCCTTTTCACGTGCGATGGCTTTTTCCGGAAAAGTCGCGTGGCGCAGCACATCGGCGAACAAGTCGAGGCCGAGTGCGAAGTCCGGCTGGAGGACTCGCATACTGACGCTCACCGAGTTGTTGCCGCCTTCGCTGCAGATGCTGCCGCCAACCGACTCGATCTCCTCGGCGATTTGCTCGGCGGTGCGTGTGGCGGTGCCTTTCAAAAGCGTGCGCGAGAGCAGGCGCGTGATGCCGTTGTTCGCGCTCGTCTCCGCGAGAAGTCCGGCCTGAAACGTGGCGACCATCGAGACGAGCGGCAGGCGCGCATCTTCGCGGACAAGCAGGCGCAGTCCGTTTTTCAAAGTGAACATTTGCGTGTCGCCTACGACGCTCACGCTGTCGCGAGCGGCATTACTGGCGGGCGCGCCCTTGGGATTCAGCGAGGAGATGGTGAGGTTTTTCGGCGTGAAATATTCGCGGGCGACTCGGCGGAGATCGTCCGGCGTGACGTGCTGTGCAGCCGCGAGGTAGTCGTGCGTGAAAGTAAGACTGCGTGCGTAGAGCCAGTTCGTGCCGAGGTCGCTGGCCTTGCCGCGCATCGTGGTGAGCGCGCTGATTTGGTGGGAGAGAAACTGGCGTCGCGCTTTTTCCAACTCGGCGACGGTGACTCCGTTGGCCTGAACCTCCGCGATGAGCGCGAGCACTTCGCGCTGAACGGCGTCGCGTTTGCCGGGATCGAGAATCGCATCCACGCCGAAAAGTCCTGCACTCGCAGGAGTGTAGCACCACGCATCAATGCTGTGGACGAGGCTCAGTTCCTCGCGCAGGCGGCGGTAGAGCGGCGCGCTGCGTCCGCCGCCGAGGACGGTCGCGAGCAAATCGAGCGCAGGCAGATCGGGATGTGTGATTTCCGGCACGTGCCACGCGAGGGCGAAGCGCGTCAGCTCAGTCTCGAACTCGCTGTGTTTCTCGCGACGACCAAGCTGCGCTGGCTCGCGAGGCACGAGCACATCAGGCAACGCACGGCGCGGGTGCTTTTCAAAAAACGTGGCGATCTGTGCGTGGATGGCGTCCGCATCCACATCGCCGACGACGATGAAGAACACGTTGTTCGGCGCGTAGCGGGCGCGGTAGTAGGCGACAAGGTCCTCGCGCGTGATTTGGTTGAAGACATCGAGATGGCCGATGACGGGATATTTCAGCGGATGCGATGCAAACGCGGTGGCGAAGATTTGCTTCCCGGCAACGCTGTCGGGATCATCGTCGCCCATCGCAAACTCACGCCGAATCACCTCGCGCTCCTTTTCCAACTCATCGGCGGGGAGCGTGGAATTCATCAGCGCATCGGCGAGCAAATCGAGCGACGCCTCCACGCCGCGCGCCGGGACATCAATCCAATACACCGTGCGGTCGAACGACGTGTAGGCGTTGATGTAGCCGCCGTGGTCCTGCACCGAGCGCGCGAAGTCCTGCGATGCGCGAGTCGGCGTGCCTTTGAAAAGCATGTGCTCCAGCAAGTGCGAGAGTCCCGCGCCGAGCCATTCGCCTTCGTGGATGCTCCCGGTTTTCACCCACGCCTGCACGCTCGCGACAGGCGCAGACGCATCTTCCTGCACGAGGAGTTCGAGGCCATTTGGCAGGGTAAAAGTGCGGGCGGTGATGGCAGGCAGTGCGAGTTCAGTCATGCGCGGGCGGTGGAAATGGCACGACTGCCCGCCGCGAGCAAGGATGCACCGCGCTGTGGCGAAAATCATTCATCGCCCGCTGGCGGCCACGAGTGCGGAAATGCGTTGTATTTTCCCGGCGTAAATCGTGGCCCAGTCTTCCGGGAGACGCGCACTCCAGTTGTCGGCGGCGACGGTGCCGGGGACGTTGAATCGCTGGTCGGTGCCGAGCAGGTCGGTAATCATGACGATGGCGAAACGCGAGCGGCTGCGGAAAAGCGCGGCGATGAGTCGTTCGTGGACTTCGTCGAAATCCATGATGTGCGGGACTTCAAAACCGGCCCAAGCAGCGAGGCGGCGTGCTTCGCGCCATGCGTTGTCGCGCTCGGCGGCGAGGCGCTCAGGCTCTTCGAGCGCAGCAGCGATGATGGACATCCAGCGCGTCCACATCGCACGGAGCGGCTCGTGATCGTGCGTGGCGTAGGTGGCGATGCTGCACGGCGTGTATTCCGAGCCGGGAGTGAGGCGCGAGTCGGGTTCTTTTTCCCACTGCGGCACTTTGAAGCCGGGGATGCCCAGCGAAAGCAGACTCGGTCGCACGTAATGCGGAACGGTGCCGAGATCCTCACCAACGAGCGCAGTCGGGCCGACTTCACTTTGCAACACGCGGAGAAATTCCTCACCTTGCGCACGATTCGCTGCGCAGTGTTCCGGAGAATCGTCGGCGTGCTCGATGTAGTGAGGGAGTTCGCCGCCCGTGCGCGCGAGAGCTTCCTCGATGGTGAGCGGGGCGAATTCTGCATTGCGCTGCGGACGCCACGGAAAGCCGTAGATGCGATAAAAACCAAGCACGTGGTCTATGCGGAAAAGGTGAAACGCTTCCTCGATTTTGCGCACACGCTGCCGCCACCATGTAAAGCCGCTCGCGCGATGTGCAGGCCAGCGGTAAAGCGGGACGCCCCAATTTTGCCCCCAGCGCCGGGTGAATTCATCGTCCGCAAACGCAGGCTCCGGCGGCGCGCCACCGGACCAGTCGAGGTCGAACAACTCCGGCTGCGCCCACACGTCCGCGCTGTAGAAATTCACGCCAAACGGAACATCACCCATCAGCACGACACCGCGCTCGCTGGCGAACTGACGCGCCTCACGCCATTGCGTAAAAGCGATCCACTGCACGTATTGGACAAAGCGAATCTCCTGCGCGATTTCCGAACCGTTGCGCTGCGAGGCCAGCCATTTGCGCGCAGCGGAAAACGAGCAGACCTCCGGCGGCCACTCGTCCCACTGCTCGCTACCGTGACGTTCTGCGAGGACGCGAAATAGCGAATAGGCATCGAGCCAAGCAGACTCAGCTTTTACGAAAGCGGCGAACTGGCGGGCACGCGCGTCATTGGCCTCCCAGTGCCGCTCGGTGAAATTCGCAAAAGCCCGCAGCAGCAGCTTGCGCTTGGTCGCTTTCACCACGCGCCAGCGCACAGGCCCGGCGCTGATGGACTCATTGTGCTCGGCGATTTCCGAGGGCTGGAGGTCGGGCAGCGCCGTGAGGTCAATCGTCGTCGGTTCGATGGCGACGGAGCTGATTGCGTTGTAGGGGCTGTGGTCCGCGCCCGTTTCATTCACGGGTAAAAGCTGCACACATCGAAAACCGTGCGCCGCCGCCCACTCGATGAATCCACGCAGCGCGCCCGTGTCGCCGCAGCCAAAATCACTTTCGCTCCGCAGCGCGAAAAGCGGCGTGAGAACTCCTGCGACTGCTTGCTCAGATACGTTGTCCATCTTGTTTTGATTCCCGATTGCCGAAATGAAAACCCCACCCCGGCGTCGCGTTTATTCCGCGTAAGAGCGAACCCTGTTCATCCAACCCTTCAGCCAGCGCGACTCATCGTTTTCCGCATTCTTCACGCGGCGAGTCAACACGCGAGCGGCGGAATCGCTGAACGCACGGCACGACGAAACATCCTCCGTCATTCCCTCGATGACTTGCAGCAATCCCCAGCCCTCGCCCTTGTAGCGCTCCTTCGGATTTGTGCCTTCGCCTTTGAAATTGACGTAGTCAATCAGCGCAAACGTCCCCTTCCCGCTCGCAGCAAGCCGCTCGAAATTCCTCCGCACCGCATCACGCTTCGACGCAGGCGCAGCGGCGAGCAACTTCGGCAGCGCAGCCTCCATCCGCTGGGCCAGGAAGCGACTTTGCAAACGCACCGTGCCCGCCAGTAACTCCCGCAACTCAGTCAACCGCGCACCGCGCAGGTCGGCGTTAAATTCCGCACGCGTAGCCCAAGGACATTCACCACGCAGCCAAGCGGGAACCTTCACACCATTCGCCGCAAGGAACTGCACCAGCGCCGGGAAACTTTCTTCAAACGGCCCGCTCACGCCTTTGGGATACCAGATGAAATGCCCGATCCCGAGCGACGGAAAACCCTCCCCCGAATTCCACGAAGTCAGCCCCTCGCGCGTCCCGGCGCACTCGTCCTGCCACACACGATGCCCGATGGATTCCAGTTCTTTGTCCGAAAGAGCCAAAGCATTGGAAGCGGTGAAAAGACCGAGCGACAGCGCGAAAACAAGAGAGCGAATCATTCCCGAAACTACGCAACTCACCGCCAGTCGTGCAATCCACGGAAAAAAACCCTTGCGTGCCACGTGGGGCCTCCCCTACTTTGCGCGCCTTAGTAATGCGGGCGTAGCTCAGTTGGTAGAGCATCTCGTTGCCAACGAGAATGTCGAGAGTTCGAATCTCTTCGCCCGCTCTCCCCCTTCTATTATCGGAACAGTCCTGCTGGCGCGGTTTGCCGGGCGGCATTTGGTTTCCGCACAGTCGGTCGAAATTCACTCGTGCCCTCTGAATACCGCGGGCACACATCAACTGCATCCCCAGAATTTTCCTTGTGCAATAGTTTCCTTCCGACACTGTTTCTAAAGTGAAACGTAATTCCGCCACCGCCCGCCAGTGTGCCGCCGAAGTTTTGGACACCGTCCCGCTCGTAATGCGCGTCCTCCGCGCCCATGCGCAGGGCGAGAGCAGTCCGGATCTCACGATGCCGCAGTTCCGGGCGCTCGCCTTCGTGGGGCGCAACGAGGGCGCGATGCTCTCGGACGTGGCTGCTTTTCTGGGGCTGACGCCTCCGGCTGCATCGAAACTTGTGGACGGCCTCGTCGCCGCGCGGCTTTTGATCCGGGAGATTGGGACGGGCGACCGGCGGCGCGTGGCGCTCAAGCTCACTGCGGGCGGACGGCGCATTTACCAGCGTGCGGTTGAGTCTGCGGAACAGTATCTCGCCGAGCATCTGGCGAAATTACAACCCGATGTGCGAGGTGAGGTCTTACGCGCGATGCAGGCGTTGCGTTCGATATTTGACGACCCGCCGGAGGTCCGCAGCACCGCGACCGGAAAGAAAAACACCAACGATTAACGCCATGCTCTCGCTAACAACACCCTTTCGCTTTTTGATTTTGGTTTGCGCTGTGATCCTCCTTGCCGGCTGCCCCGGAAACAAGGACGCCGCTACGCAAGGCAAACCGCAGGGAATGCCAACTGTTCCCGTCAACACTGCGCTCGTCGTTCACAAGGACATGCCGCTCGACCTTCGCACCTTTGGCAACATCGAGCCCATCGCCTCCGTCGCCATCAAGGCTCAGGTCGGTGGCGAACTCATCAAGGTCAGCTTCAAGGAGGGAGATGATGTGAAGAAAGGTGACCTTCTTTTCACCATCCAGCCGAAGCTCTACGAAACCCAGCTCGCCCAGGCCGAGGCCAACCTCGCGCGTGACCGCGCACAGGCGGCGAATGCGCGCCGCGAACTTGCACGGCAGGAACAACTCGACGCCAAGGGCGGTGGCGTGCAGGAGGCGCTCGACAAGGCTCGCACGCAGGTCGAGACATCGGACGCCGTCGTGAAAGCGGACGAGGCACTCGTGCTCATCGCGCAGACCCAGGTCGGATATACCACCATCAAATCACCGCTCGACGGTCGCACCGGTGCCATCCGTCTTCGCGAGGGCAATCTTGTCAAAGTCGGCGACGATCTTCCGCTCACCACGGTTGTCCAGCTTTCTCCCATCTACGTCACGTTCGCGCTGCCAGAACAACACCTCGCAGACATCCGCCGCGGCATGGAGACGCGCACACTCCCCGTCATCGCACGTGACCCGAAAGACGGGCACACACTTGGCGAAGGCGCTCTTGCTTTCATTGCCAACACCGTTGACGCGGCAACCGGCACCGTCACGCTGAAGGCCAGCTTTCCAAACAAGGACGCAACACTCTGGCCGGGCGCGTTCGTGGATGTCGTTCTTCGTCTGGACACACAGCGCGATGCCATAGTCGTGCCAAGTCCCGCAGTCACCAGCGGCCAGCGCGGAACGCAAATTTTTGTGGTGAAGTCGGACTCCACCGTCGAGACGCGCAACGTCACGGTGGTCCGCACTGTGGGACAGGAAAGCATCCTCGGTGGAGGCGTGGAGGCGGGCGAAAAAATCATCATCAACGGCCAGTCGCGCGTCGTGCCCGGAGCGAAAGTCATCGAGAAGGCAGTTGCGATTCCTGACAAACCGACGAGCCAGTCCGGAAGCGCGAGAATGCTGCGTTTGAAAATAGTGACATGAGCATCAGCGAACCATTTATCCGCAGGCCGGTGATGACGACGCTGGTCATGCTGGCCATCTTCGGCTTCGGGCTTTTTGCGTTTCAAAAACTTCCGGTGAGCGATTTGCCGAACGTGGATTTCCCTACGCTGCAAATCACCGCATTTCTGCCGGGAGCCAGCCCGGAGACGATGGCGTCGTCCGTCGCAACCGTGCTGGAGCGGCAGTTCAGCACCATCGCCGGGATAGACTCAATGACTTCGAGCAGTTCGCTCGGCACGACGGGCATCACAATCCAGTTCACGCTGAATCGGGACATAGACGCAGCCGCGCTGGATGTGCAGACGGCGATCAGCACCGCCATCAAACTTTTGCCACGCGAAATGCCTAGCCCGCCGACTTTTCGCAAAGTGAATCCGGCGGACTCCCCCATCCTTTACCTCGCGGTGACTTCGCCAACGATGCAGCTCTCGGAAGTAAATGAGTTCGCCGAGACGCTCATCGCGCAGCGCATCTCGACGGTGCCGGGCGTCGCGCAGGTGAGCATTTTCGGCCCGCAAAAATACGCCGTGCGCGCGCAGCTCGATCCGCGCGCATTGGCCAGCAAGCATCTTGGCATTGATGAAGTGGTCGCGGCGATTTCGGAGGGAAATGTGAATCTTCCCACCGGCACGCTGAACGGCCCAAGCGTGGCCACCACCATTCAGACACAGGGGCAAATCACCGACGCGGCGGGTTTCCGTAAATTGATCGTCGCCTATCGCAACGGATCGCCCATTCGCCTCGAAGAACTCGGACGCGTCGTTGACAGCGTGGAGAACGACAAAATCGCGAGTTGGTTCCGACAGACGCGCGGCATCGTGCTGGCCATCCAAAAACAACCGGGCACAAACACCGTGGCGGTGGTGGACGGTGTGAAGAAACTCATGCCGGTTTTTCGCACGCAGATTCCTCCCGCTGTGAGCGTGGACGTGCTCTCGGACAAATCGCTTTCCATCCGCGCGAGCGTGCATGAAGTGGAATTCACCCTCGTGCTGTCCATCGTCATGGTCGTTGCGGTGATCTTTCTTTTTCTGCGCAATGTCAGGGCCACCATCATCCCCTCGGTGGCCATGCCGCTCTCGGTAATCGGCACTTTCATGGCGATGTATCTGCTGGGATTCAACGTGGATAATTTCTCGTTGCTGGCGCTCACACTTGCGGTCGGCTTCGTGGTGGATGACGCAATCGTAGTGCTTGAAAACATCGTGCGGCACATCGAGGCCGGCGAGAAACCGATGACAGCCGCGCTGAACGGCGCAAAACAGATCGGCTTCACCATTGTCAGCATGACCATTTCGCTCGTGGCGGTTTTCCTGCCCGTGCTTTTCATGGGAGGAATCCTTGGGCGTTTGCTGAATGAATTCGCCGTGGTGATCGCGGTGGCGATTCTCATCTCCGGTTTTATATCACTCACGCTCACCCCGATGCTGTGCTCGCGAATGCTCAAGGCGCACACGGGGCGCGAAACACACGGGCTGTTTTTTCGTGCTACGGAGCGTTTCTTTGACGGAGTGCTGCGGCTCTACCGGGTCACGCTCACGCGAGCGATGCGGCATCCGGTGATTGTGTTGGCGGTGGCGCTCGGCAGCGTTGTGGTCACGGCGTGGATGTTCATGACGATGCCGATGGGCTTCATCCCGAATGAAGACACGGGACAAATCTTCGCCACCACCGAGGCAGCGCAGGGCGCGTCGTTTCAAAAAATGGGCGAGTTGCAGCAGCAGGCCGCAGCCGTGCTCGTAGGCAATCCGTATATTGATGGCTACATGTCCTCCATCGGCGTCGGCGGCCCGAGCCTCACCACTGCAAACACCGGGCGTCTTTTCCTGAACCTCGTGCCCGGCGACAAACGCCCCCCGGCGGATGCAATCATCGCGCAGCTTCGCCCCAAGTTCGCGGACATCCCCGGAATGCGCGTCTATCTCCAGGTCGTCCCCATCATCCGCCTCGGCGGCACGCTCACGAAGAGCCAGTATCAGTTCACACTCTTCGGCCCCGACCTCGCCGAGCTTTACGCCGCAGCGCCCAAGGTGGAGGCGAAAATGCGCGGCATTTCCGGACTCATGGATGTGACCTCGGACCTTCAAATCACCAACCCGCAAGTGCTCATCACCGTGGAGCGAGACAAGGCTTCGGCACTCCACGTCACCGCAGCGCAAATCGAAACCGCGCTCGCCAACGCCTACAGCTCCCGCCAAATCTCCACCATCTACACACCGACGAACCAGTATCAGGTGATCGTCGAATTACTCCCCGAATTTCAGCGCGACTCCGTGGATCTCAACACCCTCTACATCCGCTCCAGCACGGGCGCCCTCGTCCCGCTCAGCGCAGTGACGAAAGTAGGCGCAAACACAGGCCCGCTCACCATCACACACCTCGGCCAGTTGCCCGCAGTGACGCTGTCCTTTAACCTCGCCGCCGGAATTTCGCTGGGCGACGCCATCCCAAAAATCGAAGAAGCGGTAAAACCCGAACTCCCCGAAAGCATCAGCACCGGATTCCAAGGAACCGCACAGGCATTTCAATCCTCATTGCAAGGCATCGGCCTCCTCCTGCTCATGGCCGTCCTCGTCATCTACCTCGTCCTCGGCATCCTCTACGAGAGCTTCATTCATCCCATCACCATTCTCTCCGGCCTCCCCTCAGCCGGCCTCGGCGCACTCCTCGCCCTCAAACTCTTCGGCTACGAAGTCAACGTCTATGGCTTCGTCGGCATCCTCCTCCTCATCGGCATCGTAAAAAAGAACGCCATCATGATGATTGATTTCGCACTGGAGGCACAGCGCGTCGAGGGCAAGAGCGCAAGAGACGCAATTTTCGAGGCCTGCCTCGTCCGTTTCCGCCCCATCATGATGACCACCATGGCCGCCATCATGGGCACCCTCCCCATCGCCCTCGGCATCGGCGCCGGCTCCGACGCCCGCCGCCCGCTCGGCATCGCCATCGTCGGCGGCCTCCTCATCTCCCAACTCCTCACCCTCTACATCACGCCGGTCATTTACCTCTTCCTCGAACGCGTGCAGAGCTTCGTAAAAATCGAAAAAAGGCCGATGACCGCAGAGGCCTTGCCTTCATCGAAGTGACAAAGTTTAGAGGAATGGGAACGAATGGTTCTCACCTCCACGCGCAACGCTTCACACGCACCCACCGCCGCGCACAGCCGCGCCAAGCGCCCGCTGTTTTCGAGTTGCAGCCCGTTCATCGCGCCGGGGTAATCGGCGACACGGGCGTGATCGAGGAGTTCGTCGAGATGGCGGGGAATGTCGCGGAGCATGGGTGCGGGGATGATTGGAATATGGCTTCATCCTTTACCGACAACCCCGCCAGCAATCCCTTCCCTCCCGATATCGCCTCCGGGCCATGCCCCTTTGCTCTTCCCTTTCTTTATCACCTCGCCTCCGCGCTTTCCCTCTTCCACTCAAACTTTCCGACAGACTTCTGGGAAAATGACTCCGACGACCGGGAAAGTGACTTTCTTGTCGAAGGGGATGACCTATCCGGCCAAGTCGGCGGGAAATGCTGCCCAATCAGTGACTGATGCTGCCCAATCAGTGACTGATGCTGCCCAATCAGTGACTGATGCTGCCCAATCAGTGACTGATGCTGCCCAATCAATGACTGATTGGGCCGAAAGAATGACTTTCTTTGCCGTCGGAATGACTTTCTTTGCCGTCGGAATGACTTTCTTGGCCGTCGGAATGACTTTCTTGGCTGAGAAAATCCCCGTTTTCACCGCCTCTACAGAGAAGAGCGCCCTTTTCCTCTCCCATCCCGCCCTTTTCACCCCGGACTTCGCCAAGTTTGCTTCAATCTGCTGAATCTGCCTGTCACTTGGCGCTCCGGATTTCGCGCAGGCCCTCCGGGACAATTTCGGGTGTGCGGGTTTGATCACGGATTTCACGGATACACACGGATGGATGGGCGGTGCGGGGACGATGCATGTAGATTGTCACGCGAGATGTCGGGGATGATTTCCGATGTCCCCGCCACGGATGATGAATGCTCGCTTTTCACCCAAGGGTGCTGGTATGTGCGGGTCTTTCCTACGATGAAAACGCTCCTTTTTCTTTCCACCCTTTTCTTTTCCACGATGTGCGCTGGCGTGTTTGCGGGGGATTGGGCGCCGGATGCGGGGTTTGTGAGTCTTTTTAACGGGAAGGATCTTTCGGGCTGGGGCTACAAGGGGGAGGCTTCGCTGGAGGGGAAACTTGAGGCGACGGACGGGCGCTACACCGCGAAAGATGGGTGCATTGTGGTGAATGATTTCGACGAGAAGAAGGGGCCGCATCTCCGGCAGTTGTGGACGGTGCGGGAGTTTGCGAAAGATTTCATTTTGAAGCTGGAGTTCCGGGCGGCGGTGAATGCGGATAGCGGCGTGTTTTTGCGCAAGCCGCAGTTGCAATGCAGGGATTATCTGGTGGCCGGGCCTTACAAGGAGCTGAAGCAATTCAAGGCGCAGGATTGGAATGTGATGGTGGTGGAGGTGAAGGACGGCGTGGCGCGTTGCACGTGCAATGGGGAGGTGCTGGAGGAGGCGCTGAAATTACCAGCGACGGGGCCTATCGGGCTGGAGGCGGACCGCGGCCAACTCGAATACCGGCATATTCAAATCAAGGAGCTGCCGCAGGAAGGGAAATAGGGGCGGGAGATTGGTTTACTCCAATCACTACTTCCCAAGCACCTCAATGAAGAACTTCTTCATCGCGGCCCATGATTCTTTGTCGGCTTTTTCCTGATAGGCGGGGCCGGGCTTCGTGTAGCCGTGCTGCGCGCCTTCGTAGGTGACGAACTTCATGTCGGCCTTCGCCTTTTCCATCTCCGCTTTGAATGCGGGGACTTCCTTGTTCACGTATTCGTCCGCGCCGCCGTGGCAGATGAGCAGGCGCGCTTTGATTTTCCCCGCCTCCGCCGGGAGCGTGGTGCTGAGTCCGCCGTGGAAGGTGACGACGCCGCGCACGTCCGCGCCACTGCGGGCGAGTTCCAGGACGCTCGTGCCGCCGAAGCAGTAGCCAATCGCGCCGAGCTTCTTCGCATCCACGCCGGGTTGCTTTTTCAATTCATCCAGCCCGAGCAAAACGCGACGGCGCAGCAGCGGGAGATCGTTTTTGTAAGTGCCGGCCTGCACACCGCATTCCTTCGGGTCCGTCGGGCGCACGCCCTTGCCGTAGATGTCCGCCGCGAAGGCCACGTAGCCGAGTTCGGCGAGCTGCGTCGTGCGGGTCTTGGTGTATTCCTGCAAGCCCGTCCAGTCGTGCACGACTAGGACGCCGGGGCGCGGAGTTTTCACCGCATCGTCGTAAGCGAGGAAGCCTTCGAGTTCCGCCGAGCCGTCCTTGTAGGTGATGAGTTCGGTTTTCACCTTCGCAAAAGAAGGAGCGGTGAGAGCGACGGCGACGGCGAATGTGCAGAGGAGTGTTTTCATGCGCGAGTGAGTATCCGCTCACGAGGACGATGCCAAGCGCGGTGCGCATCACACTCGCCAGCGCACGAGCACGCGTATATGTGCGGTTTATGTCCGCACTCCACACTGCAACGCCGTCGCTGCCCATCAGGGCGCTCAGCTTTGCGCTCGCGCTCGTGGTGGTCGCGGGAGTGGCGGTCGCCGCGTTGCTCGCGCTGGATTACGAATGGCGCTGGGGAGCGGTGTGGAACTACCGGCGGCTTTACTTCGACGGCTGGGTCGCCACGCTCGCCATCGCTACGATTGCACTGCCTGCGAGCTGCCTGCTCGGGCTGGTGTTTGCACTCGCACGGCGCGCGTCCTTTCTCCCACTGCGCTACATTTCACGCATCTACGTGGAATTGACGCGCGGCGCTCCGTTGCTCGTGCAGATTTACCTCTACTTTTACGTCTTCGGCCATGTGCTGCGAATGGAGAGTCGCTACATCGCCGGGCCGCTCATCCTCGCGACATTCACCGGCGCCTACATCAGCGAAATCATCCGCGCCGGGATCGAAAGCGTGGGCCGCTCGCAACTCGAAAGCGCACGCGCCATCGGCCTCACGACCGCGCAGACCTATCGCTACGTCATTTTCCCGCAGGCCATTCGCCAAGTGCTGCCGGGACTCGCGGGGCAATTCGTCTCGCTCGTCAAAGACTCCTCGCTCCTCTCCATCATCGCGCTGAATGAATTCACGCAGGCCGGCACGAACGTGAACAGCTTCACCTTCACCCCGTTCGAGAGCTACCTGCCGCTCGCCGTGGGCTATCTCGTCATCACACTGCCGATCTCGCTCTGGACGCAGCGGCTCGAATCGCGTTTGAAGTTCGACACATAATGCTCATCGCCTTCAACAAGCCCTACGGCGTCCTCAGTCAGTTCACCACCGACGGCTCCGCGCACCGCCCGCTCGCCGATTTCAAATTCCCGCGCGACGTGTATCCGCTCGGTCGTCTCGATGCCGAAAGCGAAGGCCTGCTCCTGCTGAGCGACGAACCTTTCCTCAACAAAAAACTCCTCGCCCCCGAGCACGCCCACTCGCGCACCTACTGGGCGCACATCGAACGCATCCCCACTCGCGACGACCTCGACCGACTCGAACGCGGCATCGTCATCGGCAAAACAAAAACCCTCCCCTGCCGCGCTTGGCTCCTCGACCCTCAGCCATTCATCGCCGCGAGAAATCCTCCCATCCGCTTCCGCAAAAACGTCCCCGACTGCTGGCTCGCGCTCTCATTGATCGAGGGAAAGAACCACCAGGTCCGCCGCATGACCGCCGCCATCGGTCACCCCACACTCCGCCTCATCCGCGTGCGCATCGGTGAATTTGATCTCAACGGCATCATGCCCGGCCAGTGGCGCGAACTCACCACCGGCGAACGCGCCCGCATCTTCGCCGGCCAGCGCTCCACGAACGTCTGCGCGTAGCGAAAACCGCATGGCCGCGCGCGCGAAATCACCGCAACCAAGGAAAACTGCTTGCCGGGCGCAGCATCGCTCCACATATTCCGCGCCCTCAATTCAGAGTGACCCTATCGTCTAGCGGTTAGGACACTCCCCTTTCACGGGAGTAACCGGGGTTCGATTCCCCGTAGGGTCGCCATTAAACTTCGCCAGATTGGATCGCATGAGCATCAAGAGATCATGCTCTATGGCTCGCCGACGATCGGTTGGCTGACTACATCGGCAACGGAACGAACAGCGCGAGCGAGAACTTGCTTTCCATCGGTGCGCTGCTCGGTCGCCATTCCGCGATAGCGAAGCGGCTGATAACCAAGCGCAATGAGCGCATCGAGAGGTGCCTGTTTCAGACCGGGCTTCCAGTATTCAGGGGGGCCGCCAGTTTCATAAAAGTAAATCCATGTGTGATCGTCTGAAGCCCACCCGGCACAAAGAATCACATGACGATGCGGAATGTTCAGCAGATCGCCGGGACGAAGGTCGCCGGCACTCGACAACACGAAACAAACCGACGGAAGCTGTGCGGTATCGTGGACGGTTGGAAGTTTCAGACAACGCGAGACAAACCCGGAACAATCCACACCCGCTGCCTGCGCGCTTACGGCTGCATTGTCAGCACGGCGTTTGGCAGGCGATGAAACGTCGCCAGCTGCGTGACCATTTGCAATTGATGTATCAAACAAAGTAGGCCCGTCGAAGCCGCCCCATTTGTATGGAATGCCATTGTTCACTTCTCCGGGCAGCCACCACCCGGGACGCCCGGGCTGCTCCTGGAATCCTGCATCGGGCGTATGCACGAGCACACCAGCGTGATCCTTTCCGTGGAGGATATTTTTTGAAAAGGGACGCCACTCGTGCGTGGCGAGTTCGTGCGCTATGGCGAGAGCTTCGACGGGGGTGACCTGGGAAGGGGCCGATGGGTCACCGGGCGTGAGTTCGGCGTTGCGTGTTGCGTCTTTGGTGTGAGATGCGCATCCGGCGAAAAGCGCGATGACGGCGATGTTGAGTGTGCGTGTTAAATTCATGACGAGGAAACGCATGCCTGCTTGCATTGGTTTTCTATTTTCGGCGTTCTAATCGCGTGTCTTCCACAGTGCAAATCACCATCTGCATCCGCGTCATCTTCGCCGCAGTCTGCTCACTCGCATTTGCAACTTCACCAGCGAGTGCCGCTGACGAAACGAAACACCAGCGTGTCGCGCTCGTCATTGGCAACAGCCGCTACGAAACCGCCGTTGGTCCGCTGCGCAACACGGTGAATGACGCAAAGGCGATGGCTAAAACACTGCGCACACTCGGCTTCACCGTCATCGAGGAACATAACGTAACACGCGACGAACTGCTCGCTGCCCTGCTGAAATTTCGGAACAAACTTCGCGGAGCAGATGTTGGCCTCTTCTATTTCGCCGGCCACGGCATATCCGTCTCCGGCGCGAACTACCTGCTCCCGGTGAAAACCGGTTACCTCCCCGAGGCTACAGACGACACTGCGCGCCGGATGCTGGCGGAGACAAAGCTCTTCAACGCCGAGCAAGTCGTCGCCGAAATGAGCAACTCCGGCGTGCGCTGCAACCTCGTGATTCTCGACGCCTGCCGCACAACACCCGTCGCGCGCAATCCCGCCAACCGCGACACGACGAAGTCAGGCGGCCTCGTGGAAATGAACCCGCCCGCCGGATCGCTCATCGCATTTTCCACCGACGCCGGACGTGCCGCGTCCGACGGAGATGGTGCAAACGGCCTCTACACCTCCGAACTCATCACGCACCTGCGCACCCCCGGCCTCACCATTGAGCAAGTATTCAAACGCACGCGCGCAGGAGTTATGGAGCGATCCGCCGGTGCACAGATCCCTGCCGAATATTCGCGTCTCATCGGGGAGGACATCTTTCTCGCAGGCACAGACGCGACTAAACCCGCAGAGGAAATCATTCCGAAAGGCCAGCCCGTTCCCATTCCGACGCTCACCGAAATCAACAAACTCGCCGCCCGTGGCGA
>CAIYUV010000012.1 GCA_903929475.1 uncultured Spartobacteria bacterium
ACCAGTCACCAGTCACCAGTCACCAGTCACCAGTCACCAGTCACCAGTCACCAGTCACCAGTCACCAGTCACCAGTCACCAGTCACCAGTCACCAGTCACCAGTCACCAGTCACCAGTCACTCGCCACGCTAAACGTCAGCCATGCGCTTTTTCTCCATTCTCTGTTTTATCATCGCCCTCTATTACGGCTGGAATGCCGTGGAGACGATGCGTTCGGGCGTCGCGTATCCGATGCGCGGGGACACGAGCAAGGAGCACCGGCGCGACGATCCGCAGTCGAGCTACACCAAATATCTCGCGGCGCGCTGGCTGATGGCGGGGGGATTTTTGATGCTCGGTGGTGTGTTTCGTTTTTACACAGTGCGGATGGAAAAACTCGACCACGATGCAAAGTCATAGGGAGGTGTGGTTCATCCGCCACGGCGAAAGCGTGGCGAATGCAGGCGGTCGCACGACGGAGGCGGCGTCGTATCCGCTGAGCGCACTCGGTTTTCGCCAGGCGCAGCAGCTCGCGGAGGCGCTCACGGTGGAGCCGGAGTTGATCGTCGTCTCGCCCTATCTGCGCGCGCGGCAGACTGCGGAGGCGAGCATGGCGCGTTTCCCCGGTGTGCGCGTGGAGGAATGGCCTGTGCAGGAAGTGCAATATCTCGAACCGGCGCTGTGCGTGGGCACGACGCAGGAGGAGCGCGTGGCGATGGCGCACGCATATTGGGAGCGTTGCGACCCGCATCACACCGCGCCGAATGCGGAGTCGTTCGCGCACTTCATCCGTCGTGCAAACGACGCCATCGAGCGCTTCGCAGCGCGCACTGAACAGCGGGCGTTCGTCTTTTGCCACGGGCATTTCATGAACGCGGTCGCGTGGCTGATGCAGTTGCAGCCGGCGGAGCTGGATGCCGTGGCGATGCGGGGCTACTATGATTTCATCCACCGCTTCAAAGTGAACAATTGCGCCGTGCTCCCGCTGCACTTTCACGCCGACGGCGCTCGTTCGCTCGGCGAACTTTGGGTGCCGCCGGGCGTGGAAAGTGAACACGCCAAACGCGAAGGCCTGGCGCCGGCGGGAGTCTGAGTTTTCCCCGAAGAAAATGCGTGCCGCCTCTGGCGCGGAAGCTGCAATTGCAGCGCTGGTCTTTTCTATATCAGCGTCATGTCACAGCCAACGTCGGCCCCCGACCAGTTGCCGGATGGCTCCACCGAGCCTTCCGGGCCGATTGACGTAGCGAAAGTCGCACCCATCGCGCCGCAAAAGCCAGCCCCTGCGCCGGCTCCCGCGCCGCCACCGCCGAAGGGCCGCATCGCGCGCATCGAGGAAAGAATCAGGCAGCGCCTCGTAAAATACCCGCTCCGGAGCAAGCTCACGCACATCACCATGCTGGCAAGCAACGCGGCACTGATGATTGCGTGCCTCCTTTTCCTCACATTCGATTTCGTCTCGCGCTGCCTCTCCACGCACGCATCGCTTGTCACCATCAGCCATGTCGCAGTGGAAAGTGCGCGCCTCCCGCTTCAACTCGGCACCGTCCAGCCGATGACCGACACATTGAACACCATCGCATCGCAGCCCGGCATCACCGGAGCCGCGGTATTCTCCGCGGACGGGCGGCTCTTTGCGCGTTCTTCGCAAACCAGCAACAACCTGCCCGCACGACTGGTGCCGGAGCAGCGGCAAAAGAACGAACTCAGCTTCACGCGGCTGCGCCACCACGAGCCGGTTTACAGCAGCGGCCAGTTCATCGGCACCCTCGTCGTGGAAACCAGCCTCGCGCCGATCTTCACGCGTCTGTTGATTGACGCTGGCGTCGCCCTCATCGCGTTCCTGCTCGCATCGTTCGCAGCGCGACGGCTCACGAACCGGCTCCAGTCCGTCGTGTCCGAGCCCTACGTGAAGCTTGCACACTCCGTGGATGCCGTGGTGAATGGCGGCAGTTTCGCCCTGCGTGCAGAAAAAATAGACGATGCCGAGGCGGGGGGGATCGCGGAGGCGTTCAACCGACTGCTCGTGGAAATTGAAAAGCGTGATGCGATAATCAATCAGGCTCAACTGGACCTTGAGGCAAACGTGCTCGCGCGCACCAGCGTGCTGCACCAGCAGGTGCAGGATCGCAAGCACGCCGAGGAAGCGCTGCGCGACTCCGAGATGCGCTACCGGAATCTTTTCGAGAACAACCCGATGCCCATGTTTGTGGTGAATCTCGAAACGCTCGACTTCGTCGCCGTGAACAATGCTGCACTGCGCCACTATGGCTACGGGCAGGAGGAATTCACCCACCTCTCGCTGCCTGCAATCACCCACGGCGCCGACCCGATGGTCGTCACACGCACCTTCCGCAGCGGTGCGAAATCACTCGACGCCGGCGAATGGAAGCACCGCAAAAAGAGCGGCGAGATCATCGAGGTGCAACTCACCGCGCACGCCATCGTCTTTGCCGGGAAAGTTGCGAAGATCGTCCTCGCCAACGACGTGACCGAGCGCAACCGCGCCCAGCGCCAGCTCGATGAACTGCACAAAAAACTCGTGGACACCTCGCGCCAGGCCGGCATGGCGGAGGTCGCCACGGGCGTGCTGCACAACGTCGGCAACGTGCTCAACAGTGTGAACGTCTCCGCCTCATTGCTCGCGGAAAATGCGCGCCAGACAAAGGCGGCCAGCGTCCGCAGGATTGCGGATTTGCTGGATGCGAACAAAGACAACCTGACGGAATTTTTCAGCAGCGGCGGCAAGGGCGCCGTGCTGCCGGGCTACCTCGCCTCGCTCGCATCGCAGCTCGAGGCGGAGCAAAACGCACGGCTTGCCGAGACCGAGCAGCTCATCAAAAACGTCGCGCACATCAAGGACGTCGTCGCCATGCAGCAGACGTATGCAAAAACAAGCAGCGTGTTCGAAGGCCACACGGCCGCATCGCTCATCACCGAGGCACTGCGCATGGCTGGCACGGATCTTCAGCGGGAAAGCATCGCAGTGAAAACCGAGTGCCCGGCCACGCTGCCGGAAGTCCACACCGACCGGCACAAAGTCCTCCAAATCCTGATCAACTTGATCACCAACGCCCGGCAGGCGATGGGCGAAAAACCAAGGAACGAACGCGTGCTCAGCATCGTCGCCTCGCACAATGGCAGCGGTTTCGTCCGCATCGCCGTGCGCGATTTCGGCTGCGGCATCGCGCCGGAAAATCTCACGCGCATTTTCAACCACGGCTTCACGACGAAGAAAAACGGCCACGGCTTCGGCTTGCACTCCTCGGCAAACACCGCCAAGGAAGTGGGTGGCAACCTTACCGCCGCCAGCGACGGGCCCGGCCGCGGCGCTCTTTTCACCTTGGAACTGCCAATGAAAATCGCCGCGAAGGAGCCTTCGAAAATTTCCTGATTTTTTATGAGCATCAACCGCCGCATCCTGATTATAGACGACAACCGTTCGATTCACGAGGACTTCCGGAAAATTCTCAACCCGGTGCAGGTGCTCAACGCCCAGCTTTCCGCCTACGAGGATCAACTTTTTGGCGGCCACTCGCCCGCCGTGCACCACGACTCCTTTGAAATTTTCTCCGCATATCAAGGACGCGAGGGCGTGGACGCGATCCAGCAGGCCGAAAACGACGGGCATCCTTTTGCAGTCGCATTTGTGGATGTGCGCATGCCGCCCGGCTGGGACGGCGTGGAAACCATCAGCCGCATCTGGCAGCTCGCTACAAATCTTCATGTCGTCATCTGCACCGCATACAGCGACTACTCGTGGGAACAGATCGTGGAGAAACTCGGGCACAACGACCGCCTGCTGCTCCTGCGTAAACCATTCGACCCCGTGGAAGTCCTCCAACTCGCGAAGAGCCTGACCGAGAAGTGGACCACGCTGAACGAAGTCCCGCCCCTTCATTGAACGCACGGGTCGTCGGTGGAGTCTGAGGGAGACACCGCGACGACTGCGGTTTTCAGACCGCTTCCCATGCCTTTTCACCGACTGCCAATTATCACGCGACTTGGGTTGACCGCCTCCGTGCGCACCGCTACACCCCGCCGCGTGTTGCGCCACGCCAAAATCGCCGTCATCGCCCTCTTCGCCGCCATCCCCGGCTTCGCGCAGACTCCGCCCACACCGCAAGCCGGCACTGCCCCCGTGCCGCCGCCAATTCCGGTGACATCGCCTGCGCCGCAAAATTTGCCCGTTCCTCCTGCGCCGCCCGTCGCGACTGCGCAGACGGTGGAGCCGATGGAAAAGCTGCAATACATCAACACCGACATCCGCGACGTGCTCGGCCACTACGAGCGCATCACCGGCAAGCGGCTCATCTACAGCACGCAGCTCGTCGGGCAGGTCACCATCTTCGTCACCGGCACCGGCGTGCCGAAAAGCGAGGCCATCAAGCTCATGGAAATGAGCCTCGCGATGAACGGATTCTACATCGTCCCGACTGAGGACGAGAAAATCATGCGCGTCACCGGCGTTGGAATTAATCCGAAACAAGTCGGCGTGCCTTTCATTGACCGCGAGGAACTGCTGCCCGCCAACGAGCAAGTGGTGATGTTCCTTTTCAAACTCAAGTGGGCCGACCCGACCGAACTCGCGCAGACCATCCAGGCTGGCATCCTCGTGCCGAACCAAGCCGGCTTCACCAACGTCGTCCCGCTTCCAAAAGCGAACGCGCTCCTCGTCACCGAAAACACCGCGATCATCCGCACGCTCACCCGTGTCGTCCGCGCGATTGATGTCGAGCCCGCGCAGGTCATCAGCGAATTCATCACCCTCGAACACGCACAGTCCGAGGATGTCGTGAAAAGCCTCACCGACCTTTTTGAAAAGACCCAGCAGACCGGCGCACCGAACGCCCCGCGCGTCAATCGCGGCGTCGTCACCGACGCCAACGGCGCACCCGTCCCGAACATTCCCGGAGCCACCGCCGCGAATACCGAAGGCAACATCTCCGTCGAAATCAACGGCTCCACCGGCAGCCTCGGGCCGACCGAGGACAACATCGTCATCGGCAAGGTGAAGATCACCTCGGACAAGCGCACCAACCGCATCCACGTCGTCTCGCGCCCGATCAACATGAAGCTCATCCGCACGCTCATCCGGGAATACGACGCCGAGTCGCATTTCGTGGAGCCGGCCATGCGCCCGCTGCGTTTCCGTCCTGTCGAGGAAGTCATGGACGCTGTCATCGCCGCCATCAAAGATCCCGGCGACAAGGACGCTGGCGGCGGAGCAGGCGGCACGGCGCAAGGACTCAACCAGCGGCAGCCGGGACAAACGAATCCCAATCTGAACAACAATCGAAATGGGAGCAACTTCGGCAGCAATGGCGGCGGCAGTGGCGGGAGCGACGCCGGCTCCCTTGGCGAATCCCTTTCCACCAGCGAGCGCGACACCCAGCCCGTCGCACAGCAGGTCGGCAAAAGCACCATCATCGCCGACAAACGCTCCAATACGATCATCGTCATCGGCACCCGCGACGTGAAAGAAAAGGTCTTCGCCCTCATTGACAAACTCGACACCCGGCAGGCGCAGGTGATGATTCAGGTCGTCATCGGCGAACTCAAGCTGAGCAAATCCTCCGAGTTCGGAATAGACTACATACTGCGCAACGGCGGAATCCTCAATAGCACCAACAACCCCATCGGCGGCAGCACGGGGACGGGAACCGGCACCACCACTACACCTGCGGGGGGCATCCTCAGCTTCAACAGCGCCAACCAGCCCGTCCTCAATCTCAACGGCATCATCAATCAGAAAAACATCACGCAGGCCCTCACCGCAGGCAGCGGCGGACTCGGTGGCGTGCTGCTCGCCGGGGATGCTTTTTCGGCTGTCGTGAAGTGCCTCGAAAATACGGACCGCTTCCGAGTCATCACCTCCCCGCGCATCTTCACCACCAACAACAAGCGCGCCGTCATCACCTCCGGCGACGAAGTGCCCGTGCCCACGAGCATCAACAGTTCCTTCAACAACGGCGCGACCGCCAACAACAGCAACATCGTCTCGAACTCCCAGATTCAATTCAAACCCATCGAACTCCGCCTCGAAGTCCTCCCGCTCATCAACAGCGACAAGGAAGTCTCCCTCGAAGTCGTCCAGAACGTCTCCGAGCGCGCAGGCACCACCCGCATTGACAACAACGACATCCCCAATGTCTCCCGCCGCGCATTGAAAACCTACGTCACCGTTCCGAACAACGGCACCCTCATCCTCGGCGGCCTCATCAAGGATAGCCAGGATTACGCCAAGGGCGGCGTTTACAAACTCGTGAATCTCCCGCTCATCGGCCCGCTCTTCGGCAAGACCACGAAGGACAAAACGCGCACTGAACTCATCGTCATCATGCGCCCGGTCGTCACAGTCGCTCCGACAGAAAACGCCATCCTTCGCGAAAAAACCTTCGAGTCCTTCAACATCCCGCCCGACTTCGACCAGGCGCTCGTTCCCGTGGGCATCCGCGAAAGCATCCCCAAGGCGAAAGTGGTCACCCCCTCCTCTTCCATGCGCAGCCAGACACCGAATCTCCGCAGCGAAGATTCATCCCCCACACGCCGCAAGTAAATGAGCCAGCTCCGCGCCCTACTCGACGCGCTGCTCGCCTCCGGTTGCGACGACGCCACCGCCGCCGAACTCCTCGCCATCAAAGCCCCCGGTGGCAGCACATGGACCGTCGAAGTCCTCAACACCGGCAAGGCCGACGAAGCCAGACTCACCACCGAGCTGGGCAAAATCTTCCGCACCCCGTGCGAGCCGATTGACACCCAGAAAATAGACCGCCTCGCGCTGCAACTCCTGCCCGGCCGCTTCGTCTTTAAGCACCACATCCTCCCCATCGCTCAGGAAGGCGAAACCGTCACCCTCGCCACCTACGACGTCTTCAACCAGACCGGACGACGCCTCGCCCAGCAGCAGCTCAACGGCAAAAAAATCCGCTGGCAGCTCACCCCGCGCACCCAGCTCCTTCGCGCCTTGCGCACCGCCTACGGCGTCGGTGCCGACGTCTTCGAGGAAATCCTCAAAAACAACCGCGCCTACGAAACGCTGGAGCAGGACACCGCGCTCGACATCACCAACGACGATCCCGAGGCCAGCGTCGTCAAATTCGTCAACCAAATCATCCGCGAAGCCATCGTCGAACGCGCCACCGACATCCACGTCGAGCCCCTCGAAGGCGACCTCCGCATCCGCGTCCGTATTGATGGCATCCTCCACGAAGTCGCCGTCCCGCCGCAGCTCCGCGTGCTGCAAAGCGCCATCATCTCCCGCTTGAAAGTGATGGCCCATATGGACATCGCCGAGCGCCGCCTCCCGCAGGATGGCCGCATCAACCTCACCACCGCCGCCGGCTCCATAGACGTCCGCGTTTCCACCATCCCCACGGTGAACGGCGAATCCATCTCCCTCCGCCTCCTCTCCCGCACCGAGACACTCACCTTCGGCCTCGAACGCCTCGACATGGGCGCGCGCCAGATGGCCCAGATGAAACAAATGCTCGCCCTCCCCAACGGCATCATCCTCGTCACCGGCCCCACCGGCAGCGGAAAAAGCACATCGCTCTACAGCTTCCTCTCCAGCATCAACGCCATCTCCCGCCGCATCATCACCGTCGAAGAACCCGTCGAATACCGCCTCCCCGGCATCTCGCAGATTGATGTGAAAGCCGACATCGGCCTCACCTTCGCCAACGGCCTCCGCGCCATCCTCCGTCAGGACCCCAACATCGTCATGGTCGGCGAAATTCGCGACTTCGAGACTGCCGAAATCTCCATCCGCGCCGCCATGACCGGCCACTTGGTATTCTCCACCCTCCACACCAACGACGCCGTCAGCGGCATCACCCGTCTGCTCGACATGGGCATCGAGCCCTTCCTCCTCGCCAGCGTCGTCCGCTGCTTCCTCGCCCAGCGCCTCATCCGCACCATCTGCCCCGACTGCACCGCCGAAACCACCTACGACCCCCAATACCTCAAAGAGATTGATTTCCACGTCCCCGACGGCACCAAACTCTACAAAGGCCGGGGCTGCGAAAGCTGCCGCCACACCGGCTACCGCGGGCGCCGCGCCATCTTCGAAGTCGCCACCATCACCGAAGGCTTGCGCCGCATGATCATCCGCAAAGAAACCGGCAGCGCCCTCAAAGCCCGCGCCCTCCAGGACGGCATGGAAAGCCTCCGATCCGACGGCTGGCGTCGCGTCCTCAAAGGCCAGACCACCGTCGAAGAAATCGTCCGCGTCACCCAGCAGGACGAAGCGATGACCGAGACGGACTAAAGACCGAAAGCGCACGACACCAGCATGAGTTCGTCGGCCTTCGCCCTTGCGGCGGCTGTCCAGCGCGGAGACGGAGAAGATGCGGTCATCAAAGCGCAACGGCATCCGCCGCACGGCCCTGTTGCCCAACCTGCACCTTATTCGGGATGCCGCCGAGGGCCAAAGGCCCGAATTCATACCAGCCTTGGGCGCAGCCCAAGGTGTATCGCGATGAAGTGGAAAAGGGCTGAAGGCCCGTCCCATCTGCACTGCCAAAAGTGGAGCGAGGTTGCAGGAAGCACTGTAACCCGATAAAGGGGATTCATGGAAATGTTCCTGACACTCGTGCTCCAAGTGGTTCTTGCCGTCGTCGTGGCAAAGCTGACCTTGGCAGGCTCAAGATCCCAGAAATGGTGGGAACGAAAGGAGGAACTCTATTCAAGCCTCATCGAGAAGCTCTACGACATCTTCAACTACAATTCGCAATACATTGACGACTATCACACGGATCCGGACACATTGAGTGCGGAGCAGAAGGCTGCACACGAAGCCAAATGGGAAGCCCTTAAGGAACAGAATCGGAAGGCAGAAGCGGAGGTGGAAAAACTCATTCACATTGGCACGTTTCGTATCTCGGACGCGGTGCATCAGGCGTTGTCGGCATTCAAGAAAGCCACGCGCGATGCGAAGACAAAATACGATGGTTGGAACTCCTTTGGGATTGTGGATGACATTTGCGATGCGGCGAAGAAGTGCATCGAAAGCGTCCGCGAACACTCCAAGGACGACTTGGGGCTAAACTACCGATTCCGCCGGTTGCTCCATAAGATACGTCGCCATTTCACGGAATAATCCCACCCACACAACCATCCCACCATGCCGCAGTCGCTGAGCCTCGTCATTGTCCACGTCATTTTCAGCACGAAGGATCGCGTGCCTATGCTGGATGCGGAGGTGAGGTCGAAGCTGCACGCCTACCTTGCCACGGTCGCGCGTAATGCGGGCTGCGAAGCGCATCGTGTGGCGTCGCTGACCATGTGCATCTGGCCATCCGCCTTTCGCGCACGATCACCATTGCGGAACTGGTGGAGACGCTGAAGACGACATCGTCGAAATGGCTCAAGGGCCAGTCCTCATCGCTGGGCTCATTCGCTTGGCAGCGCGGATACGGCTGCTTTTCGGTTGGGCCGTCGGATTTGGATTCGCTGTGCGAATACATTGACCGGCAGGAGGAGCATCACCGGCAGCGGACTTTCCAAGAGGAGTTCCGAATGTTCCTTGCGAAATATGGCGTCGAATATAACGAGGCCTACGTGTGGGACTGATGCTTTCCTGCCGAAGATGGGACGGGCTTTCAGCCCTCTTGCTTTCTCACATCATGAATCCTAGGGCTGCGCCCTAGGCTGGTATGAGTGCGGGCCTTTGGCCCTCCGCGTAATGTGAGACGCGATGCGAGGCATGATCGTCGCAGTGGCAGGCGAGTTCGCCGCAGTAGATGACGCGTGTGTCGAGGAGAGGGGAGGGCTTTGCCGATGCCATGCGCCGGAGGCTGCGCGTGAGAGCACTGTTTTGCAAGGCGGGATGAAAAATTTGTTCCTTCGGCGGGGTAACGGGCGGTTCATTTGCGCGGGGAATCGGGGCGTGGATGATGCGGGGTATGAAAACGCAGCTACGCTCACTCAAGCCCGCCGGGGTCGGCTTCGGCGCTGAGGCAGCGGGCGGTTTTCGGGGCTTTGGGCGGGCGGGAATGAACCACGAAGGCGCGAAGGGGACGGAGTTGTGGGGCGGGCGGCGGGTGCGGGGGTTCGGGATGGGACGGGCTTTCAGCCCTCTTGCTTTCTCACATCATGAATCCTAGGGCTGCGCCCTAGGCTGGTATGAGTGCG
>CAIYUV010000013.1 GCA_903929475.1 uncultured Spartobacteria bacterium
CCCTTCTCCACCTGCCAAAGCACACGCGGCCCGTCCTTCGGCAGCTCGCGCAAAAGCTTCGTCTCCGGCGAAGTCGCATTATCCGCCGGCCCGAGCAGCCGCGGCCAATCGGCGGCATGGACGCCCCCGATGAAAAGACTCGCAGCAAGTAAAAGAAGCATCCCCGGTTTCATTCAGCAGTGATTGGTTGTTGTATTTTCTGTTCAGAGCGCGAGCCGTCCCGCAGCACGCTCGCGTCGCAAAAAGTCGCCCGGCCTCATCACCGGCAGACCGTAAAAGCCCGCTGCCATCACACCACCGAAATCCGCGCGGTCGAGCGTGAGCAACACATCCGCCACTGCGGCGGCGGTGAAAAGCACCGGCCTGTCCTTTGCCGCCGGGAAGACCACCGGCCACGGATGCGTCAACTCATCGGTCACCACCGCCAGCATGGGGCGCAAGAGTTGCCACTCGCGGCGCGCAATGTCGGACAAACGTTCCCGCACGTTACGCTCCGCCTCGCGCATCACATAATCGCCAATGAACAGCCGCCAGCCTTGCGTCAACGCGAGATCAAAGATGGCGTGCGAAGCTCCCGCCGTGCGACCGCACGCGGCCAGCACCAAACTCGTGTCCAGAACGAGCCTCACTCCCCGGCGCGGAATTTCCGCATATCCTCTTCGTCCTCATCCATCCACGCCTGAAGTTGCTCCGGCGTGAAAAGGCGCGGCTCTGGCAGTGGTGCGCCCTCGGCCCGCAATTGCCCGGCGACGAAAAGCAACAATTCCGCCTTCTCCCTGGCAGGCAGGGCCGTGGCGGCGGATTCAATTTCAGCAAGTGTGCTCATGCGCGAAAGATGCCCAACTTTCTGTGACGAGTCAACGGGAGTCAGGGACACGATAACCTGTCAGACCAATAGTGTGGACATATCCCTTCCACCGGGCGGCTGTGACGCCCCCGATGAAAAGACTCGCAGCAAGTGAAAGAAGCATCCCCGGTTTCATTCAGCAGTGATTTGGTTGTCGCGCCGCCAAAGCAGCCCCGCCAACACGCCATCAAACCGACCGAAAACGCCATACGGAAATCACGCAACGTTTACATTGCCCTCCACACCGACATACTCAGCGCCCGCAGAACACGTGTAAAGCAGAAGGGACAAGATCGCACTTTCACTTTCACATTCGCCCGCATGTTGTGCTTGGATGTTCCCATGAAGAAGCCAACACCTGCCAATGCCGCAGCACTCGAAGCCGCGAGACTGCTCGATTCCGTTTCCAAAAACATCCGTCTGCTCGTGGATGCGGATACTTCGCCGAGCTACGCGGAAAGCGTGACGCAACTCGCCGAGGCCGGGCAGTGGGGCGAACTGGTGGATCGTTTCTGGCGCACGCTCGCGTTTGGCACGGGCGGGTTGCGCGGACGCACCATCGGGCGCGTGGTTTCCGCGGCGGAGCGCGGCAGGGCGAAGGACGGCGCGCGGCCCGAGCTGCCGTGCGTCGGCACGAATGCGATGAACTTTTTCAACATCAGCCGCGCGGTGCAGGGGCTTGTGAGCTACTGCCACGAGTGGTTCGGGAAAAAGAAGCTCAAGGGTCGCCCAAAGATCGTCATCGCGCACGACACGCGGCATTTTTCGCGCGAATTCGCGGAGCTGGCGGCGAAGATTGCGGTGGAGCTTGGCTGCGATGCGGGGCTTTTCGCCGGGCCGCGCTCCACGCCGGAGTTGTCCTTCGCCGTGCGCTACACGGGCGCTACTGCGGGCGTGGTGATCACCGCTTCGCACAATCCGCCGCACGACAATGGATTCAAATGCTACTTCGCCGACGGGGCGCAAGTGGTCGAGCCGCACGCAAGCGGGATCGTCGCCCGCGTAAACGCGCTCACGAGCGACGCCTACACGCCTCTTCCGAAATCAAAGCGCGGCAAACTCACCGTGCTCGGGCAGGAACTCGACGACGCCTACATGAAACGCCTCGAAACGCTGGTGCTCGATCCCGCGATGGTGAAAAGCGCAAACCGGCTGAAGGTGGTTTTCACCAGCATCCACGGCACCGGCGGCGTAATCTGCAAACCGATGCTGAAGAAACTCGGCTTCCGCTTCGCAGTCGTGCCGGAGCAGGACAAATTCGACGGCAACTTCCCCACGGTAAAATCGCCGAATCCCGAAAACGCCGAGGCGCTCGCACTCGGCGTCGCGCTTGCGCGGAAGGAGCACGCCGATGTCGTCATCGCCACCGATCCCGATGCCGACCGCATGGGCGTCGCGATTCGCAATGCGCACGGGGACATGGAACTCCTCAGCGGAAACCAAATCGGCTCGCTCATCGCCGCGTATCGCGTGCGCAAACTGATCGGACAAGGAGTGCTCACGGCTGAAAACGCGGAGCGTGCGGCGATCATCAAGACGCTCGTCACCACCGACCTGCAAAAAGCCATCGCCAACAAACACGGCCTGCGCTGCGTGGAGACGCTCACCGGCTTCAAATACATCGGCGAAAAACTCGGCAAATACGAAGCCGCGCTCCCTGCCGCCGTGCGCGCAAAATATCGCGACCTCAGCGAGGGCGAGACGCGCGACCTGCGCTTGAAGCACAGCACTTACTACGTCTCGGGCGGCGAGGAGAGCTACGGCTACAGCGCGCATGATTTCGTCCGAGACAAGGACGCCAATGCCTCGGTAGTGCTCTTCGCCGAAGTCTGCGCCTACGCCAAATCGCGCGGCCTCACCGTAGATGCGCTGCTCGACGAAGTGTATGCCGACTACGGCTTCTACTTGGAAAAGAACGGCACGATTACCTTCGAGGGCGCGGACGGCGCGGCGAAGATCGCGAAACTCGCCAACGCCTACGCGAAGCAGCCGCCAAAAGCGATGGACGGCTCCGCAGTCACCGGCGCACGTGATTTCAAAGCCAAGACCTACAAGGACGTGGAAGGCGACACGCTGCCCCGCGAGAGCATGATGATTTTCGATCTCGCCGATGGACGCCGCGTCGCCGTGCGCCCATCAGGCACGGAGCCGAAGATCAAATTCTACCTCTTCGCCCGCCGCGATCCGAAGGGGACGCGCTTCACCGCCGCCGAGCTGGTGAATACCAAACGAGAATCCAAGGAATCACTGGAGCGGTTGTGGAAGTGGATTCAAGCAGACGTCAAAGAACGACTGTAGCTTGTTTGGCGCGGAAAACGCTAATTCAGCATCCACATAGATATGAAATACGACATCCAACTCGACGGAGGAGAAATTTCGATCATCAAAGCGCTCGGGATCGGGGGATCCGAAATAGATGGAGAAACACTGCGTGCACGCTGCGGCGATCTCGAAACATCGGAACTGGTTGACACTCTGAAGGGCCTGATTTCACTAGGATACGTGGATGCAGACAGCGACTCCTTTTATGACGCGAAAGGAATGGACAAGGAGTATTTCCGCGTGAACCCCGGCTACGCCAAGGCGCTAAAAGAGGCGCTCGATCCGCGCCCGGAACCCAAGAAGAGCAAGCGGGTGCGTCGCGAATAACGACAAGAATGGTGCTTGGCACCGGGCGGCTCTGCGCGGCATTTCGAGTAGATGAATGAAAAAGAGAAGCGCCCTTCCGCGTGGTTCCGGCTCTGGCCGTGGCTTGCAGCCGCGCTGAGCGGCGTCATGCTGGCGCTGTGCTTCCCGCCGTGCGACGTGGGAGGATTTGCGTTTATCGCACTGGGGCCGCTGCTCTGGGCGGTGTGGATGAAAAAGCCCGCACGCCGCGCAGGCTGGTATCACTTCCGCCTCGGCTATGTCGCCGGCCTCGTCTTTTTCACTACGACGTTCTCGTGGCTCAGCGAGCTTGCGGGGTTGTTCGATTCAAAGATGCTGCTCGGTCTGCCGCTGCTACTCGCGGCGTTCCTCTCGCTCTATCCTGCGACATGGGCGTGGTTCGCGGGATGGATTGTCGGCGGGCACTTCAAGCCTGTCCCCCTGCCTGATCCCACGGAGCCGTTCTCCCGTCCGCCGCTTCTCCTCTCCACACGCAATCTTTTCTTTTCCCTCCTCATCGCGGCGCTGTGGACAGCACTCGAATGGGTGCGCGGCTGGCTCTTGACTGGCTTCGGCTGGAACGCACTCGGCGTTTCACTGCACACGGAACTCGCGCTCATTCAAATCGTTGAATTCACGGGCGTCGGCGGGCTCAGCTTCCTGCTCGTGCTCTGCAATGCCATCGGCCTGATCACCATCCTGCGCCTGCGCGCGGAAATCGGACGCGTGCGTCTGCGTCCCCATTTCGATTTCAGCCTCACTGTCGCACTGGTCGTCGTCGTCTTTAGCTACGGTGCGCGTGTGCTTTTGCGCGAGCAGAGCAAAGAAAAGGCGGAGCCTCTCAAAGACGTAACGGTGCTTCAGGTAGCAACAATCCAGCCGAACATTCCCCAGCAGTGGAAACTGGAAAGTGGTCACTCCGAGGAAATCGTTAATCGCTTGCGCTACCTACACGGGATAGCCTCAAGTGCTGGTCCGCAGCTCGTGCTCTGGCCCGAGGCCGTGGTGCCCGGCGGCATGTTTAGCGATGAAGAAACGAACAAGTTCGTGCTCGAACAAGCCGCACAAGTTCCCGCACTTTTAATAGGCACGGACGACAATGATCGCGGCGCGCCCGGCGAAGATCACAATAGCGCAGCACTCCTGCTTTCCGGCGAAAAAGCACCGCATCTCTACGACAAGCGCCATCTCGTCCCCTTCGGCGAATACCTCCCGCTGCGCTGGGCGCTCGGCTGGATTGCCGGCAGCCTCGTCCCCGGCGATTTCAAACCCGGACGCGAAGTCGGATTGTTCAAACTCAAAGAACCGGCACTTACACTTGGTCCGCTCGTCTGCTTTGAGGACACGCTCGGCGAACTCACACGCGAGCCCGTGCTGCACGGCGCGCAACTCCTAGTGAATATAACCAACGACGGATGGTTCGGCCAATCCTGCGAACCCGAGCAGCACTTCGTAAATTCAATCTTTCGCGCCGTAGAAAATCGCCGCCCCCTCATTCGCTGCACAAACACCGGCGTGACCGCATCCATGGATTCATTTGGACGCGTGACAAGATGGCTGCCGCCCTTTCAAGAACTCTTCGCATCAAAACAGATCAAAATCCCCAATCACGGCACTGAAACCTTCTACACGCGCCACGGTGAAATTTTCTCCATCGGTTGTGCGATTCTTTCCGCCTTCGTAATTATTCTGCGTTCGCTGTTGCTGCTACGTAGAGACAAGGTCAGCTAAGGTTTTTCGACGGTGCCCTTGGGAGCGACAGCGCCCGACGGCTCTGTGTCGGCAGGCAGGTCGGCGCGCTTCCAGCCTTCTTGTTCTGCCAGTTGTTCGGCGAGGACGAGCGGCCATTTGGGATCTTTGAAGAAAATTTCCTTCATCGCGGGTTCCTGCTCTAACTCCTTTTTGCGTGCGACGAGCAGCGCATTTTCCTTGGATTCCTTGTCGAGCAATGCCGGGTAGCGGCGCGCGGCCTCCATTGCGGCCATCTGTGTGATTTTCTCGGGTGTCTCCTTCGATTGCCCGGTGAAAGTGACGTAGTCCGCTTCGATGCTCACTTCTTGATCTCCTGCACGGAAAGTGACGATGCCGTCTTCGAGTCCTTTGAATTGATAGACCTGCCCGGCTTTGAGCCGCCACTTGCGGCCATCAATGGTGACGAGGCAGTCCTGTTTGATGCGGATGAGCTTTCCGGCCTTGGGGTCAGGCGGCGGTGCCATGAATTCGCGCACAATTCCGTCGTCTGCTGGCAGAGCTGGTTTTTCCTTCGCCACCTCTTCTTGCGCCAATTTCTCCGGGGCTGGTTTTTCCTTTGGCAAATCGGGAGTCGGCGGCGCAGGTGGCGCGGTCTTTTCCGTAGGGACCGTCAGCGTCGGCGCTGGCATTTCTGGAGCGCCCGCATCCTTCGTAGCGAAGCTCTCATCGGCGAGATGATCGAGTTTGCTCAAGCCCGCCACGACGAAAGGAATCGCAGTTCCAAGCAGCACGACGAGTGCGACGGCGAGGAGGATGCCATTGCGCTGGCGCAGCAGGCGGAAATTATAAAGCAGCCACAACACGCCAAACGCACCGAGGCTCGCGAACAACGATTGCGCGACGGCAGCGCGATTGATCTTCATGCCCAACCACAGCGCGATGGCTGCGATCAAGAAGCTGATTACTGCCCATGCGAGGTTGCGCGTGCCGCTTAAAGCATCGGCGCTGGACGCTGGTTCGGGCGCGGGCGGCTTCGTCTCGGCGGTGCGCAGTTGTATTTGTGCCGATGCTAGTGGCTCGGCGCGGGAATCGTCTTCGGGATACTCAGTCTTTTTCACAGGACTGGCGAGAATGCCACAGCGCGGCGTCTTGTCGCGGGTAAAATAGATGAATGAACTGTTGATTTTCCCCCACCTCAAAAGGCACTGCTTTGTGGACACGGCGAAAACGACCGTTCACAAATCGGCGTCCGCGCCTTATCAGCACATCCATTTACCAGACCATGCCTCGCTACATTCCGACCATCGGCCTCGAAGTTCACGTCCAGCTCAAAACCCGCAGCAAGATGTTCTGCGGCTGCGCGACCAGCTTTGGCGATGCACCAAACTCGAACACCTGTCCGGTGTGCCTCGGCTATCCCGGTGCGCTGCCCGTGATGAATGAGGAAGCTCTGAAAATGACCGCGCTCGCGGGGCTGATGCTCGGCTGCACGGTGCCGGAAGTCTGCAAGTTCGACCGGAAAAATTATTTCTACCCGGACATGCCGAAGAACTACCAGATCACACAGTTCGACCTGCCAATCTGTCTCGGCGGCGGAGTGCCGCTGCACGAGTTCGCATATCCAAAGGACGTGCAGAAGAGCATCGCGACGCCGGACAAGGTGGTGAAGCTCACGCGCATTCACCTCGAAGAAGATGTGGCAAAGTCGCAGCACTTCGACTCGAACAGCGGGATTGATTTCAACCGCGCAGGCACGCCGCTGATGGAGATCGTGAGCGAGCCCGACATCGCCACGCCGGAGGAAGCGTTCGCGTATCTCACCTCGCTCCAGCAAATCCTCATCTACGGCGGAGTGAGCGATGCCGATATGGAAAAAGGCCAGCTCCGCTGCGATTGCAACGTCTCCGTGCGCCCCGAGGGGCAGAGCGAACTGGGCGTGAAAATCGAAATCAAAAATATGAACTCCATCTCCGCCGTGCGCCGTGCGCTCGCGTATGAGATCGAGCGCCAGACAGCCGCGTGCGAACGTGGAGAAAAACTCATTCAGAGCACGCGCGGCTGGGACGACACGACGGGCCAGACCCGCCACCAGCGCACGAAGGAAAGCTCGCACGACTACCGCTATTTCCCCGACCCCGATTTGCTGCCGGTGAAAACGTCCGCCTTTATGGATGAAGTGCGCGCACGTCGTCCCGAGTTGCCGGGTGAAAAGCGCGACCGCTTTGTGCGCGACTACGGCATCACTTCCTACGACGCCAGCGTGCTCGCGAGCCAGAAGGCGCTCGCCGATTACTACGACGCTGCGGCGAAGGTCGCCAAAGATGCGAAGACAGTTGCGAACTACGTGATCAACGATCTGCTCAGCGCGCTCGGCACAGCGGAGAAAAGCGTCGAAGACTGCCCGATTCCACCCGCGCAACTCGCGGAGTTGGTGAACATCGTGAAGAGCGGCGTCATCAATTCCACGCAGGGCAAAACGGTGTTCGGAGAAATGTTCTCCACTGGAAAAAGCGCGACGCAAATCGTGGAGGAAAAGGGACTCAAGCAGGAGAGCGACGCCGGTGCCATTGAGGCTCTCTGCCAACAGGCCATCGCGACGAATCCAAAAGCCGTCGCCGAATACCGTTCGGGCAAAACGGCAGCGATCAACGCCATCAAAGGTCAGGTCATGAAGCTCTCCCAAGGCAAAGCCAACCCGCAGATCGTCGGCGACATTCTCGCACGCCTGCTCAGCGCGTAGGGAACTCCGCACTTTCCAATCACTCACATTCCACACACAGTCACCCGCGAAACTCCCGCATGATTCTCCGCATTTCCACCGCCGCCTTCCTCACCGCAACCGCCCTCGCCGCAAAACAACCGGTCGCCAAACCCGCAGTCATCGCACAGCCTGCCGTTCCAGCGAAACCCGATGAGGCAGCGCCGAAACCAGCGCCGCTCATAGGCTCGGAAGTGAACATGCGCGACCTGCTTTTCCTCGCCCACGCGCTCGATCTCGGTAAATCGCTCACCTACCTCGCAGAGCAAACTGCCCGCACAAACAACCCCGCCCTCAAAGGCTACGGCGACAACCTCGTGAAGACACTCGCCGCGCAAAGCGCCGTGCTCACCACCGTGGCAGAAATGCGGAACATCAAAGCTCCGGCGGAATCCCCCACGCAGAAAAAACTTTCCGAAAAACTCGGCAAACTCGAAGGAGCAAAATTGCAGAAGGCACTGCTCGATTCGTTTATCGAAGTGGATGAGCGAATGATCGCCACCTACGAACTCGGCGCAAAGTCGCCCGATGCGACGATTTCAAAATTCGTCGAGCAAACGCTGCCCGAAGCACGCAAGCATCTGCTCGTCGTGCAAGGCATGGCCGGCATCGCGCCGCAATATGTCGAGCGCACCACGCCAGCCGCGCCAGCGCCTATAGAAAACGCCGCACCTGCAAAGCCAGTTGTTACCGCAACCCCGACCAGGATCGCAGAGCCTGCTTTAACAGCTCCCGCAGTGAAGCCGCTCCCGTCCGCTGTTACGGCACCTGCCACGAAGCCGGCTGCACCCGTCGCTGCAACACTTCCTGCAAATCCCCCGCCCACTTCAGCGCCAATCGTAAAAGCGCCACCCGCCAAGCCTGCCGTGCCTGCACCCACAAAGCCCGCAGTAGTCATTGCGCCAGCCAGCCCGGTCGTGACGGCACCTCCCGCCCCTAAGCCTGCAAAGCCGGAACCAAAACCCACAGTCATCGCGCCAGCCAGCCCGGTCGTTACGGCACCTCCCGCTCCTCAGCCTGCAAAGCCAGAACCAAAGCCCGCAGTCATCGCGGAGCCGCCGGAAGATGTAGCGCCAAAGACACTGGAGGCCGCCCCGACGAAACCAGCCAAGCCCGCGTTTCGCACAAACATCCCGCTGCAAAACTAACGCTTTTTAGCAGCAGCGATTTGGCGAACGGAACTGTCGCTCCGTCGCACTGAGAAAAACATTCCGCCGCGCCTTTGTCGGATCTTTCGCGCACTCACACGCCTGTGCTGCACGCTCGCGCTCGATGGCAGACTCGCCGCTGAGTTCCTTCAGCAACAACGCGCCGAGAGCAATCGCACCCATCGCAGCAGTTGGATTCGCGGAAGCTTGTTCGGCTGGCAGCCACACCGGCTCAGTCTCGCTGAGATTCGAGGCGCGCAAGCCAGAAAGCAGTCGCATCCACTCGCGCATACTCAGACCGAAGATGAGCGCAACGAACGCGAGAAACGTGGTGGTTACCGCGGCATCAATCCGGTTGATCGTGATGATGGTCGCGTTCGCCTTCACGGCGAGTTTTGCAGCGTCGAGCACCGCCTTGTCCTTTGCATCATCCACAGACTTCGTCAGTGCGGCCATTTTATCGGAGGCTTCGCTCGCCATCTGGATGAAGCCAAGGCGCGGCTTCTTCGGATCGGTTTCCTCGTGGAAGACCTTCTGCAAGCCCGCGCTCATCGTGACGGTGAGCAGCCAAAACAGCGGGACAAAAGTGACAAGCGCGATTGCGGGACTGGAACGGCGCTTGAGTGCGGTCTTCAAAAGAATCGTTGTGCCGAGGCACAGAGCGATGCTCGCGAGAAGTTGGTTGGCGATTCCAAAGATGGGCCAAAGCGCCTTCACGCCACCTTCCTTGTCCACGACACCGAGGATGAGAAAGAAACCCCACGCCGCGACGATGAGCGCACTGGCGATGACACCCGCGAAGACGTTAGCCGTGTCGCTAAATTTCTTCGAGACGCCTGCTAGCGCATCTTGCAAAAGATAGCGTCCGACGCGCGTGCCAGCGTCGAGCGTGGTGAGGATGAAAAGCGCCTCGAACATCAGCGCGAAGTGATACCAGAGGTCGCTGCCCGCCCCGCCGGTAAAGCGCGCGAAGAGGCTGGCCATTCCGACCGCAAACGTGGGCGCGCCGCCGCCTTTGCCGAAGAGGGATTTCTCGCCCATCTGCGTAGCGAGTGTGTCCATCTCAGCTTTGGTCACGGTGACGGGTCCTGTTTTCCATCCACCACTGCTATCGGGCGTCTGAACGGTGAATCCGCTTCCAGCGATGCGCGCCAATGTTGCATCTGGAGTGCTGGGGCTGTTGATGGCGAGGTATTCTCCCGGAGGCAGCGTGCATGCAGCGATGAGCGCCATGAGCGCAACGAGCGATTCCAAACACATCGCACCGTAGCCAACGGAGCGGGCGTGGCTTTCCCGTGCGATGATCTTCGGCGTGATGCCGCTGGAGATGAGCGTGTGGAATCCGCTGATGGCGCCGCACGCGATGGTGATGAAACAGAACGGGAAAACTTTTCCCGGAACGACGAAGCCGGTGCCGTCCACGAATTTGCTGATCGCGGGCATCTGCAGCACCGGGAGCATCACGAGCGTCCCGACCACGAGCGCGAAAATAGTGCCGAGCTTCATGAACGTGCTGAGGTAGTCGCGTGGAGCAAGCAGCAGCCACACCGGCAGCACACTCGCGAGAAAGCCGTAGCCGATGATACACCATGCGACATTGATTTCGCTGAGGTGTAGTGCAGCCGACCACGTCGGCGACTCGTGAACGAACTTCCCGCCCCACACCGCGAGCAGCAGCAGCACGACGCCGATGGCGGAGACCTCCATCACTTTTCCCACGCGAAAGAAGCGCAGGTAGCCGCCCATGAGCAGCGCGATGGGAATGGTCGCGCCGACGGTGAAGATGCTCCACGGACTTTCGCCCATCGCTTTCACGACGACGAGCGCGAGCACGGCGAGGAGGATGATCATGATCGCGAGGATCGCTGCGAGGCCGATGCGGCCCACGGTGCCGGTGAGTTCATCGCGGAGCATCTGTGCAAGCGAGCCCCCATCGCGCCGCATCGAGGATGCAAGGATGATGAAATCCTGCACCGCACCACCGAGCACGACGCCGATTAAAATCCAGAGCGTGCCGGGCAGATACCCGAACTGCGCAGCGAGCACCGGCCCGACAAGCGGCCCCGGTCCGCTGATTGCCGCGAAGTGATGGCCGAAGACGATCCACTTGTTTGTCTTCACGAAATCGCGCCCGTCCTCGTGGATTTCGCAGGGCGTTGCGCGGCGGTCATCGAGCATCAGCACTTTTGTCGCGATCCACTTGGAGTAAAAACGGTAGCCGATTGCATAGGTGCAAAGGGCGGCGGTGAGAATGTAGCCAGAGTTCAGCGGCTGACCGCTTTTCAGTGCAATGCCAGCATACGCGCCCGCGCCGAGCATCGCGATGATTGACCAGATGAGGAAGGAGAATGCTTTTTTCATGGAAGTGCGGGAGGATTATTCGCGGGAGGCGTTTGCCACCAGCAGCATTTGCACGGGGTCGGTTGGATGGACGGGATGGACGCGCGCTTCACGGCGCTCGGCGCCCGGCTTCACGAATACAGCGCCTCGACAAGGCAGCGTGCTTTTAGATCGGGCATGACGCCCGACTCCATTTGATTCATCACGTAGGCGAATGAAATGCGGTGATCGGGATCGGCGAAAGCATTGCTACCACCTGCTCCGAGATGACCAAACGCTCGCTGCGACGGGCCAAAGAGCACACGAGTCTTTTTTCCGGAGGGTGAAACGGGGTCGCACTGAAAACCGGCTGAGAAAGCCGTATCCATCAAGAGCACACGGTCGTCGCCTTGCACAAGCGGCGTGCTCATCCAAGCGAGCGTGTGAGGCTGAAAAAACACACGACCATCGAGTGCGCCACCATTGGCGAGCATCGCGTAGAATTTCGCCAGCGCACGTGCAGTGCCGATGCCTCCAAAGCCGGGCAGCGATGCCGCCCGCGCCTCGGTCGAATTCATCGCTGCCACGCTGTGCAGCCCGGCGGGCGATGAGAATGCACGAATCGTGAACGAGCCGGGCGTCGCGAACGCGGTATAGAAACGGTCTCCCTTCGGCGGTGCGGCTTTGGCCGGAAAGATAGAGGCGACGCGCGCGTGTTGCGCAGGCGGCAGGCCTATCCAAAAATCCAAACCGAGCGGCTCGGCGAAATGCTTCTGCCAATAATCACCGAGGGTTACGCCCATGAGACGACGCACCACTTCATCGAGAAAATAACTGAACAACCTCGGTGCATATCCATGCCCGGTGCCCGGCAACCAATGCGGTGCCTGCGCCGCGATTGCCGCTGCGACGGCTGCGTGATCGAACACGGACACCTGCTCATCGAGCATCGGCAGACCCGCGCTGTGCGAGAGCGCCTGCGTGAATGTGATCCCCGCTTTTCCAGCCGCTGCAAACTCCGGCCACACATCCGCCACATGCGTCTTCAAATCCACACCGCGCGCCTGCATTGCATGCAACGCGCACGCTGCGGCTGGGCCTTTCGTCGCGCTCCACACGAGCACGGGCGTGTCCTCCGTCCAAGGCTGCGATTCGTGACGGTCGCACCAGCCGCCTGCGAGCGAGATCACCTCGCGCCCGTCCCGCCACACACAAACGGATGCACCGAGTTCGCCGCGACTGGCAAAATTCTCTTCAAAAGTGGTGCGCAATTTTTCGACATCCATCGCCCGGAGAAAAACGGGGTGCCAGCCATCCTGTCAAACTGACGGCTTAAAATATTCGTTCCTGTTTTCTAACGGGAATGATTCCCGCTTGTCTTAGTTGCTGTTCTGGGGGGAACAACCAGCGCCGCCGGCAGGGTAATGGGCCGGCGGCGCTGCACTCCCTCCCGGCACTCTTGCATCCTTTGCAGCGAAACGTTAGCGTGCCGCCCATGCCCGAAGAAACCATTTGGAAAGGAAGTTCGTCGCACTGGAAAAATTTCGGCGCCTACCTGTTCTCGTCATTCACCATCGTGGTCAGCATCGGCCTCAACATTGCCACAGTCATCGGCCCGTGGATTTACCTCCTCGCCGTCGTCGGTGTCATTTACGCGCTCTGGCAGTGGCTGGAACTCATTACCACCCAATATCAGATCACGAGCGAGCGCCTCATCACCACCTCGGGCATCCTCACAAAAGTGACCGACCCCCTCGAACTTTACCGCGTGCGTGATTTGCAGATCGTGCAGCCGCTCTGGCTGCGCATTTTGAAACTGCAAAACATCCACGTCATCACCACCGATGCCTCCAGCGAGGAAATCGTCCTCGATTACATCCCCACTCACATCGAACTTGGCGAAAAACTTCGCGCCAGCATCGAGACGTGCCGCAAGGTGAAAGGCGTCCGTTCCCTCGACATCACCAGCGAGCACGCGGGCGACCATCCCGGTGCGGATGCGACGACCTAGCGTTCGTTGAGCCGCAGCATTCGCGCGACGAAAAGTGTGCGCGCGTAAAATGCGTGCGTGCGAACTCCGTGGCCCGGCCCCTTGCTGCGCGGCTGCACGAGGTTTCCCATCCAGCCCGTCAGTCCGGCCGCGCCGGATTCGCGCAGGGTTTTCTGCACGAGTTCGTAGTCGGCCTGCACTTGCTTGAAAGTTTCACCATCCTGCAAATCAAACGCGCCGACTTTCAGCAAAGCCGAGCGCGTGTCCTTTTCATCCACCCACTCGCGACCGCAGATCAGCAGCGCGCGCAGTTTGTCGAGCAGATGACTGTGCTCGAATGGCGTCTCCTTCACGTCCTTCGGATCAATCATGGTGATCGCCATCGTTTCCTTTACGCCGAGCGTCCCCTGCGGTGTGCGCACCAGCGGCACCACCTTCAATTCCCAGTCGCCGAAATCAGGGCCCTGTAAATTATCCTGCGGGTGATCGAGAAGTCGCTCGATGAGTTGCCCCGCCCAGCCTTTGTTTTTGTTCCCGTTTTTCCAGACCGTCACTCCGCGCTCATCCGCCAGTGGACGCAAATCCTTTCCGACAAACGGCTGTAGTTTTGCGATGGCTTCGTCGCGCGTCACTCATGCAGGCTTACGCGGTAAAGCACGACCGTCAATGTTTGCAATCCCGCCTTCATGCGGAACTCCGAGCGTGCTTAGCGCTGGTAGATGGGGAGGTAGTGGTTTTTCACCGCGAGGGAGAGGACGGCGAGAGCGGTGCTGTAGATTTTTCCGTTGCCTGCTTCGTTGCCCGGCCCTTCCCAAGAACCATCGCGAGCCTGCACTGGAAGCATAACGTTTGCGATTACCTTTTTGCCTTCAGCTTCGTATTTACCACCGCGCTGATACATGCCCTGCGCATAGTAGTAAGAGGTGTAGTGAAACCACGAATCACCGGCCTTGATGCCAGTCTTAAAAAGAAGTTCGCTGGCCATTTTTACTTCCTCGCTCTCGTAGTCGCCGCAAACTTGCAAGGCGAGAAGACCTTCGGCGGTGGTGGAAAGTTCGTGACCTTTACTTGCATATCCAAAGCCGCCCATCCCCTGTGCTTTTTGTGAAGGATCGTAGTTCTTCTTGATGTAACGTGCAGCGAGATCGACTGCTTCTTTTGGCACATCAAGGCCCGCATTTTTCGCAGCGCGAAGTGCCATCGTCTGCCAGCAAGTAATGGACATGTCACTGTCCGTCGCACCGGGATCGTAGCGCCAGCCTCCGGCGTTTTCCTCGCTCTTGCGGACGCGCTGGGCCTTGAGGATCAGTTCGACACCCTTGCGGCATCTTTCGCGAATGAGTGCGTCCTGTTTTTCATCGGCACCCATGCCGAGCATCTCCGCGAGCATGAGCGTGATGATGCCGTGTCCATACATACGCGAGCCGTCCTTTTGTCCGAAGTAGCCATCTTTTTCCTGATTCTCGGGCTTTAATACATAATCAAGCGCACGCTTCATGGCTTCGCCCTCGGGCGAAGCATCGCCGGGCTGGTGGCCCATGGCACTGAAAGCAAGAATCGCGAGCGATGTCATTGCTGTTGCATTTCCGGCTCCCTTCGTGTGAACGATGACGCCCGTGGCCGGGTCCTGAACACTAATGAGATATTTCGCCGCACGTTTTAGTGCGTCATTCACGCGGGCATTGGTCCCGTCCGCCGCCGGGGCTTGTGAAAATGCGCGCATCGGCGTGAAGGCTGACACTGCGAGAATCGCGCAGGTGATCGCGCTCGCAAACTTGGTGGTGCGGTTCTGTTTTTTCATCATGACGTTCTATTTCTGCTGTTGCTTCGCTTTTTCAGCAATGACCCGGTAGTAGGTGTCCACGGCCTCGCGATAATCGCTGGCGATGGCCTCCTGCTGGCCCTTGGTAAGCTGGTCGGCAAGTTTCTTGGGGAGCAATTTGTTCCATTCGCGCTTCTGCACGGGTCCATTCGGATCGAGATGGTAGGGATTCGCAGCGCCTTCGGATTTCGCGCCACCCTCGGATTTCGCCGCCTGTCCCTTTGCGGACATTTGAGTGCCGGGCTTTTTGGATGAATTATTCGAGCGGCTCTGGCGCATCGAGGTCGCGGCAGCCTGCGCAGCCTTCGACATTGCAGACTGCGAACTGCTCGGCTTGCCCTCGCCCTGGCCTTCGCCTTCGCCCTCACCTTCACCTTCTCCCTGGCCTTCGCCTTTGCCTTTCCCCTTCCCCTTGCCTTTTCCTTTGCCTTCGCCGGGCATGTCGCTTTCGCCTTCGCCTTCGCCTTCGCCCTTGCCCTTGCCTTTTCCTTTGCCCTTGCCCTTGCCTTCACCTTCGCCGGGCATTTTTCCTTCGCCCTCACCGGGCATTTTTCCAGCACCGGGCATTTTACCTTCTCCAGGCATTTTGCCTTCTCCGGGCATTTGTCCTTCGCTGGGCATTTGGCCCTCACTTGGCATTTGGCCCTCACTTGGCATTTGTCCTTCGCTTGGCATCTGGCCCTCACTCGGCATCTGGCCTTGCTGCTGGGAATCAGACTTCTCCGCAGGCGGATTCTGTTTTTGATCAAGTTCGTC
>CAIYUV010000014.1 GCA_903929475.1 uncultured Spartobacteria bacterium
CGCCCGATCATTTCCCGCGTGAGCCGGAAATAATCTCCCTCCGGATCGTAGCCAAAAAGCGAAAGCCGGAACCCATCCTTCCCCCGCGAAGAACCGTGGCAGCCCCCGCTGTTACAGCCGTTGCGCATAAAGACAGGCATCACGTCATTGCGGAAGGAAACCGGCGTATCCACCGCAGCCTCCTCCACCTTCACCGGCACCTGAACAGTCTGCCCCGCAAACTCCACCTTCAGCGAAGTCTCCCCATCGCCCAGCGGAAAAACCGTCCCATCCACGACCTTCGCCAATTTCGCATCTGCGAAGGTAAATTTCGCCTCCTTCGTCACATTGCGATGAATCCCATTCGCCTCCGTGAACCGGCACACGAGCGATTGCCGGTCGCGGAGAAATTTCAAATTCACCTCCGCCGGAAACACCTCAAAACTCTGCGCAGCAAAAGCCGTCGCTGCCGTGGCGAACACGGCCAGAAAAAACAGCGCAGCGTTTTTGCTCATGGGAAAAAGTGGGGTCTGAAAAACCAAACCCGTCTCACGTCCCTTCCTTTGCCCTCAATCCGCTCCCGCTGCAAGCGCAGCCATCTGGCGACGACGGCGGCGGAGCAATCCGGCGGCGGCGATGCCCAGCATGGTCGTCGTAGTCGGTTCAGGGATGGCGATGAATTCAATGTCGAGCTGCGGGGCCGACGCTCCATCAACCGAGGAGAAGATGATGGTGTTCACGCCGCCCGTCAGGCTCGTAAAGAGCCAGCCGTTGTTGGCCGCGCCGTCCGCCCATGACTGCACCGTCTGGCTCACATCGAGAGTGAACACGCCCGCGCCGACATTCGTCGTGGCAATGGCGTTTGCGTTCCCGAGTCCCACCGTTTCATCGAAAGCCGAGACCGCCTCCACGTCATCTGTCTGCACCCCGCCGACGAAGCCGGCCCACGTCGCCGTCGTATCGGACCAGTTCGACAGCATCCGGTGAATCTCAAAGCCGGACCCCGCATCCGTCACGTTCATCTTCAGCACTGCGGAGGTGATCTTCACGCCGAGCGGAACCTGCGAGGCACCTGCGCCGAAAATATTGTCGAACCGCAGCAACGTCTGCGTGCGTTGAATCCCTGCGGTGGCGTTATCGTCGTTGGAAACCGTCACCGTCGCCGCCGTCGCGGAAGTCGCCACCCCGTCCTCGCGCAATTCAATGTCGTGCGCCCCCGTATAGCCGCCTGTGTTCTGCTTAAAAGACACCGCCTGCAATGTCGGCGCACCGGGCGCGAGCAACGTGAACTTGTCTATCAGCTTTCCGTTCTGCTCGAAGTGCTTTGAAGTCAGATATGTCGCATTGCTGTCCACGATGCTGAAGCCGTTATTGGTATCGCTGCGAAACGCCGTCGTTAAAGCCGGGGCTGGTCCAACAAAAGGGCCCGGGTTGGAGAGAAACGTGTCCAGCGGTTGCCCGCCGGCACCATCAATCACATACTGCTGCCCGTTAAACGTCATCCGGTCGTAGTTGTGTGTGTGTCCGCTAAAAATCAGCGGCACCTTGTTTGCACCGGAGGAAAAACCCCACTGCAAGTAGGTGTTGCTTCCATCCCCGCTGGCAGGAGTGTCCGTGCTGGCGAAAGGCGGGTGATGCGTCACCACGATATTCCAAACACTGGTGGACGCCGCCAGCACTCCGCCGTTCCCGCTCGGCCCTTCAAACCACGTCCTCTGCGCCGAGCCCACCGCCTGCCCGCTGTTGGTGTCACGCGGGTCCGTGCTCAGCATGAAAAAGTGCAAATTCCCACGCACCACATCATAATACCGCTCATTCCCAGAACTCGCAGAAATCGCCGGGTCGCTCGCGTGCGTCAGGTCGAAATAATTCACGTATGCCGTCGCCCCCGAGGCATTGCTGCCTATAAAGTCGTGATTCCCGATCACCGGGTAGAAATTATTCGTCGCCGCCGTCTGCACCGTCGGGCTCGCAGTCCCCTTCATGAACGAACCATACACATTCCCAACCGATGTATCGAACTCCGCCGTCGTCCCGCCATTCGTCGTCGTATAAATCTGGTCCCCCACGCTGATGATAAACCCGGGGCCGAACGTCTTCAGTCGGTTCGCCACCGCCACCTCCGCCACCCCGTTCCCGTAATCCCCCAACACCGCAAAACGCGTATCCCCCGCCGACACCGCAGGAGCGAGAGGCGCTGCCGCACTCTGCACCGCCACACTCGACATCGGAGTTATCAAAATCCCCCCGCTCAAATTGCCGGCCACATTCTGCGTCAGCGAAACCTCCTGCAGCGCATTCGCGTTCGGTGTCAGCAGCGCAAAAGCATTCCCGGCGTCGCTGCGAATAACCATCTGCGGTGCCGGGCCCGAGACAACGCTCCTGCTCAAATGACGCTTCGTTTTTAACGAAGTGCTCGCGGAATTTCTCACACGCCCGCCATTGTCGGAAAAAATCCCGTCGCCGCTGCCGGACAAGTTGCCGCGCGGATAATTCCCCGCACCCGGCGCGGCAGTCGTGGTCATATTCCACCCGGCCCCCGACACGATCCCGCTCCGCACACCGCCAGCCACTCCATCGAGCAACCCACCCTGCGCAGTCCCTGCCTCCTGAGCACCCACGACATCGCGCACTTCCGCACCGGGCGTCACCGCGTGAAAATCATCCCCGCTTGGCACATTGTAATAGCGTTCATTCCCCGTGCTGACCAAGCCCTGCTGGAAACTCACCCCGAGCGGCTCCAAAACCTCCGCCCCGCCCTCTCCACCCATCAAATCCGCATCAGAAAACCTCAGCCCCCCCCGCGCGCCCGGCGTGTTGTCCTGATTCGACACCATCCGGTGAATCGCAAGCACCGCCCTCGCCGCCGCATCATCCCCGCGCAAAGCAAACCCGCGTGAAACCGTGATGCCACCCACATTCTGCTTCAGCGAAAGCGCCGGAACCGACGGCAGCACCGGCGGAAAAAACCCCTCACTCCCCCCTGCAAACACGCCGCAATGCAGCGCGCCAGCACCATCCACCATCGCCAAATCCCCCACCCCTCCCAAAAGCGCGGAGCCACTCGCAGAACCTGCCCGCAACACCCCGAAAACAAACAAAACAAACGCCCGTCGCCCCGTGCAGCCAGCCCGAAAAAACAACCGCAGCCCGCGGCGCACCGCCAAAAGCCCCAAAGCAAACCCCTCAAACCTCCGTGCAGCAAAAGCCATCACAGCCGCGGCGAACACAGCAAAAAAAATCAGAACAGCATTTTGGCACATAGGAAAAAGTGGGGGCAGCGACAACAAACCCGCCTCACACCCCTTCCTTTGCCCTCTTTTCCCCTGACCGCAAGCGCAGCCGATACCAACTTACTCCTTCTTCATCGCCGCCTCGATCCGTTCACGGATTCTCTTGGCATCCTTTGTATCCGAGTGGTCGGCCCCCAAAGTCTTCCGCATGCCACTCTCAGCCCGCTTCACCAATACCAGCGCCTCCGGGAATTTCTTCTGCGCTGCAAGGCACTGGGCCAGATTGAAGCAGGATCGAAAAACATCGGGATGCTTCGCACCCAGCACTCGCTCGCGGATGGCAAGCACCACTCGATGCTCCTTCTCCGCCTCGCCAGACTTGCCTTGGGTAGCCAGCACGGCGGCCAGATTGTTCCGGCTCGACAAGGTATCGGGATGCTCCGCGCCCTGCACGCGCTCGCGGATGGCCAGCACCGCCCGATGCTCCTTCTCCGCCTCCTCATGCTTGCCTTGGGCATCGAGCACTTTGGCCAGATTGTTCCGGCTCGACAAGGTATCGGGATGCCCCCCGCCCAGCACGCGCTCGCGGATGGCGAGCACCGCCCGATGCTCCTTCTCCGCCTCGCCATACTTGCCTTGGAAATCTAGCGCGAGGGCCAGATTGTTCCGGCTCTGCAAGGTAGCGGAATGCTCCGCGCCCAGTATGCGCTCCTGAATAACCAGCACCGCCCGAAACTCCTTCGCCGCCTCGCCATACTTGCCTTGGGTAGCCAGCACGGCGGCCAGATTGTTCCGGCTCTTCAAGGTATCGGGATGTTCCGCACCCATCACACGCTCACGGATAGCGAGCACCGCCCGATACTCCTTCTCAGCCTCGGCATATTTGCCTTGGGCTTGCAGCGCGTTGGCCAGATTATTCCGGCTCCCCAGCGTATTGGGATGCTCCGCGCCGAGCACGCGCTCGCAGAGGACCAACAACGCCCGAAGCTCCGTCTCCGCCTCGGCATATTTGCCTTGGGCTTGCAGCGCGTCGGCCCGCTTCGCCTGCTTTTCCGCTTCGTAGAGGAGTTTGTCTTCCTCATCGGTGAGTGTGCGCTTGGCAGCCGGGTCGGTCGGCTTTTTTTCCTCCGGTTTCTCCTGCGCGGGCGCGGGGGATTGGAGCACGAGGCAGAGGAGGACGAGGAGGAGCGCGTTGCTTTTCACGCTCGCGAGCCTGCCGCACGGGGAAGC
>CAIYUV010000015.1 GCA_903929475.1 uncultured Spartobacteria bacterium
CCGCTGGAAACGAGCGCGTCGAGCAGCGCGCCACGATGAGCGTGCGCCCGGCGTCACCGCGTGTGGCGTTGGTGCAGAGCGGATGGTTCCGCAAGGACTCGCACGATGTCCCGATGCAGCATGATTTCTACGCAGAGTTTGCCAAACGCGAAGCTGTTGTCTCCACGACACCGCTCGGCCTCGCGCGCGGGCTGGCGGCGTATTTGCGCGAGTATCCTCACGGATGCAGCGAGCAAATCACCAGCCGTGCATTCCCGTGGCTCGTGCTGCGGGACGATGCGGACTTCGGCCTCGAAAAAGCGGAGGCGGAAAAAACCATTCGCGACACGATCGCCATGCTGCGCACGCGGCAGCAAAAGAACGGCGGCTTCGGCTATTGGAGCTACGCCGGGGACGACGAAGGCTTCGACTACGTGAGCGTGTATGTGACGTTCTTTCTCACGGAGGCGAAGGCGAGCGGCTTTGCAGTTCCCGCTCCGATGCTCGACGCCGCGCTGCGCCGGTTGCGGTTGATGGCAGATGCAAAGCTGCCGGAGCCGTTCGGGAATGATTGGTGGCGCTACAGCTACACGCGCTCGTGTGCGAATATGCAGGCCGCCGCGATTTACCTGCTCACTCGCAACGAGGAGGTGACGACGAACTACGCGCTCAAGATGCGCGATTCTCTCGACGCGAAGGTGCCGAAGGAATTGTGGCAGCGCGATCCGTCCGCTGCATGGCTGGCCGCAACGTGGCGGCTGCTGAAAAAGGACGACGAGGCGAAGAAACTGATCGCCCTCCATCGCAGCGCGCGTGCAGCCGAGCAAAACCTGCACGAGAAACGCTGGTGGTGGGACTACTACTACGAAACGGAACTCACGCGCGAAGCGATGACGTTCACCGTGCTGTGCAGGCACTTCCCGGAAATCGCGGGCAATTTCGGCTACGATGAACTGCGCCCGATCACGGAGGCTCTGGAACGCGGCGATTTTCACACGCTCTCCGCCGCGTGGACGGTGATGGCGCTGAAATCCTACGCCGGACTTGCGAAAGCGAGCGGTGTGCAGGCGGGCATTTCCGAGGTCGCGGGCGCGGACGCAAAGATACTCGCCGAGCCGCGCGCGGGGATGGCAACGGCGAAGCTGGCGGGCGGCGGCGGTGTCGCGCGCTTCTTCCTCACACGGCCGGATAATTCGCCGAGGATCGGCGCATGGTATCAGGCCGTTGAGACGGGCTTTGATCGCACGCTCCCGGCAAAGGCGGAGGCGCGCGACATCGAGGTCTTCCGCCAAATCCTCGACGAGCACGGCAACGCGGCGGAGATGGCGAAAGTCGGCGAGACGCTGCGAATCCGCGTGCACGTCCGCAACATCAGCAAGACCGCGCAGCCGCATCTCGCGGTGACGGAACTTCTGCCCGGCGCGTTCGATTTTGCGCCCGCAGGTGAAGACCGCGCGCTGCGTCCCGGCCTCGGCACGCTGCCCGGCACGGAATACGTGGACGTGCGCGAAGACCGCGCGCTGCTCTTCTGCGAACTCGCCGAAAATGAAACGAAGACGTTCGAGTATTCCATCCGTCCGACATGCGCCGGGTCATTCACCGTGCCGCCCGCCTACGCGGAAAGTATGTATGACCGCGCCGTTCGCAGCAGCGGCATCGCGGCGAAATTCACCGTGCTTCCACGCGAATGAAGAAACTCCGCCGCTGGCTGAAACGCATCGTGTGCAGTCTCGCGCTGCTCGTCGCCGTGCTGTGCGTCGTGTGGCTACTGCTGCCGAGGCCGGAGTTGCTGCCGCCGGGCGCGGAGTTTTCGCACGTGATGCTGGATCGCGAGGGACGCGTGCTTTTCATCACGCTCACCAGCGATGGAAAATACCGGCTGCCCGCGAAGCTGGATGAGCTTTCGCCCGAGTTGCTCACGGCAACTTTGGAGATGGAGGACC
>CAIYUV010000016.1 GCA_903929475.1 uncultured Spartobacteria bacterium
AGCCCTCATCGCAAACGCTCTGGATGCGCAAATCGCAACCACGCCGCTTTTACCAAGACCCAGAGCCCCAGAACCCGATTTCGATACGATTCTACCCGGCGGCGACGGCATTTAGCCATTCAATCGCGGCGTTCGGGTTTAAAGGTGTGATGTTTGATAAATGAGACACAGTCTCATAAAACGATGGTTAAATGGCGGGAAACGGCGGGTCAAGTTCTAATCAAGATCGAGTCGCATTTAGAGAAGAGGGGGGTGTTTTCTCTGTGGATGGGGGATTTCCGGGCTTGCGGGCTGCGGTTATCCTAGCGCCGCCGGGCGTAGATTTCGAATTTATCCCGCTCATCAAAGGCCCCGATCAGTTCGTAGTGTTCGCGGATGTGGGCGTAAGCGGGGGCGGCCCAGTTGCGGAAGCGGGAGGCGTCGGTGCCGTTCAAATCCCAGTCGCCGACGATGATGATGGCGGGTTTGTTTTTTTCGATGCGCTGGATAGCGGCTTCGCTCCAGCCGGGGCGGGCGGTGGCGTTGTCCACATAGACGTTGCGCTCGTAGGTGGGGCGGTCGGCGAGGATGTTGAAGGAGGGGTGGTAGGGATAGGCGAGGAGGTAGTCGCCGGGCTGGCTGTGGGCGCGGATGAGGCGGAGGGCGTCGTTCATCCAGGCGACGGTCTGCTTTTGTTCGTAGATGCGCACGCCGTTTTCGCCGACGAAGAGGGTGGAGCGGTTCCAGCGGGCGGCGATGGTGCCGCACCAGCGGTCGGGAAACATGCGCCATAGCCACACGCCTGCGTGCAGTGCGAGGAAAACAGCGAGCCAGCGCGCGGGGGCGCGCCAGGAATGGCCCGCGCCAAGGAGGGCGCTGGTGCCGAGCACGGCGGTCCAGTATCCGGGGCCGAATTCCGAGAGATGGGGAGAATCTGGACGCCAGAAGAAAAATTGAGGGAACATGGTGAGTGCGCCGCCGAGGAGTGTGAGTGCGGCGAGGGGAGTCATGGTGTCTTCTCCCCGTGCAACCGCTCGCAGCCAGCGCGCTGCGGCCCAGACGATGAAGGGGATGAGGCTGAGCAGGGGGAAGTAGGTGAGGAGGAAAAGGCCGAGGCTGTCGCTGCGGGCCTTGCCTTTTGCAGCGGCGACGTCGTGCCACGTGGTGCGGCCGAGTGTTTCCTCGCTCCACTTGAAGGAAGGTTTTTTCGCGGCGGCGGGAGCGGCGGGGCCGGCCTTGGGTGCGGCGGGCTGTGCGAGCGGGGTTTTGCTGCCGCCGGCCTTTTGGGCAAGGGCGCGCCACTGGCTCGGATACGCGCCGGTGAACTGGTCGTAATAGCCGCGGCTTTTTGCATCGAAAAGAACCGGCGCGTGCATCACCGCGACGCTTGCGGCGACGATGGCGAGCCCGGCCCCGGCGATGGTGAATCGTGTGATGAGCCCCGTCTTTCGCTCGGCGAGCCGGGCGAGACAAACGCCAATCCACAGCACGCTCCAAAAGGTTCCGAGATCGATCCGGACGAGCCACGTCGCGCCGAGCACGAGCCCGCCCGCGAGTGCGCGCCAGCACGCGGGGCGTGTTTCTTTCGCGAGGACAAAGCCGAGGAGGCACCAGGTGTTGGCCACGGTGGCGAGGGGGTTGTAGTTTTTGAAAGTCATCCCCGGCACGACGATGAGCATGGCACCGGCGAGGAGCGCGAGCGGAAGTGCGGCGAGCGGTTTCAGCCCTGCGTGGCGGGCGGCGCGTTCTACGGTGAGGAAGCCGAGAACTGCGGCGAGCGTGCTCAGTGCAAAAAAGTAAATGCGCAGGGCGACGAAGCTGACGCCGGTGATTTTGAACAGCGCCACGATGGGAAAAAACCAGCCGACGTTGTAGCCGAGTTCGACATCGCGGAACGGCACCTCGCCATCGAGGAGGCGCTTGGCGAGCAGTGTGACGGTGCCGCCCTCGTCGCGGAAATTGATACCGTGCCTCCAATAGCTGCCGTAGTAGGCGAGTGCGCCGAGCAGGAGGATCGCCACCCATGGCCAGCGCGAGCAGGGCAGGGGGCGGGAGTGTGCGGCGTTGTCGTTCACGAGCACGCGACGATAACAGGCAGTCGCGCCGCGCCGCACGCGCGAATTTTAACGAACCTCGCTCGCCACAAGTTCGAGGTATTCGCGGTAGGGGGATTTGGGAGTGTCCTCGATGCAGCGCTGCAAGCCTGCGCGGTCAATGAAGCCCTGGTTGAATGCGATTTCCTCAAGGCACGCGATCTTGAGGCCCTGGCGGTTTTCGATGGCGGCGATGTAGTTTCCGGCGTCGAGCAGGCTTTGCTGTGTGCCGGTGTCCAGCCACGCCATGCCGCGCCCGAGCACGCGGACGTGCAGGGTGCCGCGCCGTAGATACTCGCGGTTCACGTCGGTGATTTCGAGTTCGCCACGGGCGCCGGGCTTGAGGTTGCGTGCGATTTCGACGACGTCGCGGTCATAGACGTAGAGACCGGGAACCGCGAAGGGGCTTTTCGGTTTTGCCGGCTTTTCTTCGATGCTGATCGCGCGTCCATCCGGCCCGAACTCGACGACGCCGTAGCGCTCCGGGTCTTTCACCTGGTAGCCGAAAACACAAGCGCCGCCCTGCGTGCCGACGAGGCGCAGCGCATCGCGGAAGAAATCGAGTTTCCCGTAAAAAATATTGTCGCCGAGGATGAGGCACGAAGGGTCGTTGCCGACGAAATCCGCGCCGATGACATACGCCTGTGCGAGCCCGGCGGGCTTTGGTTGCTCGGCGTATTCGATGCGCATTCCCAGCCGCGAGCCGTCGCCGAGCAGGTCGCGAAACATGGGCAGATCCTTTGGTGTGGAGATGATCAGCACTTCGCGCAGACCGCCGAGCATGAGCGTGGCGAGCGGGTAGAAGATCATCGGTTTGTCATAGACCGGCAGCAGTTGCTTGCAGGCGATGCGCGAGAGCGGATGCAGGCGGGTGCCTGAACCACCGGCGAGGATGATGGCTTTTTTTGTCATGGCTTAGGATGCCCATTCGCGGAGCTGCGCGAGCCAGTCAGGCTCGAAGCTGCAACTTGTGCGCCGGGCGAGATGAGGGGAGGGTTTCTTTGAAAAATGTGCGTTGAGAGTGGCTTTGATCCGTTCATTGCCAATGCGAAGACCGACGGCGTCCTCCGCGATGCGCGCGATCACGTCCTCGTGGAGATGGGGCTTGTCTTCAATCGTGGCGCTGAAAGTCACGCCGCAGATCCGGTGGAGCAGCCATGCGGTGAGCAGTTCACGCGAACTTGCGGCGTGGACATGGCGCACGGCGTCGCGCTTCACCCACGCGGAAAACGAGAGCGCATAGCGTGCATGGCGCAGGAAGTCCTCGGTGCCCACCTTTGCGCCGAGGTCGCTGCGCCACGTTTCCATGCGGTGCCGCAGGTGCCGTAGTTCGTCCTGCTGCTGCCGCCATTCGCCTTCGACCACCATCGCATCGGGCAGAAATTCGAGATGAGGGAGCGTCTTGTTCCACTCTTGCGGAGCAGTGGCCGCGCTGACGTGTGCGACGTAGCCGCGAAAAGCAGGCTGATGTGTTGCGAGTTGTCGCAGCTCTGCCTCGTTGCGCTCGCTGGCCGGCCATTCATGAAGAAGCACGGCGAGCCCGGCGTTGCGTGGCGCGGGCGCGGGCGCGGGCGCGACGTGCTTTTGATACTGCGCGTGCAGGGCGCGCACCGTGTTGTCCACCGCGAATTCCTCGCGCAGGCGCCGCTGCCCCGCCTCGCCAAACTGGTGGCGCAGCTCCGGCGAACGGAGTAATTTTTCCAGCGACTCTGCGAGGCACGCAACGTCGCCGGGATCGCAGATGTAACCGGTTTCGCCGTGGACAATCTGCTCGGGCACGCCTGCGAGCCGTGTCGAGACGACCGGGCGCGCACTGGCCATCGCTTCGAGGATCACAGTCGGGAAAACGTCACTCGCGCCGTTCACATCCACGATGCACGGCAGGGTGAAAATATCGGCAGCGCGCGTTTTAGCGAAGACCTCCTCCTGCGGAAGCGCGCCGGTGAGTTTCACGCGGTCTGCAAGGCGCGCATCGTCAATCGCCTGCTGGAGTTGTCCGCGCCAGGGTCCTTCGCCGACGATTTCGCACTCGAATGCAAGACCACGATCCCGCAGTATCGCACACGCGGCGATGAGGTGGTGGAAGCCCTTGAATTCGATCAGCCGCCCGGTCGTGATGATACGGGGCACGGTGTTTTTTGTCCCCGGTTCGGCTTGGAAGAAGTTTGCGAGATTCATCCCGTTGAAGACGCGCACCATTTTGCCGGCGGAGTCCGGGCAGAGCCGCCGCAGTTCGCCGGTGCTCCATTCGGTTTCATTCGCAACGAAGACCGCCTCGCTGCAAATTTCGCGCAGCAAATCGTGGTTGCCGAGATCCACCATGTAGTCCTGCCCGTGAGTGGACATGCTGAACGGGATGCCGCTGATCGCCTTCACAAAAAGGGCCGTGTGCGCAGCGCGATTTGCAAAGTGGACGTGAAAATGTGTAAACCCGCGAGAACGGAACACATCGGCGAAATAGAGCGCGTTTCTCGCACGCAGCGCCGCCTTGTATTGCGCGCCGTATTTTCGATCATGCGCCGCGATCAGCTCCGCCGGCCACCGTCCGTTCTGCTTTGCCTCCTGCTCGCCAAGCTTCAAAATGCTCTGGGGCGGCGCATAGTGAATCGGCGCTTTTAGTTTCGCCGCGTGGCCGTGGCGAAATGAAGTGTGCGGGGGATAGACGCTGAAAATCTCGAGTTCCACGCCCGCGCGTTCGAGGGCGAGCATCTCGGTGTCCACGAACGTCTGTGAAACGACAGGATAGCGGCTAAAAAGGTAAGCGATGCGCACGAGGGCGCTCTTTTGGGAAAAGGAAAGGCGGGCGGCGAGAAAAATGAAGTGAGGCAGGCGACGAAATTTCGATTGCCACGACTTCCCAAACCGTGTCGCCCTCATTCGCCGTTCAACATTCATCCGTCAAATTTTTCCAATGTCCGCCGAAACTCCGAGCATCGAATACCCCTATCAGGTCATGTTTTTCGACACGGACTGCGCCGCTGTCGTCCACAATCTCGCCTACCTGCGCATCATCGAAACGGCGCGCACGATGCTCGCCGAACAACTTGGTTTTGATATGCCCACGATGGCGGTGAAGGGCGTGTATCCCGTGCTGCTGCGCACCGAGGTGGATTATCGCCGTCCGGCGAAACTCAGCGATCATCTGCTCGTGCGCGGGCGGCTTGCGAGCATTGAGCGCGTGCGGTTCTGGATGGAGTTCGAGGTGTTAAACAAGGATGCGTCCGTCGTTTTCGTGAGTTGCCGCCAAAGCCTCGCGCTGATCCAGATGCCCGACGCCAAGCCGCTGCGCCTGCCGGAGGACTGGCAGACGCGATTCGCGCACCTGCGAAATTAGCAGCCCGCTTGCTTCCCTGCCCGCGCATCGCTACACAACCTTTCCGCGCGATGGCATCATTCATTTTTCCAGCCCAAATCCTCGCCGAATCCGGCGGCGGACTTTTCTACGCCTTCGAGCAATCCACCACGCCGGGACGCATCATCCTGTTTTCGCTCTTCGCCGCATCGGTGCTTTCGTGGACGGTGATGGTGACGAAGTTTCGGATGCTCCGTCGTGCGCGCGAGCGGAGGAGCGATTTCATCGAGGCGTTTCGCGCCGACCGCCAGCCGCTGTCGTTGTTTTCGAGCGGCGCGCGGTTTTCGGGAGCTCCCGTATTTGCGGTCTATCAGGCAGGGTGCAAGGAGCTGTGCTTCCAGATGCTCGGCTCTGCGGAGGTGGATGAAACTTTCGCCGCGCGGCTGGAGACTTCGCCAAAAATTTCGCACGCGCAGATGCGCATGGTGCAAACTGCGATGGAACGCGCAGTCGGCGAAAGCGCGCTGCGGCTCGAATCACAGATGGTGCTGCTCTCCACCGCAGTGAGCGGCGCGCCGTTCCTCGGCCTGCTCGGGACGGTGTGGGGCGTGATGGAGACTTTCGGCGATGTGGCTATGGCGGGAAAAGCGAACCTCGCCGCGATGGCGCCGGGTGTTTCCGCGGCGCTCATCACCACCGTCACCGGCCTGCTCGTCGCGATTCCGGCGATGTTTGGCTACAACTGGCTCATCACCACGCTGCGCGGGATGGTCGTGGAACTGGACAATTTCGCCGCCGAGCTTTCGAGCGCCTTCGAGCACAAGTATGTGGACCACGGCGAGCGCCGCCGGAATTTGTAAGCCATGCGCCGCTTCTCCGACCGCCATCAACTCCAGACGCTGAGCGAACTGAACGTCACGCCGCTGCTCGACCTCGCGTTCGTTTTGCTGATCATTTTCATGATCACCACGCCGCTCATGGAAAACAGCACCGACCTCGTGCTGCCAAACGGCCAGACCTCCGCACAGCCGGTGAATATGGACAAGGTGCAAACCGTCTCACTCCACGCCGACGGCCATCTCACCTTGAACGAAACAACGCTCACACTTGCTGAAATCGAAAGCCGCCTCACCACATTGCGCGAGGGCGAGCCGGAACTGGCCGTGCTCATCCGCCCGCACAAGGAACTGCCCATCCAGCGCCTCAGCGAAGTGCTCGACGCGGCGAAACGCGCGGGCGTGAAGCGGATCGGATTTGTAAGCACGCCGCCGCAATGAACTACGATCCGCTGGCCCCGACTGGTGAGCGCGAGTCGAGCTTCAGCCGCAATCTGTTCATCGTTCTGGCGCTGCATCTCGCATTTCTCGGCGGCGTGTGGTTCGCGGCAAAATGGAGCCACAAACCAGCGGAACAAATCCTGTGGATAGATGGCGGCGGAATCCCCGGCGCTCCCGCAGCGCCGGAAAGTGAACCGCGACCAGCCGAACCACCTTCGCCGCCGGAGCCAGTAAAGCCACCCGATCCCGAAGTATTAACGCCGGATCTGCCGTCGGAATTTTCCACACAAAAACCCACGCCGACTCCCACTCCAAAGCCAACGCCAAAACCAACTCCGAAGCCCACGCCCACACCAACACCCAAACCCGTGGCAACGCCGACGCCAAAGCCAGCTACCCCGGCTCCGAAACGGGAGGTGAAAGCCACACCCAAGCCGCCGCCGAAAGTGCCGCTGCAAATCGCGAAGCTCGCGACGCCAAAACCAACTACCGCAAAACCCGAACACACCCGCGATGGAGCGACGGGCACCGGCGAGGCAAACACAAAGGAACACACCGGCACCGGCAACGCAACGAACGCGGGCACCAAGGGCGGGCCGGGCGCGGCGGGAGGCGTTTCGCAATCCATGCTCGCGGCCTACGGCGACATCGTCGGATCAAAATTCAAAGCCGTCGGCGCGCCGCGCAAGCCAGTGAGTGTCGAGGGCAACAACCGCGAATTTAGCGCCATCCTCCATGTGAAAATCGCGCGCGACGGCACCGTGCTCGCCACTTCACTGCAAACGCCCTGTGGCAATCAACTCGTGGACGACTGGATTCGCGCAACCATCCCCGATTTCAAACAAGTGCAGCCGCCCCCCGCCGAGCTGGTGCGCGACGGCCCCTTCGAGGCCTCCATGCAGGTCATCTACGAACTCTGAGCCGCATCTCTCAGCCGTCGTCTCGTTGAACGCACGAACCGGGCTGACTGCCCGCCCGATATTGACAGCGCGCAAAGCCCAGCCGCCGCCACTGGCATCTCCGATTGTCCGGCTGGTGAAAAATAGCGGGTGCTCGCGCGTTCCGGGGTCTTCCTTGGAGTTTCCACGGACGTCCCGGCACTTCGCGGAGTGCCCCTTGCGTGCCACATGAATGTTCTTCCGCTTGGCGGGGTCTCTCCTCTGTGCCGAAAGGACGCTCATCCCGTCCGCGGGGTGTTCCCCGCACGATTCTTGGACGCCCCCGCACGAAAAGGTGGGGTCACTGCACGAAAAGGTGGGGCCCCCGCGCGGAAAGGTGGGGCCCCCGCACGGAAAGGTGGGGCCCCCACGCGAAAAGGTGGCGCCCCCGCACGGAAAGGTGGGGCCCCCACGCGAAAAGGTGGAGCCCCCGCACGAAAAGGTGGAGCCCCCGCACGAAAAGGTGGCGCCCCCACGCGGAAAGGTGGCGCCCCCACGCGGAAAGGTGGGGCCACCGCACGAAAAGGTGGGGCCACCGCGCCGAAAGGTGGGGCCACCGCGCGAAAAGGGGGCGGGCATTCTACAGGGAAGGAAGCCCCCGCGACCTCCGGGGAAGCTCCTCCGACAGGGAAAGGCGCGCTTCCGGG
>CAIYUV010000017.1 GCA_903929475.1 uncultured Spartobacteria bacterium
CGCGACGGGATGTTTTCCCTGCCGCCGACGACCACCCTCACCCTCCCCGCAGCCCCCGCCATGCCTCCGGTTCCCACCGACGGCGGCGGCGCGACGCTCAACATCACCTGCGGGCTCGACGCGACCGTGGCCCGCATCGCCGCGCAGATCAAACGCAGCCCCGTCTATGACGTGGCCGATGGCGAACTCCTCGGCATCGAAGGCCCCGCCGTCCCCCCGCCCGACCCCGCGACGACCAAGCCCACCCTCACGGCAAAAATCGTGACCGACGGCACACCGGAACTGCGCGTGAAGCTCTCGCCATTCAGCTCATGGGAATTGTGGGCGGACTTCGGCACGGGCACGTTTGCGATGGTGCAAGTGGCCCTCCACTCCAAGCTGCTCTGCGCCCGCGCACTGCCCGCCGCCGGCCAGAGCGAGGTGTGGAAATTCAAGGCGATCTACCGCGACGGCAACGCGCACTTCGGCCAGTTCAGCGACGTGCTCCCGGTGCGGGTCTCCGGCACTTAGCCCGCGAAATCCGCAACAAATCCACCAAGCCGCACGGCCCGCGCCGCGCGGCTTTGGGTTTTTTTTGCAGGAGTTTCGACGTCGGCTCGCGACAACCAATCACCAATCGCGAATCACCAATCACGGCTTTGTATCTTTGCGCGTTGAGGTGGAAAGCTTCACGGCGGCGTTTTTAATTTTGCCAAGGTGATTTTGGGCTGCGTGATTTTTTTTGAAAAAACCGCTTGCCATGCCGGGGCGGGGCCACTAGAAGCCGCCTCCCTTTTTCTCCGCGCTCTGACTTCATGTGCATTCGCGGTTCCGGTGACGGGTTTGCAAAGACTCGCATTGTGGACAGCGGGTGAGGTGTCGTCGGACGATGAGGGGGAGGGAAAATATTTGGGTGCGGTTGCAGAAAGTGCTTGCCAAGTGGCTTTCAATTTCTAGTTTCCGCGCCCCTCGCCGCAGGTGGCTCGCACCAAACCACGGCGGGATTTAGTTGTCCGACTCTCTAAAAGGCAAGGATGGCAAAGGGCTGCAAGGCCAAGCGTGGTGCGAATTATTTAATACCAACTTTCACATGCCAACGATCAACCAGCTCGTCCGCAAAGGACGCACCAAGGTGAAATATAAAAGCAAGTCGCCCGCTTTGGCGAACTGCCCGTTTCGCCGTGGCGTCTGTCTGCAAGTCATGACGCGCACGCCCAAGAAGCCGAACTCTGCGCTTCGTAAAGTGGCGAAGGTGCGGCTGACGAATGGCGTCGAGGTGATCGCTTACATTCCCGGTGAAGGTCACAATTTGCAGGAGCACAGCATTGTTCTCGTGCGTGGCGGTCGTGTGAAGGATTTGCCCGGTGTCCGCTACCATCTCGTCCGCGGTGCGCTTGATGCGCTGGGCGTTGATGGCCGCCGCCGCAGCCGTTCGAAATACGGGGCGAAGCGTCCGAAGGCTGGCGCTGAAGCAGCCGCCACCGGCAAGAAGAAATAATTTTAACTTTATTCCACACCATGTCCCGTCGTCGCCGAGTCATTCATAAAGAGGAGAAAACAGACGCCCGCTATGCGAGCCCGGTGGTTGCCCGTCTGATCGGAACCATCATGCAGAGCGGAAAACGTTCGCTTGCGGAGCGCGTTGTTTATTCTGCCATCGAGGAGAGCCGCCAGAACAGCGAGGCCGTTGACCCGCTGGAGACTCTGAACAAGGCGGTGGAGAATGTGCGTCCCCGTCTCGAAACGAAGAGCCGCCGCGTCGGCGGTGCCACTTATCAAGTGCCGATGGAAGTCGCGCCCGCCCGTGGAACTGCGCTCGCGCTCCGCTGGATTGTGACTTATGCGCAGGCGCGCAAGGGTTCCTTCCGCAAGGCGCTCGCGAGTGAATTGAAAGAAGCCGCGTTGGGGCAGGGGAATGCCGTCAAGAAGCGCGACGACACACACAAGATGGCGCAGGCGAACCGCGCTTTTGCCCACTTCCGTTTCTAAGCGGCGAAATTTTTTTAAGGAAAGATGTCCACGAATCCAAATTCACCTGAACGCGCATATCCGCTCGAAAAGACGCGGAACATCGGTATTGCCGCGCACATTGATGCGGGGAAGACGACGTTGACGGAGCGCATTCTGTTTTATACGGGCAGCATCCATAGGATCGGTGAGGTGCATGAGGGCACGACCGTGACTGACTGGATGGAGCAGGAGCGCGAGCGTGGCATCACGATCACATCGGCGGCGACGACCTGCTTCTGGAAGCAGATCAAGCAGGCCGGAGTGGTGAAGCTTTTTGAAGAACAGAAGATGCGGGTGAACATCATTGACACGCCCGGACACGTGGACTTCACGGCCGAGGTGGAGCGTTCGCTCCGCGTGCTCGACGGTGCCATCGCGGTGTTCTGCGCGGTGGCCGGTGTGCAGCCGCAGTCGGAGACGGTGTGGCGCCAGGCGACGAAGTATGGAGTGCCGCGCATCGCTTTCGTCAACAAGATGGACCGCACAGGCGCGGACTTCGCGAATGCGCTGAACGATATGCGCACCAAGCTGAAGGCGAATGCCTGGCCGGTGCTCATCCCGCTCGGCAAGGAGGACAATCTCCGTGGCCAGCTCGATGTCATCAACAAGAAGGCGATCATCTATTTGGAAGATGAATCCATGGGCTCGAAGTATGTCGTCGAGGAGCTTCCCGCCGACAAGGTGGACGAAGTGAATGAGGCCTACGACGCGCTCATCACCGCACTTTGCGACATTGATGACGAACTTGGAACGGCCTTCCTCGAAGAGAAGCCAATCACCATCCCGATGGTGAAACAGGCGATTCGCCGCCAGACCATCGCGAACAAATTTGTGCCCGTCGTGGGCGGCAGCGCCTTTAAGAACAAGGGCGTGCAATACCTCGTGGACGCGGTGATTGATTACCTGCCGTCGCCGATTGACATTCCTCCGCAGGAAGGCATCAACCCGGACAATCTCGAAGAGAAGATTGCCACGCCGCCGGATGACGCAGCGAAGTTCATCGGCCTCGCATTCAAGCTTTGGAGCGATCCTTTCGTCGGCAAGCTCGTGTTTTTCCGCGTGTATCGCGGCAAGCTCACGCGTGGCGACACCATTTACAACCCGCGCACCCGCAAGACGGATCGCGTCAGCCGCCTCATCCAGATTCAGGCCGACAAGCGCGAGGATATCGAAGTTTGCTACTCGGGCGATATCGCCGCCATCGTCGGTCTTCGCAACATCACCACCGGTGACACGCATTGCGACGAGGATGTCGAAATCATGCACGAACCGCCGTCAATCCCTGACCCGGTCATCAGCATGTCCGTCGAGCCGAAGACGAAAGTGGATCAGGAAAAGATGAGCGTCGCGCTCCAGCGTCTTGCTGAGGAGGACCCGACATTCCGCGTCTTTACCGACGAGGAAACCGGCCAGACCATCATCGCAGGAATGGGCGAGCTTCATCTCGAAATCATCCGCGACCGCATGTTCCGCGAGTTCAAGGTCGAGGCCAACTCCGGCAAGCCGCAGATTGCCTACCGCGAAACCTGCACGAAGCCCGCGCACGGAGTCGGCAAGCTCATCAAGCAGTCCGGTGGTCGTGGTCAATATGGTCACGTTGAAGTGGACATCCGCCCGGCGGAGCGCGGCAAGGGACACACTGTCGAGAACAAGGTTGTCGGCGGAACCATTCCGAAGGATTACATCCCCGCAGTGAAGAAGGGCATCGAGGAGGCGTTCCTCAACGGCACACTCGGCGGCTACCCAGTGATTGATCTCGAAGTGGACATCGTTTTCGGAAGCTACCACGACGTGGACTCGAACGAACTCGCGTTCAAGATGGCGGCCATCTTCGCGATGAAGGATGCCTACAAGAACGGCAATCCGATTCTTCTCGAACCCATCATGAAGGTCGAGAACGTGACTCCTGAAGACTATCAAGGTGACATCATGGGCGACTTGAACCGTCGCCGTGGAATCATCAAGGGCATGGAGACCAAGCAGGGGCTCTGCGTCATCAACGCCGATGTGCCGCTGGCCGAAATGTTCGGCTACTCGACCGCCATCCGCTCACTTTCCAAAGGGCGCTCCAGCTACACCATGGAGCCCTCACACTTCGAGCAAGTGCCCGAAAACGTGAAGGCCGCCGTCCTCGACCAGAAAGGCAAATAAACAACACATCGCATGAACGGACAACGCATTCGCATTCGACTCAAGGCTTTCGACAGCCGCGTCCTCGACGCATCGGCGGTTGACATCGTCGAGACAGCCAAGCGCACGGGAGCCCGTGTCGCCGGCCCCATCCCGCTGCCCACACGCATTGAAAAATTCACCGTGAACCGCTCGCCCCACGTGGACAAGAAGAGCATGGATCAATTTGAAATCCGCACCCACAAGCGCCTGCTCGACATCATCGAGCCGACCGCGAAAACCGTGGACGAACTCCGCAAGCTCAACCTCCCAGCGGGCGTTGACATCACCATCAAGATCTGACGAAACCAATGAAGATCGGACTACTGGGTAAAAAACTGGGCATGACCCGCGTCTATGACGCGAAGGGCGTAATCACGCCCGTGACCGTCATCGAGGCAGGTGGCAATTCACTTCTGCAAAAGAAGACCGCGGACAGCGATGGCTACGTCGCCGTGAAAGTCGGCTTTGATGCACAAAAAGAAAGCCGCGTGAACAAAGCGAAACTCGGCGTTTTCAAAAAGGCCGGAAGCGAGCCGAAGAAACTCGTGAAGGAGTTTCGTCTGCCCGACGACGCCAAGCTGGAAGACAGCGTGGATCTTTCCGTGAAGCAATTTGCAGTCGGCGACGTCGTGGACGTCATCGGACGCAGCAAAGGCCATGGTTTCCAGGGCGTCATGAAAAAGCACAACATGGGCGGCCAACCGGCCTCGCATGGTCACATGATGCACCGCCGCAACGGCGCAATCGGCAACCGTTCGACGCCCGGTCGCGTGTGGAAAAACATGGGCATGCCCGGTCACATGGGTGACGAGCGCATCACCGTTCAGAATCTCACCGTCGTCCAAGTGCGCGAAGAAGAGGGAGTCATCCTCATCAGCGGAGCAGTGCCCGGCAAACCCGGCACCTACGTCGTCATTCGCCCAGCTATCAAAGCCAAGAAGGAGGCAGCTAAATAATGAGCGCTACAATTCTCACCGTCGAAGCAGCGAAGGCTGCGAACATTGATGTCGTCACCAACGGACGATACACACAGGCCGTTCACGAAACCATCGTCGCTTATCGTGCGGGTCGCCGCAGCGGAACCGCCTCGGTGAAGACCAAGGGAACAGTCAACGGCTCCGGCTCCAAGCCGTGGAAGCAAAAAGGAACAGGACGCGCGCGCGCCGGCTATCGCTCCAGCCCCGTTTGGTCTGGTGGTGGTGTTGTTTTCGGCCCGCATCCCCGTGACTACTCGAAAAAAATCTCGAAGCAGACCCGCCGTGTGGCTCTCCGCAAGGCGCTCAGTGTCCGCATCATCGCAGGTGACGTGACCATTGTCGAAAATTTCGCGGTGGCGCAGCCCAAGACGAAGGAGTTCATCAAACTCATCGGCACACTTTCCACCGAGCGAAAGACACTCGTAATCGCAAAGAACTTTGACACGAACACGCTGCTCGCCTCGCGCAACGTTCCGAAGACGGAGCTGATCACAAGCGCAGACGTGAACACAGAGCACCTTTTGGGTTTCAAAAAGATCGTCCTCACCAATGACGCCCTCGTCGAAATCGCAGAACGCATCAACAAATGAACGAGCCATACGACATCATCCAGACCGTTCACCTTACGGAGAAGGCGAGCATCCTCTCGGAGAAGCACAATCAATACGTCTTCAAAGTGCGCATGAACGCGAATAAAATTCAGATTCGCCATGCGATTGAGAAGCTTTTCAAGAAGAAGGTAGTTCGCGTGAACACCGCCACGATCGGAGGTAAATTCCGTCGTGGTCGCACTCAGCATCCCGGTCGCACCAGCGATTGGAAGAAGGCAATCGTCACACTCGCACCCGGCGAAAAGCTCGAATTCGCCTAAACTAGGAGCACACCATGGGACTCAAATTTTTCCGACCAATCACACCGACGAACCGCTTCAAGGCGCTTCCTGATTTCAAAGAGATCACGAAGAAAAAGCCCGAGCGTTCGCTCACCGAGCCGAAGCCCAAGACGGGTGGCCGTAATAACAACGGACGCATCACCACCCGCCACATCGGCGGAGGGCACAAGCAGAAATACCGGATCATTGACTTCAAGCGCAAGACACGCGGAGTCGCGGCAAATGTGATCGCCATCGAATACGATCCGAATCGCACATGCCGCATCGCGCTCATCCAGTATCCAGACGGCACGAAGGCATACATTCTTGCTCCTGCTGGTCTCGGAGTCGGCGCGCAAGTCATCGCCGGCCCCGGCAGCGAGCCGAAAGTTGGCAACGCACTTCCGCTGGCGGAAATTCCGCTCGGCCTTTCGATTCACAACGTCGAATTCCAGCCGGGTCGCGGCGGGCAGATTGGCCGCAGCGCAGGCACGCAGATCATCCTGAACAACCGCGAGGGCGATTACGCCTTGATCAAAATGCCATCCGGTGAAATCCGCCGCGTTCACGTCAAGTGCTACGCGACCATCGGTCAGGTCGGAAACATTGATCACATGAACGTCAGCTCCGGCAAAGCAGGGCGCAGCCGCTGGCGCGGTGTTCGCCCGACCGTCCGCGGCATGGCAATGAACCCGATTGATCATCCGATGGGTGGCGGTCAGGGCAAATCCAAGGGTGGTGGCGGACGCCATCATCCGATGTCGCCATGGGGCCAGCTTTCCAAGGGCTTCAAGACCCGCCGCAAACACAAGCCGAGCGACCGCTTTATCCTCCAACGTAAAAAATCAACCAAGAAAGCCGCACTATAATCTATGGGACGCAGCCTCAAAAAAGGACCTTTCGTCGAGCAGCATCTGCTCGAAAAAATTGACAAGAACAACGCCAGTGGTTCGAAGAAGCCGATCAAGACTTGGTCGCGCCGCTCGACCATCGTGCCCGATTTCGTGGGGCACACGTTCATGGTGCATAACGGAAAAGTTTTTAACTCGGTGTTTGTCACCGAGAACATGGTGGGTCACAAGCTCGGGGAGTTTTCGCCAACGCGAATCTTCAAGAAGCATGGGGCGCACACCGCTAAAGTAGCGAAATAGCGCCGCCGGTGGCGAAAACGGAAGTCAGCAATGAAATCCGCAATCACCGCCAGTATCGCAGTCGCTCTCGCGCTTAACGCGAGCGCCGGTCAACCCGGCGACAGTTCTTTGCCAGCTACAGATTCTGAAAACTCCGAGACGACAGCCATTGTCGCCCTGGAGAAACTGTTCGCAGAAAACCGAAAGCTGAAAGCCGAGGTGGATGAAGCCAAGAAACGGGCCGCAACCGCATCGGTCGAAGCGGAAATTTTCAAGCGACAGGTCAAGGAACTCACAGACCGCATGGAGGCGCTGGGAGCCAGCACGACAAACCCGTCGAAGCTGGAGCAGCGACTCCTACAAGCAGTCCACGATCTTCAACTCAGCGACAAAGCGCGAAAGGAACTCAGTGCAGAACTGGTTCGGCTCGCGAAAATCGTATCCGAATTCGTCAAGAATCCGGATGCGGAAACCAAACTTGTCGCGGAGGCCGAACTGAAGAAAGTGGACGACGTGCTCAACAAGGCCGTCCTCGGCGACATGATTGCCGAAGTCGAAAAAGCGAACGCTCCGGCGACGGACATCCTCAACGGAAAAGTCAGCGCGATGAAACCCGAGCTCGGATGTGTAGTCATCAACCTCGGCAGCAAGAGCGGCGTCAAAGTAGGAATGCCGTTCCAAGTGCTCCGCGGCAACAAATTGATCGCCACGCTTCGAGTGGTTGATGCGCGCCAGACGTTCGCAGGAACAGTGATTCAGAATCTAATGACAGACAAAGACCCGATACAACTGGGTGACGCCGTAAAGGTGGACGCCCAACTCAATTAAACATTTCAAACCAACAACAATTTAAAGCTCACATGGAAGTCAAAGCCATCTACCGTTCAGCTCGAATGTCGGCCTTCAAGGTTCGCGACGTGACTCGCGAAATCCAAGGCCGTCCCGTCGCTGCCGCACTCGACATCGTGGCGTTCAGCACGAAGAAAGCCGCTTTTTTTGTGCAGAAGACACTCAAGAGCGCCATCGCCAACGCCGAAAACAACCACAACCTCCGCGCTGACAAACTCGTCGTGAAGGAAGCGGTCGCAGGCGAGGGCATGACCATCAAGCGATTCATCCCCAAGGCACGCGGAAGCGCGGGCCCGATTCGCAAACGCACCTGCCACATTTTCATCACACTTTCCGACGAAATCGAAATCAAGCGCCGTGCACCGAAGGCAAAAGCCAAGGCTAGCGCACAAAAGAAAGCCCCAAAGAAGGCTGAAACCTCCAACGAATAACCATGGGACAGAAAACCAATCCGATCGGCTTCCGCCTCGCAGTCAACAAAGACTGGCGCTCCAAATGGTTCGCCACACGCAAGGAATTTCCACAATTCCTTGCGAGCGACATTAAGATTCGCGCCTACGTCAAAGACAAACTGCGCCTCGCAGCCGTCTCGAAAATCGTCATTGAACGCGCATGGAACAGCCTCCGTGTCACCGTCCACACCGCACGTCCGGGAATCGTCATCGGTCGCAAGGGTGCTGAAATCGAAAGCATGACCGCCGAGATTTCCAAGCTCGCCGCCGGCAAGCAGGTCAAAATTGACATCATCGAAATCAAAAACGCCGATATTGATGCACAACTCGTGGCCGAGAACATCGCCATGCAGATCGAGCGCCGCATCAGCTTCCGCCGTGCGATGAAGAAGACGATGCAAATCACAATGGAACAAGGTGCCCAAGGCATCAAAGTCCGTTGCGCTGGACGACTCGGCGGCGCAGAAATCAGCCGTGCAGAGTGGTATCGCGAAGGAAAAATCCCGCTGCACACCCTGCGCACGCCGATTGACTACGGTTTTGCAGAAGCCCACACGACCTACGGAATCATCGGCATCAAATGCTGGATTTGCAAAGGCGACAACCCTCCTTCCAACGAAGTGAAGGAAGGCGAACAGCAGCCCCGCCGCGAACGCCGTGAACGCCCCGACCGCCGCGGAACACAAGACGAGGTGCCTGCTGAAGCAGCGCCCGCCGCAGAAATCACTGCTTAATTTAGCAAACAGGAGACACGACCATGCCTTTGATGCCCAAACGAGTGAAGTATCGCAAATCCCATCGCGGCAGCCGCGCAGGGAAGGCTTCACGCAATATCAACCTCGACTACGGAATCTTCGCACTTCAAACACTTGAACGCGCTTGGATCACCAATACACAGATCGAAGCCGCCCGCGTTGCCCTCACCCGCAACATGAAGCGCAAAGGCAAGCTCTGGATTCGCATTTTCCCCGACAAATCCGTCACCGCCCGCCCGCCTGAAACTCGAATGGGTAAAGGCAAGGGCCAGCCCGAATACTGGGTCGCGACGGTGCGTCCTGGAAACATCCTTTTTGAATTGGACGGCGTCTCCGAGACGACGGCACGCGAGTCACTCCGTCTCGCCGCCGATAAACTCCCGGTCCGCACCAAATTCCTGACACGCCACAGCTAACCGCCGCGCATGAAGATCCAAGAAATCCGAGAACTCACACCCGACGAACTCCGCGCCCGCAAGCGCGAGTTACGCGAGCAAGTCTTTCACCTGCGCCTCCAACAGGCCAGCGGCCAGCTCGAAAAACCCAGCGAGCTTCGCAGTCTCCGCCGCGAAATCGCACGCATCGAAACCGTGCTCACACAAAAATCCAAACCCGCTCAGGCGGCCAAGTAACCAATTACCATGAGCGAAACCGCAACCATCGAAACGCCCGCCAAAGGCTCAAATAGAAAAGAGCGCGTTGGGGCCGTTGTATCGAACAAAATGCAAAAAACCGTGGTGGTTGAGACGACCACCCGCGTGCCGCATCCGAAATTCGGAAAGATCGTCAAGCACGTCAAAAAGTTTTACGCGCACGACGAGGAGGGCAAGGCGCAGATTGGCGACTTGGTTCGCATCGTCGAGTGTCGCCCGCTCAGCAAACTCAAGCGCTGGCGCTTGGTGGAAATTCTCAAGCACTAGCATCGCAACCAAAGCGCACACACACCAATGGTTCAAATTCGCACAAGACTCGACGTAGCCGACAACACGGGAGCCCGCATGGCCAAGATGATCGGCGTCATCGGCAAACCCACGCTCACAGCCCATGTTGGCGACATCATCACCGCTCACATCCGTGAAGCCCAGGCGGGCGGCTCGGTGAAGAAGGGTGAAGTTGTTCGCGCAGTCATCGTCCGCACCAAGCAGGCGCTTCGCCGCGAGGACGGCGGATATCTCCGCTTCGACAACAACGCAATCGTCATCATTGACAAGGATTCCAATCCAAAGGGAACCCGTATCTTCGGCCCTGTCGCTCGCGAACTCCGCGAGAAGAATTTCATGAAGATCATATCACTCGCTCCGGAGGTGCTCTGAACCATGGCTAACCGTCTTAAATTTCACGTCAAAAAGGGTGACTTCATCCAAGTCATCAGCGGCAACCATAAGGGTGCTTCCGGGAAGATCCTCGCGGTTCTTCCGAAGAAGGAGCAAGTCCTCGTCGAAGGCGTTCGCATCATCAAAAAGCACACCCGCAAAAGTCAGGAAAATCCGAATGGAGCCATCCTCGAGCGCGAGGGCCCCATACACATTTCAAACGTTAAACTCGTCACAAAAGGCGATCCAGTCGCTAAAAAATAAGCCATGGCTGCAGAACTCTACAAAGAATATCAAGAGCGCGTCATCGCCGCGCTGAAAGCACAGCAGGGATATACGAATATCCATCAAGTGCCGAAGGTCACAAAAGTCGTCGTGAACACCTGCATCAACGCGGGACTCAGCGACTACAAACAGGCGCTCGAGGACGCGAAGAACGAACTTGCGACCATCACCGGCCAGAAGCCCGCTGAGACCCGCTCCAAAAAGAGCATCGCCAATTTCAAGCTCCGCGAGAATCAGGCGATTGGCGCGAAGGTTACACTGCGCGGCAACCGCATGTATGAATTCCTTGAGCGCCTCATCAAGACCGCGCTGCCACGTATCCGCGACTTCCGCGGAGTCTCTACAAAGGCATTTGACGGCAATGGAAACTACACGCTCGGCGTGGCGGATCAGGCAATTTTCCCCGAAATCGAACTCGACAAAATCAAACGCAACATCGGCTTCGATGTTTGCATCGTCACAACCGCCAAAACCAACGCCGAGGCCAAGGCGCTCCTTACTGAACTTGGGATGCCATTCGCCGACAAAGGCCGCAAACCAAAGGCGCAACCAGCAACCGCGTAATTAGAACATGAGCGCACTCACCGATCCCATCGCCGACTTTCTGACCCGGCTCCGCAACGCCAGCCGTGCTGGCAAACACGAAGTCCTCGCACCTTATTCCCGCATCAAGGCGGACATCGCCCGCATCCTCAAACAAGAGGGCTACATCTCGGCGTTTGAAGTCGAGAGCACCGGCAAGTTTCCGCAACTCAAGGTTGTGACGAAATTCGTCAACCGCGCTCCGGCCATCACCGGCCTCAAGCGCGTCTCCAAGCCCGGCCTCCGCAAATACGTGAACACCGAGAAGGTGCCGCGCGTCCTCGGCGGTCTCGGTATCACCATCCTTTCGACGTCGAAGGGCGTCATGAGCGGCCGCGAGGCCAAGAAAGAAAACGTCGGCGGCGAGCTGCTGGCATACGTCTGGTAAAAGCATATGTCTCGAATCGGAAAAAAAATCATCGAACTGCCTGCAAAGGTCAGTGTGAAAATCGCAACGGATGGAGCCGTGAACGTCGAAGGCCCCAAGGGCAAGCTCGCGTGGCGTCTGCCCGAGGGCATCATCGGAAAAGTGGAGGGCAACAATGTTTCTTTCTCCTGCGCCGACAACTCCAAACGCGCGCTTTTCGGCACCAGCCGTGCCTGCGTGGCAAATATGGTCGTTGGCGTCGCCGAAGGCTACATCAAGGATCTCGAAATCCAGGGCGTCGGCTTCAAGGCCGCCGTGAAGGGAAAAATTTTGAACCTCAACCTTGGCTACAGCCACGACATCAACGTCCCGATTCCCGAAGGTGTGAAAGTGACCGTCGCTGAAAACACCAAGGTCAAAGTCGAGGGCATTGACAAACAAGCTGTCGGACAATTTGCGGCAGTTGTGCGCAGCTACTACCCGCCCGAGCCTTACAAGGGCAAAGGCGTGCGCTACGTCGGCGAAAAAGTCATCCGCAAAGAAGGCAAAACCGTTCAATAACCAGCCATGGCTACCGCATATCGCAGAGAAAAAATCCAAATGCGCCACGCGCGTCTTCGCAAGAAGGTCACTGGCACACCAGAACGTCCGCGTCTCGCCGTCCATTTCAGCGGCAAGAACATCTATGCACAGATCATTGACGACACCGCCGGCAATACTGTCGCCAGCGTGAACACCACCGAGGCGGAACTGAAATCCAATAAACCGCACGCCAACATTGCAACAGCGACGGTCGTCGGAAAACTCGTCGCCGAGCGCGCCAAAGCCAAGAACGTGACGAAGGTCGTGTTCGACCGCGGTGGTTACATCTATCACGGCAAAGTCAAAGCCCTGGCCGACGCCGCCCGTGAAGGTGGACTCCAATTCTAAAAAATATGTCCGAAGAGATCGCACCCATTTCCACTCCTGAAGTTAAAGACGCACCCGTCGAAGCTCGCGCCCCACGTGGTCGCGGTCCCGGCGGTCCGGGCGGCAACCGCGGCGGCGGCAATCGTGGCCCCGGCCGTGGTGGCCAAGGTCGTGGTGGCCAAGGTCGTGGACCGCGCAAGGACGCCGCACCCGTGCCGCCGAACGCCGACGGCACACCCGGCACCGAGCTGGTTGAAAAAACCGTTTTTATCAATCGCTGCGCCAAAGTGGTAAAAGGCGGTCGTCGCTTTAGCTTCAGCGCACTGCTTGTCATTGGAGACAAGTCCGGTCGTGTCGGCTTCGGCTTCGGCAAAGCGAAGGAAGTCAGCGAAGCCATCCGCAAGGCAGGCGAACGCGGACGCAAGAGCCTCAAAAAAATGGCCATCACCGACCACACCATCCCGCATGAAGTCATCGGGCGTCACGGCGGCGGATACGTCATCCTCAAACCCGCAAGCCCGGGAACTGGAATCAAAGCCGGCGGCGCTGTGCGTGCCGTGTGCGACGCAGTGGGCATCAAGGACATTCTTGGCAAGAGCCTCGGTTCCTCGAACCACGCGAACGTGCTGCACGCCACGCTCCATGCACTCGGACAACTCCGTCAGCGCGAAGACGTCTTCAAAGCACGCGGCATCACCCAGCCTTCAAAAGGCGCTTAACTTTCCAATTTTTCCGGGCTTCATTTTTGAGGCCTGACGGAAGAAAAAAACCAACAAGAGCATGACTATGAACCTCTCCAATCTCAAACCACGTCCCGGCTCACGCCATCGTATCAAACGCGTCGGCTGCGGCGAAAGCAGCGGCCACGGCAAGACCTGCGGCAAAGGCCACAAGGGCCAAAAAGCCCGCAGCGGCGGCAGCATCCGTCTCGGCTTCGAAGGCGGCCAGATGCCCTTGATTCGTAAGATTCCCAAGCGCGGTTTCAACAACGCCGTCTTTCACACCAACTATGCAACCGTCAACCTTGGCGACCTCAACGAGAAGTTTGCCGATGGTGCGACCGTGGACGAGGCATCACTTCTCAGTTCCGGCCTGATTCGTCAGCCTTACGACGGAGTGAAAATTCTTGGCAACGGCGAATTGAAAAAGAAACTCACCATCACCGTCAACAAAGCCAGCGAATCAGCTAAAGCCGCCATCGAAAAAGCAGGCGGAACGCTCACTCTTAAGTAATGACTTTCTAGCAGAGCCGACGTGATGAAGTTCACGCTGCCACCGGCAGAATGAATTTCATCGGGTCGGCTCTCGCATTTAACCCACAATGATATCCGCGTTCTTCAACATCCGTAAAATCCCGGAACTCCGGAACCGGGTGCTTTTCACGCTCCTGATGGTGGTTCTCTACCGCATCGGTTGCGCAATCACCTGCCCCGGTGTGAATGCGAACGTCCTACGTCATTATTTCACCGATCGCATGTCGGATGCCTCGGGCGGTGGCGTCGTTGCACTGTTTAATATTTTTAGCGGCGGCGCTCTTGAGCAATGCGCGGTATTTTCGCTTGGTGTGATGCCTTACATCAGCGCGAGCATCATGATTCAGTTGCTCACCGCAGTCATTCCTCAACTCGGCAAGCTGGCGAAAGAAGATGGCGGCCGGCAGAAGATCACACAATTTACGCGTTATGTGACCATCATCCTTTGCTTGTTTCAGGGATGGTTCATGACACGCCAGTTTATAAGCCCGTCGAGCGCGATGTTTCCGGGCATGACGGATACTACGGCGAAATTTGGTCCGCTCGTTCCGATCACAGGCTTTTGGTTTGAGTTTGTCTGCGTCATGTCACTCACCGCAGGAACCATGTTCCTGATGTGGCTGGGCGATCAGATTACGGATCGCGGCATCGGCAACGGAATGTCGCTGATCATTTCCGTGGGCATCGTGGCGCGTCTCCCCGCAGGCCTGATGCAGGCGTGGAAGACCGTTGTGCCGACCGGTGCTGGCGCTGGAGATGTCGCGCCGATGAAACTCGTGCTCATGATCGCATTTCTTGTGATCGTGATCGCAGCGGTCATTTGCATCACGCAGGCGCAGCGCCGCATCACCGTTCAATACGCCAAGCGGGTTGTCGGACGCAAAGTCTATGGAGGTGTTGCACAGTATATGCCGTTGAAAGTGAACTACGCCGGCGTCATGCCCATCATCTTCGCGCAGGCGCTCATCGTATTTCCCGCGACGATGATTCAGATGATGTCCACGACCGCAGGCGGCACGATGAGCCAGATTGCCAATGCGCTTCAGTATGGGTGGCCGCACTACGTTCTTTACGGCGTGCTCATCTTTTTCTTCAGCTATTTTTGGGTGGCGACGCAATTCCAGCCGCAGCAGATCTCGGATGATTTGAAAAAAGCGGGCGGCTACATTCCCGGTGTCCGCCCCGGAAAGCCAACGGCTGACTTCCTCGACAATTCGATGACGCGCCTTACCTGCGCAGGCGCAATTTTCCTGACGGTTATCGCCCTGCTCCCGCAGGCATTGAGCAATTGGGCCAAGATTCCGCCCCTCGCTGCGCAATTTTTCGGAGGCACCAGCATCCTGATCGTCGTCGGTGTCGTGCTCGATACGATGCGCCAGATCGAGACGCATCTCATCCAGCGGCACTACGACGGATTTTTACGCAAAGGAAAACTGCGCGGGCGCTTTGATCGGACTCCCGAGCAGCGCAGCGAGACTGTGAGCAATACAGCGTTGATTTGGATTTCAGTAGGCGTGGCATTGCTGGTTCTCGGGGGCATTGTCGTGTTCCTCATGGGGCAACTCAGCAAGTAGTGAAGCGACGTATCGTGCTGCTTGGGCCACCGGCTTCGGGGAAGGGGACAATCGCTGACAATCTCCGCGTCCGGTTCAATCTGCCAAGCGCCTCGCCTGGCAACATGCTCCGCGAAGAAAAAGCCGCAGGCACTGCGCTCGGTATCGAGGCCGACAAGCTGACGCGCGGCGGAAAACTCGTGGGCGATGAAATCATCAACAGCGTCGTCGCTGCGTGGCTTGGCAGGCAGGGCGGGGACGATTTCGTTTTCGACGGCTATCCGCGCACGCTTGGTCAGGCCGAGGCGCTGGAGCAGATGCTCGCCGAACGAAAGCAGCCACTCGATGTGGTGTTCTTGCTGGAGGCTGATATATCCACGCTTCGCTCGCGTGTTGAAAATCGCGCCATATGCAAAGCCTGCGGAAATATTGTCAGCGTCGGTCTGCACGTGACTGATGCGAGTGCGAACTGCCCGCGTTGCGGCGGAGTTCTCACTCGCCGTGCTGATGATAATGCCGAAACGCTCGAACGACGCTTTGCCGAATACGCGGAAAAGACCGCACCGCTGATCGGCTATTACGAAAAGCGCCACTTGCTGCGCCGCGTAAATACCGGGCGGACGCCGGAGCAGGTCTTCGCCGAAGTGTTCCAAATTTTGAATGAACATTATCATTAAGAACGAACGCGAAATCGAAAAGATGCGCATCGCATGCGCCTGTGCGGCGCGCGTGCTCGATCGTGTTTCCGCGTTGGTTCGTCCCGGCATCACCACCGGCGACGTGGATGGCGCCGCTGCTGATTTCATGGCGGAGGAAAAATGCAAAAGTGCATTCCTCGGCTATCGGAAATTCCCCGGCCACATTTGCATTTCGGTGAATGAGGAAGTCGTCCACGGAATTGGCGGCGCGCGTCGCATTCAATACGGCGACATAGTCAAACTCGACGTCGGCGTCGTAAAGGACGGCTGGGTTGGCGACACCGCGAAGACTGTTCCCGTTGGTGCCATCCGCCCGGACTGGAGCCGTCTGCTTGCGGTGACCGAGGACGTTCTTGAGCGCGTCATTCCCATGGCCACGGCAGGACGTCGTCTTGGCGATCTTAGCGCATTCATCGAGGACGAATGTGTCGCCAATGGTTACAACGTCGTTCGCGAATTTGTCGGCCACGGCGTCGGGCGGAATCTGCACGAAGATCCGCAGGTGCCCAACTTTGGACGACCGGGCAGCGGTCCGAAGTTGAAAGCCGGAATGACCATTGCCATCGAGCCGATGGTGAACATGGGCACCGCCAGCGTCCGCACTTTGGACGACCAGTGGACCGTCGTCACCGCCGACGGCCAGCCGAGCGCGCACTTCGAGCACACCATCCTGATTACCAAGGAAAACCCCGAAATTCTCACGTGGCGCCAGCGTCAGGCATCCAAATGAGCATCGGCATATTCGCTATTGTGTTCAAAAAACTGCACAAAGGTCTCATTCACATCTTGCCAGATGCCAAAGTTTCGCTAGAACTCACGCCCCTTCGACCGAACAAGGGGCGTGTAAAAGACCGCCACAAGTAGCGTCGAAAGCCTTACGCACCGAGTGTTGGCGCCGAAAAGCGCAGGCACCACGGGCGATTTTTTGTCCTTTTAAACCGACCACCAACAAAACATGAAAGTCCGAGCTTCAGTCAAACGGCAGTGCGAATCCTGCCGCATCGTCAAGCGCAAGAACGTCCTCCGCGTCATTTGCAAAAACCCGCGCCACAAACAGCGCCAGGGCTAATTTTACCAACCAACAAAACACAACACCATGCCCCGCATTCTCGGCATTGATATTCCCGGCGACAAACGCATCGAAGCATCGCTCCCATACATCTACGGCATCGGCCCGAGCAACACGAAGAAAGTGCTCGAAGCCGCCAACGTGGATCCAAACATTCGCGCAAAGGACCTCGCTCCCGAGCAGCTCAACGCAATCATACACGCCATCTCGGCACAGAAAATTTTGATCGAAGGCGACCTTCGCCGCGATCTTCAGCAGAACCTGAAACGTCTTCAGGCCATCAACTGCTACCGTGGCATCCGCCATCGTCGCGGGCTTCCCGTCCGCGGTCAGCGCACGCAGACCAATGCACGCACGCGCAAGGGGCCGCGCAAGACCGTCGGCGTCCAGCGCGCCAAGGAAGCGCCCGCTGCAGCCAAGTAAATTTAAAGAATCCGATCACCTATGGCCGAAAACGAAAACGAACCCGTCGCACCAGCAGCACCTGCTGCAACTGCGGAGGCAAAACCCAAAGCCGCAAAGAAAACAGCGGCACCTAAAAAATCCAAGGAAGCTGCGGCAACTGAAGCAACAGCACCCGCCATTGATACATCGCTCGATCTCAATGCAGGCATCGAGCCGATCAAAGTCATCAAGGCCAAGGGCAGTAAAAACGTCCTCGTCGGTCTTGTTCACGTCTTTGCCACCTTCAACAACACATCCGTCACCATCACCGACCTCCGTGGCAACGTCATCGGCTGGTCGAGCGCTGGCAAAGTCGGCTTCAAAGGCTCGCGTAAAAGCACCGCCTACGCCGCACAGATGGTCGCGCAGGACGCCTGCCGTCAGGCAATGGGACACGGCCTTCGCGAAGTCGAAGTCCGCGTCAAAGGCCCCGGCGCAGGCCGCGAGTCCGCCATCCGCGCCATCCAGGCCGTCGGCTTGGAAATCAGCACCATCAAGGACGTCACACCAATCCCGCACAACGGCTGCCGTCCACCAAAAGCCCGTCGCGTTTAATCTTTAGCAATCGCATACCATGGCACGTAATACAGGTCCCAAAGACAAAATCTCCCGCCGCTACGGCATCGCGCTGTTCGGCCCTACCAAATATCTCGAACGGAAAAACTATCCTCCCGGCCAGCATGGTCCGAAGGGCAGCCGTCGCAAACAAAGCGAATACGGCCTCGCGCTCGCTGAAAAGCAGAAGCTTCGCCATCAATACGGCATTCTCGAACGTCAATTCCGCCGTTTCTTTGAAATCGCGAGCAAGCGTCGCGGCGTCACAGGCGAAATCCTTCTCCAGCTTCTGGAGACCCGTCTCGACAACGTTGTTTATCGCATGGGCTTCGCAAATTCACGCGCAGCAGCACGCCAGATGGTCAGCCACGGCCACGTTGCACTGAACGGCAGGAAGACCAACATCAGCAGCTGCACCTGCAAGCCCGGCGATGTCGTCACTGTCCGTCAACGTGACAAGAGCCGTCGTCTCGCTACGAAAAACATCGAACTCACCGCCATCGCTCCGGTTCCGGACTGGCTCACCGTTGCGAAGGATCAATTCAGCGGCACCATCGCCCGTATCCCTACGCGCGAAGAGATCGCTCCAATTGTCAACGAGCAGCTCATCGTCGAGCTTTACTCGAAGTCATAGGAAGTCCTGCTTCAAAAACGGCGCGTCCCGCAAGGGTCGCGCCGATTTTGTTTTCGCGCACAACGCGCTTACTTTTTGAAGACGATTTTGCCGTCCTTTTCGTCCGCCGTGATCGTCTCGCCTTCGCGGAAAGTGCCGGCGAGAATTTCCATTGAGAGCGGATCAAGCAGGTCGCGCTGGATGGCGCGCTTGAGTGGACGAGCGCCATACACAGGGTCGTAGCCTGCCTCGGCGAGGTGCTTCTTCGCGGCGTCTGTGACGTTGAGCGTGAGCTTCTGGTCGGCGAGGCGCTTTTCGAGGCGCACGAGCTGGATGCCGACGATCTGAGTGAGGTCGGTGTCGCTCAGTCGGTCGAAGATGATCGTCTCGTCCACGCGGTTCAGGAACTCGGGGCGGAAGTGTGCGCGCAGTGCCTCCATCACGCTAGCCTCGCGCTGCTCGGCGTTCGCATCGCCGAGGATGAACTGCGAGCCGATGTTGCTCGTCATGATGATGACGGTGTTCTTGAAGTCCACCGTGCGCCCTTGGCCGTCGGTGATGCGTCCGTCGTCGAGCACCTGCAGCAGCACGTTGAATACATCGTGGTGCGCCTTTTCGATCTCGTCGAAGAGCACGACCGAATACGGTTTGCGGCGCACAGTCTCCGTGAGCTGCCCGCCTTCCTCGAAGCCGACGTATCCCGGAGGCGCACCGATGAGTCGCGCGACGCTGTGCTTCTCCATGTATTCGCTCATGTCTATGCGAGCCATCGCGTTCTCGTCGTCGAAAAGAAACTCGGCGAGTGCGCGCGCGAGTTCCGTTTTCCCGACGCCGGTCGGGCCGAGGAAAATGAACGATCCAATCGGGCGGTTCGGATCCTGCAGGCCGCTGCGCGCGCGGCGCACGGCATTCGAGACGGCGATGATCGCCTGCTTCTGCCCGATGACGCGCGCACCGAGGCGCTGCTCCATCTTGATCAGCTTCTCACGCTCGCCTTCGCGCAAATTGGAAACGGGAATGCCCGTCCACGCCGCGACGACCTTCGCGATCTCCTCGTCGGTGACTTCGTCGTGGAGGAGCGTTGTCTGCTGCTGCGGGCCGGAGGACTGCGCGGCGAGCTTCCTCTCCAGCTCGGGGATCAGGCCGTATTGAATTTCGCTCGCCTTCGCCAGATCCCCGCGCCGCTGTGCCTGCTCCAGCTCGGTGCGCGCGCGTTCGAGTTCCTCCTTCGCCTTGCGCGAACCGCCGAGGATGGCCTTCTCCTTTTGCCACTGCGCCTTTAGCGCCGAGCTCTTTTCCTTCAAATCCGCGAGTTCCTTTTCGAGCTTCGCAAGGCGATCTTTCGATGCCGCGTCCTTCTCCTTCTTGAGCGCCTGCCGCTCCATCTCGTCTTGCATGATGGCTCGCTCGACTTGGTCGATCTCCGTCGGCATCGAATCAATTTCCATCTTCAGCCGCGACGCCGCCTCGTCCATGAGGTCCACCGCCTTGTCCGGCAAAAAGCGGTCGCTGATGTAGCGGTCCGACAGCATCGCTGCGGCGACGATCGCCGCGTCCTGGATTCGCACGCCGTGGTGCACCTCGTAGCGCTCCTTGAGTCCGCGCAAGATCGCGATGGTGTCGTCCACGCTCGGCTCGTCCACCTTCACCGGCTGAAAGCGCCGCTCCAGCGCGGGGTCTTTCTCGATATACTTGCGATACTCGTCGAGCGTCGTCGCGCCGATGGTGCGCAGTTCGCCGCGCGCGAGTGCGGGCTTGAGCATGTTGCCCGCGTCCATCGAACCCTCGGCCTTGCCCGCGCCGACGATGGTGTGCAGCTCGTCAATGAAGAGGATGATCTCGCCGTTGCTGTCGGTGACCTCTTTCAAAAATGCCTTCAGGCGATCCTCGAATTCCCCGCGGAACTTCGCGCCCGCGACCATCGCGGAAATGTCCATCGCGATCAGCCGCTTGTTCTTCAGCGACTCCGGCACGTCTCCCGCGACGATGCGCCGTGCGAGCCCTTCGACGATCGCCGTCTTGCCCACGCCCGGCTCGCCGATGAGCACCGGGTTGTTCTTTGTGCGGCGCGAGAGCACCTGCATCGTGCGGCGGATTTCGTCGTCGCGTCCAATCACTGGATCAATTTTCCCCTTTCGCGCGAGTTCGGTGAGGTCGCGTCCGTATTTCTGCAGCGTCTGGTATTTGTCTTCGGGATTCTGATCAGTCACGCGCTGCGAACCGCGCACCTGCTGGAGCGCCTGCATGAGTTTCACGTGCGTCACGCCGAGGGATTTTAGCAGCTTGCCGCACGTCACGCCGCTGTCCGCAAGCGCGAGCAGGTAATGCTCCGCGCTCAGGTATTCGTCCTTGAGCTTCGCCATCTCCTTTTCCGCCTGCCGCAGAATCGCCAGCAGTTCCGCCGCCGGATTTGTCTGCGCGGTGAGTCCGTGGACCTGCGCGCGTTTCGCGATCGCCGCCTCCAGTTGCGCCTGCACATCCGCCACGTGGATGCCGAGCTTTTCAAACAGCGGCTTCGTCACGCCCTCCGGCTGCTCCAGCAGCGCGATGAGAAAATGCTCGTTGTCGAACTCCGTGTGGTTGCGGTTCGCCGCGAGGGACTGGGCGGATTGCAGGGCCTCCTGCATGCGTTGGGTGAATCGGTCGGTTCTCATGTTTCAAAGTGTGCGCAGGCTTCTGGCAGAAAGCATACCCTCATTTGTCCAGAGATACGCGGCTCTTGGTTGCGACAAGTCGGCTCGCGGAGGTGAGACACGAGATTGATAAGGGGGTCAGGCTTTCGCAAAAAATTGCGGAAACAGAATATCCGGCTTTCACTTTCATCGGGCTTCATGCTAACAGGCAAACACGTGCATGAGCGAAGCCCCTGAAAAACTGACAACCGGCGAACCTCTCGGACTCGAAGAGTTGCTCAAGTATCTCCCCGCGCTCGGCGAAATCTCGCAGGGCTTGCTGAAAAATTACGCGCTCGGCGCTGCGGTGCTGCGGCGTTACAGCGAGGGCGACATCGTATGCGAGGAGGGCGAGTTTGGCTCGACAGCCTTCTACATCGTCGAGGGCGAGGTGGACATCTACATCGCAAACCCGCTTGCCAAAGTGCAGAATGATCGCCGCGGCGGTTTCTTCGGATTTTTGAAAAAGGCAGTCGGTCTCGGTGGTAAGGCCACTGGTAGTGAGGCGGACGGATTCATCACCATTGATGCAGACGTGGATCTCCCGAAGACGAAGCCGCTTGCCGTGCTCGGTGTAGGCGAGCTTTTCGGCGAAATGACGTGCCGCACTTTCCAGCCGCGCAGCGCGACCGTGCGCGCGAAGGGCGATTGCGTGATGGTGGAAATGCTGCGCGTCATCCTCGATATGCTCGTGGGCACGCGCGACGTGGACGCCGACACGAAAGCCTCCACGAAGGTAAAAGCCGCGACGTTCAAAGGCACGTCGTTCAAAAAGCAGCTCGACGAAAAATACCGCCAGCGTTCTCTCGCCAACCATTTGAACAGCGTTCCGCTCTTCAGCGACCTCGGCGATGAATTCATCAATTACCTCAAGGATCGCGCGGAACTCATTTCCTGTGGAAAAGGCGAAAACATCTGCAAGCAGGGAGACACGGCGGATGCGTTCTATCTCATCCGCAGCGGTCTGGTGAAAGTTGCCCAAGCGATGCCCGGCGGCGAGATGGTGCGCACGTATTTGAAACGCGGTGAATACTTCGGCGAGATCGGACTGCTGCACGATTCGCCGCGCAACGCCACCTGCTCCGCGCTCGATGCTGTCTCGCTCGTGAAAATTGCGGGCGCTGATTTCCGCGTGATGCTGGAAAAATTCCCGGTCGTCCGCGAGTCGCTGCTCAAAGTCGCCGCCGCCCGCATCGCTGCGAATGAACAGCGCAAAATTCCAGTCGGCATCCAGCTCGACGATTTTCTCAATCAAGGTCTCTACGAAGCACAAAACCTCCTACTCATTGATCTCGATCACTGCACACGATGCGACGCCTGTGTGAACGCCTGCGCCGAGGCCCACGAGGGCGTCACCCGTCTCATCCGCGATGGCCTGCGCTACGATCACTTTCTTGTCCCCACCGCCTGCCGTTCGTGCCGTGATCCGTTGTGCATGACGCAGTGTCCCGTCGGCTCCATCCGCCGCAAGGAGTCGCTCGAAATCGTCATCGAAGACTGGTGCATCGGCTGCGGCAAATGCGCCGAGCTTTGCCCCTACGGGAACATCAACATGCACCCCTTCGAGGAGTGGCAGCTCAAGCCAGCGGACGTTCCCAAAGCTCCCGCTCCCGCAACGAAAACCGATGCCGCGAAGCCTGCCGCAGCTCCTGCGAAACCCGCCGCAGCGCCCGTTGTCAAAGCGCCCGCAGCCGCTACTCCTGCTCCGGAAAAAGCAGCGGCAGCCGCCACGCCTGCGCCGCCTGTTGCAGTCGCACCGCCAGCGCCCGCAAAAACCGAAGCACCGAAGCCGGAGTCCACTGCGCCAGCCGCCGTTGTTGAAAAAGCTGCGCCACCCGCTGCTGCGAAGCCAGCCACAGCGCCCGCCGCCGCGAAACCCGCTGCCGCTCCCGCAAAAAAAGACGAGCCGCCGAAGAAAATGGTGAAGAAAAAAGTCACCGTCACCAAGGCGACCACGTGCGACCTTTGCAGCGACCTCAGCGTCCCGAGCTGCGTCTATGCCTGCCCGCACGACGCCGCCAAGCGCGTGGATCCCGCCGTATTCTTCACCACCGGCACCAAGGGCTGGAGCTTCCGCAAAAAGACCCGCACCACCCACTGACATGGTTTTAAATCGCACGCACATTCCGTGGTTTATCTTCACACTGCTCGCGACGCTGGCGACTTTCGCTGGCTATGCCGCGCGCTTTCATCCCGACTGGCTTCCGTTTTCCCTCACACTGCCCGAATTGCTCCGCGATAACACCAGCGGAAAGAACACCGTCGGCGGCACGCGAATCGGCCTGCTCTACGGCACGCTCGGCTTTGCGATCTTCCTTTTCGCCGCCGCGCTCGGTGCGCGGAAAAAGAAACCGCTCTGGCGCGTGGGACGCGTTGAGTTTTGGCTCAAGGGACACATCTGGCTGACGATCCTCACCATTCCGCTCGTCGGCTTTCACTGCGGGTGGACATGGGGGAGTCCGCACACCACCGTCGTTCTGCTTTTGTATATCGTCGTCATGGCCTCCGGTTTTTTCGGTCTCGCGATGCAGCAATTCATGCCCGGCCTGATGAAGGAGCGTCTGCCGCGCGAAGTTGTCTTCGAACAAATCCCGAACATCCGCAAACGCATCCTCGAAGCAGCCGACGAACTGCAAAAAGACTGCACGCCGCCCGACCCCGCGAATGCAGGCAAAGCAGTTGCCGGTAAAGTAAGCCTCATCGGCATGACCGAAATCCCGCCCGATGATTTGCAGAGCGCCGAGCAGATTCGCACCTTCCTCAATACCGACGCGCTCACATATCTCCGGCTCAAGCGGGGCGCTGGTCATAAATTCGGAAGCCAGCGTTTGAGCGACGAGGCATTCCGCATTTTGAAACTCAACGTCACGCCGAAGTGGCGGCCACGCGTGGAGGAACTTCAAGGCTGGTGCGACGAGCGCCGCCGGATGGATATTCAGACGCGCCTTCAGCACTGGCTCCACGGCTGGCTGCTCATCCATGTGCCCGTCTCGATGCTTCTCATAGTCGTTACGCTCTGGCACGCCATCGTAGCAGTGCGTCTATTCATCGTGAATCCCTAAGCAGCCATGCCCGAGAACACGCAAAAACAAATCGCGGCCAAGTATAAAGAGGATCTTACCTACTACCGTCGCACCCATTACATGCGGCGGTGGCGCTTCTGGCTGAGCGTGCTGGCTGTTGTGGGCGGGCTGGTGTGGGCGCTGGGATTTACTCACTTCGGAGGCAAGGCCACATTTTTCAACACCGGCCCCATCTCGCAAAACCATGCATTGTTTCAAAACGACTGCGCTGTCTGCCACGACGGTGCCAGCACGGACATGCTCGCCATTCTCCCCATCGCGGAGACGAGGGCAACGATGCACGACAGCAAAACGTCATTGTTGGACACGTTGAAAAATGCGACCGGTCGCGCTTATGCCGGGGCAAAAGAAAATCTTTCCGACACCAAGAAACTCGCCGCCACTGCCCACGCGGCGTTGAGCACGCTGAACCTCGACAACATTGATCACGCCTGCATCAAGTGCCACGAGGGCATGGCGCTTCATCAGCCGGGCACGAAGGCCGTGATGTTTCGCGAAGGACTCAAGGAACTCAGCGTCGTCGCGGCAGGCGAGTGCAGCGTTTGCCACCGTGAACACGTCGGCACCGCCCGCATGAAGCTGCCCGATTCGGACAAATGCGTGAACTGCCACAAGGATGAAAAGAAACTCGCCGACTCGCTGAAGCGTGCGCCCTACGAAGGAAAACTCGCCGCCGCACACAGCCAGAACCTCCACATCGGCGACACCGTGCAATGGCTCCCCGCCGCCACCGTTGGGGCAAAGCCGCAGGTCGTCCGCGCATTTGCCGACGGCCATCCCGCATTCCTCTTCGAGTCCAAGGGCGCAAAGGACAACGCGCAGATCAAATTCAACCACGCCCGCCATTTCGCCACCGACATCACCGCGCTGAACAAAGGCAAACTCGAATGCCGCACCTGCCACACGCCGGATTCGGATGGAGTCGGCATGGGCCGCATCAGCTACGACCAGCATTGCCAAAAGTGCCACTCGCTCGGCGCTGATCCCGATCTCCCCGGCTTCAACATCCCTCACCACGACCCGGAAAAAGTCCGCGAGTTCCTCAGCAGCCTCCGCACGCAGTGGATTGATTACGCCAAGACGCGCTTCCAGATCACCGACGCCGCCACGCTCAAGGCGTTCATGGATCAGCGCGAGCAGAAGTTCACACAGCACTGGCCGTCATCGTTGGAGGAAGTGCAGAAGCGCGTGTTCTTCACAGGAGATCCACCGATGGAAAAGGCACGCAACGGCCAGTTCCTCCCCGCGTGCGCGAAATGCCACACAGTCACCGAGGGAGCGCCAGTGCCCAAGGTGGAACGCACCAACATCCCCGACCAATGGCTCACACGCGGCCCATTCAAACACTCCGCCCATCTCCACATGATCTGCACGGACTGCCACGCCGGCGCGGAAAAGAGCAAGGACACCGCAGACATCCTCCTGCCCTCGCAAAAGCTCTGCGCCGAATGCCACCGTCCGCGTGACTATGCCAACGTGGAAACTGACCCGACCAAGCGAATCGCCCCGACCTTCGGTCAATTCAGTGCAGAGGCCGCAAAGAAGCAGCGCAAAGAAGGCGGCGTCTTCGACTCCTGCCTCGGCTGCCACAAATACCACGTCCCCGCCGCCGAGATGGAAATCGCCAAATCGCTGGCGAAGTAAAACGATGCAGCCTTTCAAAGGCTGGGTGCCCTTCGTGTTCGATGCACACTTGCGCCAGCGTTTATCGCGCCGTAAATCGTATCAGATTTATTCCTGCGCCTTGGGCGCGGCCTTCACGTCATGCTTTTCGTGAAGGCGCTTCCAATAATCCTTCCAATACTTGTCGTAGTAGTCCTGCGCGGCGGCATCAATGTGTTCGAGTTTCACGACCTTTGGCGCGGTGGCCGGGTCGTATCCAGTGAGGTGGTCCTTTCCTGCGCGGAGGCGCGGGGAGATAAAACGCCAGTCGTTATCGCCGAGCACCTCTGCACAGAGGGCGGCAATCTCCGGGTCGTAGGTTTTTAATTGGGCGCGGGTGTGAATGTGGTTGTGATCGTGGTCCATCGTGCGGTTGGTGTCATACCAGTCCTGCACGCTCTCGGCCCAATACTCGCCGGAGTTCACGGCAGCGTAGCATTGCTTGGGGCCGCCGAAAACGATGAGGACTTTGTCGTCCTTGGTGACTTCCACTTTGGAATTGGCGGGCTTGCCGTTCACCAGGACATCGCCGCCATCGAGGCATTTTGTGAGAAAATCGCGCGGCTCTTCGGGGAACGATTTCGCGAGCGCGTCGAGCAGGCTCACAGGCGTCCCGCTTTTCACACGGCGGAACTTCTGCGCCGCATACCCGTCGTTGTAGATGCCTTTTTCCTTCGCGTGCTCGAACGCCGTCTTCACGCGCGCATTGAGTTCCGGCGTAAAGCCCGCGCCTTGGATGACGTGGCCGAATTCATGGATGAGGATGCTTTCGAGCTGCATCCCGCCTTCGTATTCCATCACGTCCTCCTCCGCGAAAAGCACCACGGGCCGCCCGGCGCGCGTGGTGAGAAAGCCGCGCTGCCGCCAATTGTAAAAATCGAGTTCCTTCCCCGTCTTGTCCGACGCAAACATCGGCACGTCGGAGGTGAGTTCATTGTGCGCGACGAGCACGCAGAGCACTTTCTTGTCGCGGATGCGCTGTGCCACATCGGGCGCGATGCTCTTCATCACCATGTCGAACTGATACGCCGCCTCGCGATGCGTAAAGTCCGAGACTTTCTCCGAAGTGGCGATGAGGATGTTCTGCACCAGCGTCGCCTTTTTGAAAAAAGCCGCGTCCAGCTTGTATTCCGCCACCTGCTCCGCGCTGACGGGTTTGATTTCAAAACTCCCGTCGGCGATGCAAAAGGAAGAGGCGCTGGCGAAGACGAGAGAGGCAAGCGCGAAGGTAGGTTTTCGAAGGTGATTCAGGATATGCATCAGAATATTCGTTTGGAAATTGTGGCGGGTGCGCGCAGCACACTGCTGAAGAACGCACGTGATGTGAACTCCATTGTCCGTAACAAAAACAACGCGCTACGCGCCGCAGGAAAACTCAGGGGGCGTTCCGCCGCCCCCTGAAACCCCGGCTCGGGGGGAACAATCTATGATCCACTAAACCTAACCCACTCCCACTCCCAAACAGCCCCAAACGCTGTCGCAC
>CAIYUV010000018.1 GCA_903929475.1 uncultured Spartobacteria bacterium
ACAGCAATGGATTGGTTCTTGGGGCATCGACGGTGAGCGGGACGTTGGGTGTGACCGTTGGGGGGGCGTTGACGCAGAGCGGAGCGCTGAGCGTTACGGGAGTGATGACCTTGGTGGCCGGAGCGAACGATGTGACATTGGAGGACAGCGGGAATGATTTTTCGACTGTAGTGATTACGAGCGGTAACGACGTGAGTGTGACCGACAGCAATGGATTGGTTCTTGGGGCATCGACGGTGAGCGGGACGTTTGGTGTGACGGTGGGAGGAGCATTGACGCAGAGCGGAGTGCTGAGTGTGAGCGGCACTACAACGATTGTTGCTGATGTGAACGATGTAACGTTGTCCAACAGCGGGAACAATTTTGGGACTGTGGCGATAACGAGTGGGAACGACGTGGTATTAAGGGACAGCAACGCTTTGATCCTTGGAGTATCAACTGTGGACGGGACGCTGGACGTGACGGTTGGGGGAGCGTTGACGCAGAGCGGGGCACTGAGTGTGATCGGAGTGACGACCTTGGTGGCAGGTGCAAACAATGTGACACTGGCCAACAGCGGGAACAATTTTGGGACGGTGGTGGTGACGAGCGGGAACAATGTCACGCTGACGGATGCGGATGATCTTTTGATCGGCGCGATCAATGCCGGAAGCGGGGCCGTCACGCTCACCGTCGGCGGCGATCTTTTGGATTCCAACGGCGCAACCCTCAACATCACCGGTGGAGCAGTCACCCTCACTGCGGCAAACTCCATCGCATCCGCCGCCGACCCCATCGAAATGACCGCGACCAGCATCACGGCCAGCGCAACGGCCGGCGGAATCTGGCTCACCAATTCGCAGGCTCTCATCGTGAATACGGTCGCTGCGGGCGGCGATGACATTGACATCACCAGCACCGGCAACATGACCGTCAACGGCCCCGTTTCCCAGACCAGCGGGAACGGCGTCTCCCTTTTCGCCGCTGGTGCCACTGCCGATATCACCCTCACCGGTTCCATCAGCACGGATCTCGCAGGTGGTGCGGACGGTGGAAATATCACGCTGAATGCCGGCGACCTCATCACTCTCGGCGGCGGTTCCAGCATCAGCGTCAACGGCGTTGCAGACGTCACGCTCAACGCAGGCTACCCGGACGCAGGCGCACACAACGCGAGCGCAGACCTCACCATCAGCGGCGCGCTCAATCTCGGTGCCGCCAATCTCACACTCACCGCCCCACGCCACGTCATCCTCGACGGAGCGAGCGCCGACATCACAACGGCCGGCAGCTTTACAGTGAACGCGGATCGCGACGGCTCCGCTGCGGGCACCGGAGGCTCTTTCACGAAAAACAGCATCGCCTCCATCGTCCAGGCCGGAAATGTGAGCATCACCGCCGCCGATGTCGCCCTCAGCGGCATTATTGATGCAGGCTCTGGCAACATTGATGTCACCCCATCGCGCAGCACCTCCAATATCTACCTCAACAACAGCGGAACCGGCCTCAGCCTCAATCTCGCCGACCTTCTCGCCCTCTGCACCGACGGTGGTGAAATCATCATCGGCGATCCTGCGGACACCGGCACCATGTTCATCGGCGGTCTGGGCACAGTCGGTCTCGGCCTCAGCAACGGCAATTTTGTCCTCAATGGCGGCACTATTGATTTCAACGGCGGCATCAGTATTCAGGACGACCACACACTGACCCTCAACAGTGCCGCCCGCATCACAACGACCGGCGGCGGCGTCATTGATGTCACCATCGGCGGAGCCGCCGGAAGTCTCATCATTACGGCCGATGACGACGTAACGCTCAGCACCCGCATCACCAATCTCAACGCAACCACAGTCACAGGCGGTGGTGTTTTCACCCTTAACAACAACAACAGCAACCTGACGGTCTCTGGACCGCTGATAGCCGAAGCGATCAGCCTCACCACAGGCACCGCCACGCTTACCATTGATGAAAACATCTCAGCAGCGGGCGGCTCTAGCGGTAACCTCACCATCATCGCCGATGGTCTTGCGCTGAACGCCGACATCTCCGGCGGCGGCAACCTCACCATCCAGGGCAACCTCGCCACCACCACCATAGGCATCGGTGATTCAGCCACAGGCACGTTGAATCTCGACGCAACGGAAGTTGCCAACATCGCCAACGGATTCACTCGCATCAATCTTGGCACCACTGCCCAGAGCGGCGCAGTGGATATTGTTACCCCCGCAGGCACGCCGGTTACTTTCCACGACCCAGTCTTCATCACGGCCTCCACCACGCTGGGTTCAGTTGAAATCGAAGAAGGACCGCTCGTCGGCGAATCCAATGCGTCTTTTAACATCACCGCGAAAAACATCACCTTCAGCGGCGCGTCACCCGGTATCACCACCGAGTCCGAATCCATCATCGTCACCGGAAACATGCTTCTTGGAGGCGATACGACTTTCGACAGCAATTCCGGCGGAGGCGGAGGCGGAAATATCACGCTCGCCGGCTCGATCAACGGCGCTCAGGCCCTCGAAGTCAGCGCTGGCTCAGCGGAAGTCTATATTGCCGGACAAAATCCGATTCCTTCCTCCGGCACCAGCGTCGGCGGCACTACTCGGCTAACATCCGTGGATGTCACCGGAGGTATCCTGCGCTTGCAGCCCAATATTTTTTCGTCGGGGAGCCAGACATACAGCGGCACTGACATCCGCCTGCTCAGTGGAAAATTCAACACGAGCGACGACGGCACGGCGCCAATTCTCTTCGATGGCCCCGTCACGCTTTTCAACAACATCGGAGTCAGTTCAACCAACAGCGATGTCACGTTCACGGACACAATTTCCAGCGAACCCACTGGCAAAGGAGGGCTTGTTATTGTGATTAATGACGGAGCCGTCGCATTCAATTCGGATATCGGAACGGTCGGCGTCCCGCTCAAGAGCCTCACGGTCTCTTCCGCAAGCATCGCAAATTTCGGCGCTGTGGGAGGAGAAGAAGTTCATGTCACCGGAGCCGTCAGCATCACTGCCGACGAAATCAATTTCAAAGGTGGCGACGACAGCGTCCATGTCACCGGGCAACTCTCGTTGATTGCCCGCTCTGCGGCTACCAGCGTCAATGTCGGCGGCGCGGAAAGCGGAGCCGCCAACACGCTCTCACTCTCCGACGTCGACATCGGAGCCGTCGCCGACGGCACCGCATCCATCCTCATCTCTCGCGCGCAGGGCACTGCCGGTATATTCATTTCCACAACGTCCACATTCCACGATCCAGTCACGTTCCGACAAAGAACGGGCGGCACTATCCAGTTGGACGCCGATTTGAACGCCGATACTGCCAACGGCGGTTTCCTTTTCCGAGGTCCCGCGACGCACCTCAATGCCAACATCACCACCGATAGCGGTCTGATTGATATTGAAAATGGTGTTGTCGAAACCAGCTCTCTCTCGCTCGATACATCAACGGGCGGCGGAAATATCATCTTGCGTGGCAGCCTGCTTGCATCAACGGGGGGCGAGAATTTGCAACTCAACGCCGGCACTGGACAGATCCAGCTCATCTCCGGCGTCGGGAGTGTCTCGCTTACGCAACCTGTTTTTGGAAATGTCACACTGACCACAAGCGGCAACACGCGCATCGAAAATGGAATTACAGCCGCCAGCGTTTTGGTAGACGGCGGCGGCACCACATTCGTCAAGGGCCGCGTCCTCACGACTGACAGCGGCGGGCAGGATTATCTGGATGCAGTGCAACTTCTCGGTAACGCGGAGTTCGTCAGCAAGGATGTTTTTGGAGCGGTTCATTTTCACAACTCGGTGGACAGTCTGGCCGGAAAAGCCTTCAATCTCGGCGTTACCAACCGCACGCCCGATTCTATCGGCAACACTGCGGAATTCGATGGGAACGTCGGCTACACTAACCGCATCAAAACCCTTCGCATCAATACCACAGGTGATGCTGCCTTCGACGCAGGAGTCAAAGCAGGCAGCATCAATTTGCGCTCTGACGATCTCACGATTCACGATGCAGACACTATCATCAGTCAGAGCTACACTGTCCATGGATCGGCGAACTTCCTCGGCTTGATCAATGCCTCGAAGCTCGCAGTCGTTTCTGGCAATAGCGTTGCAAACACCAACGCATGGACGGTGACGGGCAAAACCAGAATCATCGCCCCGCTGTCAGCCATCACCATCAGCGGAACCGGCAACCATTTCGGAAACATCACCCTTCGTGCCGCCAGCGCGACGATCACCGAGGATGGAAACATGAATATCTTCACCGCTGCGATCACGGGCACGCTGAATCTCACCACCAACACCTACGGGCTGGAGAATGGTGACCTGACACAAACCAACCGTATCGCCGCCCATCGTCTGGAAACCAGCGTCAGCGGAATCGCAGGAAGCATCACCCTCGGAAATTTTGGCAATCGCATCGCGCAGATCGGGGATGTGAAAGCTGGTGCGGGCATTCAGATTTCGGACCGCTTCGGGCACTTCGCATCGCTGGACGGGGCCGTAGCGACAAGCAGTGGAGATATAATTTTGGTTGCGGATCCGAATGGCACGGGCGGCAGCTTTACCGCGACTGCAAACGTAAGCCTCACACCAGGAGGCGGTGGGCGTTGGACGGTTTACAGTTACTACGGCGCCAGCAATCAGCAGTCTAACTATCTGCTACAGCTGCTTCATCCGAATCATGTCGCAAGAGTCGCCCATCCCGGCGCGAATCCTTTCCTGACCGGCAACACGCTCTTGTATATCGTCTAAACTTTGGGAAATCGGGTTCGACGAGTGGAGGGATTATTTCAGCGTCTGCCGCCATTGATATGACGCCCGAAAAACTCGCATTACTTGCCGTTGCGATCTTCATCGTCGCGTTTCTCTATTCGAGCGTCGGCCACGCCGGAGCGTCGGGCTATATCGCGGTCATGGGGCTGTTCGGGCTAGCGCCGGAAATCATCAGGCCGGCGGCACTGGTTCTAAATATTTTGGTGGCCAGCATTGGATTTTGGCACTTTTGGAAAGCTGGGCATTTTTCCTGGCGGTTGTTCTGGCCGTTTGCAGTTCTCTCAATCCCGCTCTCTTTCTTTGGAGGTTACAAAAATCTCCCGCCGGGCATCTTCAACATTTGTGTGGGAGTGGTTTTGCTATGCTCCGCTGCTCAATTCTTATTTCGCCCACACACAGGCTACCTAGTGCGCGAGCCATCACGATTTCTGGCGATTCCAATCGGTGCGGCGCTTGGATTACTTGCGGGGCTTACCGGCACAGGCGGTGGGATTTTTCTGACGCCGCTGCTGTTGTTTATGCGATGGGCCCAAACGAAGTCTGCGGTCGCTGTGTCGGCGCTCTTTATTCTTGGGAATTCTATTTCCGGTCTGCTCGGGATTTTCTACCGGGCAAAAAGTTTTTCGACGTTCACTTTGAATCTGGAGACAGCTCCCGCGCTTTTGGTTGCTGCGGCCATCGGCGGTGCCGCCGGTTCGTATTCCGGCAGCAGGCGTTTTGCGCCGACAACCATTATGCGCCTCCTCGCGGTGGTTTTGTTGATTGCGGGGACAAAACTCATTTTCGCCCACTGAAAACGATCTGCCCGGCAAAAAAAACCTGCATGGAGGCCGCATCACTCCGCGGCTGGGCAGTTGACCTCTGCGTTAGGGTTGCTTACTTTTGTGCATCATGAAAGCTAGCACCACCCTCTTTGGCGCCATCGTAACAATTGCCGCGTCGGCACTCAGCATGGGTGCGAACATTGACCGCGCCACATTCACCGAAGTGGTCAACAACGTCCGCGTCATCGAGCCTTCGTCCAAAAAAACCGCGCCTGCGGAGGTCAAACAGGTTTTCAACGCACCGAACGTTTTGCGCACCGGGCCTGATTCGCGTGCCGAGATGGTCTCCGAGGATCAGACCGTGACGCGCGTCGGGCAGAACACCGTATTTTCATTTCAACAGGATTCGCGGGAAATTGATTTACAAAAAGGCAGCATCCTTTTCCAAAGCCCCAGCGGCAAAGGCGGCGGGACAATCCGCACGCCCGCAGCATCAGCAGCCGTGCTCGGCACGACGCTTGTGGTAACGGCGACCAAGAACGGAGGCTTCAAAGTTTTGCTGATCGAAGGCAAGGGCCGCGTGAAAGGCGCGGATGGTTCCGTGAGGACACTCAAGGCTGGCGAGATGGTGTATGCGCTGCCCGGCGGCAGGCTCTCGAACGTTTTTGAATTCCGCCTCGGCCAGCAAGTAGGCGCGTCCAAGCTGGTGGGCGGTTTTAAAAAGCCGCTGCCATCGGCGGGAAAAATTCAGTTGGCCATCAACCAGCAGGAGAAAGATATCGCGAACGGCCATGCGTTCGATACCGGCTTGCTCGCGAGCGGGTCGCCAAATTTCGCCTTCACGGTGGAAAATGTGGATGTGGCCCGAGATACGATTATAGAACAAAAAGGATCGGTGGCCAGCGCGTCGGTGCTTCAAAGTGCCGGTGCCACGGACGCAATCATCAGCGCCCCTGATCTCGAACAAGCACGGCTTTTCACATCCGACGGCATCCCTATCGCGAAGCTTTACGGCCCTCAGCACAATAAGAACGGCGTGATAGATTCTGCGCTCAACCCGGTCCAATTCATAGGCAGCTACATCCTCTTCGACACGCCGAAGGTGAATCTGATGCCGTATGCCGGGCACGATCTTTTCCAGTTCCTCGCGATGAATGACGTGCTCTTCAACCAGTCTGTGGATCTCGGTCATTTCGACGGGCAAATCCAGTTCTTTGCCGGCGGAACCATTCAGGCTCCATCTGGCACGAGCGTCACATCGGATTCCGAGCGGCTCAGTTTCATCGCGTTTGGTTCCAGTCTTTCGCCGGATCAGCCACTGCCCGACGGCCCCGCGAACCTGAATGTTGATGTGCCGTTGAGACTCGATGGTTTCACCGCAAAGAATACACTCGGTGCGGTGGATTTTGCGGCCGGGCAGTTGGATTTATATGGAGTCAACATTTTCGCCAGAACGGATGCGACCATGTATGCTGGCGGGGACATTCACGTCAGTGGAGATGGCACAGTGCCGCCCACTAAACCGGACTCTGGTGCATCGCCGTTCGTTCCGAATGGCTTCAGCAAAGTTGACGCGGGCAACACAGTTTTGATTGGGGCGAAGAGGGATGTCGTCATGGATCACACGGCGACACGCGGAAGCTTCACACAGATCATTGCAGGTCATGCGGTAAAACTTTCTTCAGTCCAAATTTTCGACCGCTCCACGCGTGCCCCATCACCTGCCGGCGGATCTACTGGCCCGACCGGCAGCCAGCCCACTGTCCACATTTTTGGCGGCGACTTTGTTGGGCTGAACAAGGTGAATTTCTTCGCCAGCGACGTGCTCGTGCAGTCGCGCACCATCGCGCTCCGCGACGTGAATTTCAGCAACGGCTCGCGCGTCTTGCTGGAATCGCAGATTGGCAGGCTTGCTCAGAACCCCAACACAGGCGTTCCGCCAGTTCCCGGCATGGTCAACTTCGTTAACAACGTCACCTACGGCGGCGCACCTGCTCAGAGGTTTGTGATCCAAAACGGCCCCGCTCCCACTCCGAATGGTTCCGGCATCATCATTCGGCCATACCGCGGCACAGCGCCACAGCCCTAAACATTCGTTTCAGTCCACTACCACACTCGCATGAAGCGCATCCTACTACCCTTCCTCGCCGCCACCACTGCTACTTTTGCACAAAACGCCGCCGACCGCGCTATCGCCACCACGCACAGCGCAGTCGCGCGCACACAAGGTGCGATGGCCGGCAGCATGCTTACCAAGGACATGGAAACCCGCCAGGCTCCCGAGCTTTTTCCAGGTGAAATGGAGGATGTCGGCCCGCAATTTCTCATCGCCCGCCCGCAGAGCGCGGCACCCGCGCATCATTGGATCGAGGCCTATGCGGATGCGCAATTTTTCTACACCAGCAACTCGCTGCTCACGGAAAAAGACAATCGTGACACTGGGGTGATGGTTCTTACCGTGCAGGCGGCCATTACACCGCCACCATTTTCTTTGATGGGAGGGCAGGTTTCCACAAAAGCAGGATACCGGCATCAATGGTGGCTTTACAGCCTCGATAAGACAGCGAGCCAACTCAACAATTTCGACTTCGCCGTGAGCACGGTCTTTCTCTCCGCGCGGCATTCGTGGGATGAAAAATGGGTTGCCAGTGTCGGGCTTGACTACAACCGCTACCTCTCCCACGACAATGATTGGACTGAATTTTACGTGGAACTTTCACCAAGCTGGAGCATCGAGCGCAACCTCCAGATCGGCACGGGCCAGTTCACCGTCGGCTACTACGGTGCGTATCATTGGACACAGACCGACCCGATGCCCGTCCAGAACATCAATGACCGACTCGACAGCGCCATCGGTCTTTTCTACTCGCAGGAATTGGTGCCGCACCTCGTCGCACAGCCCTACTACCGCGTGCAATGGTCGCACTACACGGAAAATAGCGACCGCAACGACTTCTACAACACACTTGGCCTTGCATTGATTTACACCGTAAACGATTGGGCCTCCGTCCGCACATTCGTCAGTTACGAAAACCGCAATTCCACAGACAGCACCGTCGCTGACTACAACAAATGGGAATCCGGTGCGGGGGTGACTTTCTCAGCGAGTTTTTAAGCTGGGCACTGCCTATCTTGTGCCGCCCAAGTTTGGAATCACCCTCGGTTTCCAGTCCGGCTTGGAGAATTTTGAGTCCGCACGATATTCCAGCAACTTGCTGACTGGGAAGAACACCAGTCCGGGCAGGCCTTGCAGATTGATCCGCATATCGAAATCCATCCGGTCATCGAGGAACCAAATACGCCCGTGGCCGAACATCGAAAATCCGGTTCCCTCAATGGTCAGATTTTTAGTCGTAATGACCCCGTCCGAGATCGCGAACGGCATGGATGCCTTGCGTGCGTTATTATAGCCGACGCCCGGAACAATCTTGTTCAGGATGTCGCTAAATGGCCCAAGGAACGGAATCGCGAACACCTTGCCATCGGTCACAGTGAGATCCCCCTTGCCGCGCATCGTGCGCCCGTCATCGCCGCGGCCAGTGAAACTGTAAGTCCCGTTCAGCTTCCCCTGCGACTCATCGTAGCCGAAATACAGCTTCGTCAGGCTCGTGAAATCCACATCTGAAAACCTCATCGTCGCCACGTGTTCGGCCTTGGACTTAATGAGTGGAACGTCCGCATCCCCCTTCACCGTTCCGCCAAACAATGTCGCCTTTGCATTTTCAATTTTCACACGCTCATCGTTGAAGAAGAGCTTCCCGCTGAGATCCGTAAGACTCAGATCCTTTCCGCAAAAAGTGTAGTTCATTGCGGCGGCCTCGAGATTCACATTCAGCCTCGTCCGCGTGCCGTTGCGCACTTGATCGACAACCCCGTCAATCAACAGTTGAGGCGGTTTTTTTTGAAAGCGGTAGGGCTTCAGATCCCCGACGAGTTCCGGGTCAATCCACAGTGCGATCTCCTGCGGATGAAGCGACGTTCGCACCTGCTTCACCTGCACGGTTTCTGCATCAAAATTGAACGCCAGCCCCCCCGTGCCTGTTCCTTCTGTGCGCTGCACTGTGAAATCATCCACGTTCAGCACATGTCCGGCGTAGCGCAAACTGGCACGCGCGTTTTTCGCCTCGATGCCACGGTAGGCAGTCTTTCCGAGCGTAAGCTCGCCGCTCGCAGCGCTGTCCAGCGGCGAAGGCCCGCGCGCACTAAGGGTGATCTTCGGTGCGTCGTGAAATTTCAACAATGCTAGCCGGGCCGCCGCCTCCGGATCCTTGAGTTTGATGGCCGGAGCGAGAACTTCTGGATTTAATGTGCTCGATAGTCCCAGTCTGAAATCTCCCGCTCCATTAACGTCGTAATCCTGCTGGATGTCGGCGGACAGTTCGCCCCCGCTGTGGTGTTTCACTTTTAAATGGCGCAGCGCCCATCGCTGGCCGTCAAACGCCACATCCGCGTTTAGATTGTCAAAATGCACCCTGCCATAACTGAACGCGCCAAGTTTCATTTCGCCGAGCATCTGATAATGGTGAGTTTCAGTGCTGTTTGGAGGACTCAATTTCACATTCACCGTCAGGTCGATGGCTGGCACGGAGTGAAATTCAAAATCACCGAGATCAACGATGTGCAGCGCCTTCACGAGCCCCGGCAAGTCCATTTCAGAGCGCATTCGCATATGTGCCGCCCGCTGCACAGAGTCGTAGTTAGCAGATAGCTGGAGCCGACCCACGGAATCCCGCGCATCAAATCGTGACATCACAAGCGTCCCATTCTGCCAGTTTCCGGCGACATCAAGAGCTTCCAAACGATAGGTGCCGCGGCGCATTTTCTCCCCGTGCAATTCGGCTTCCACCAGCAGCGTCTCCGGCCGGGCGAGATCCCCGCTGAAACGCAGTTCCAGTCTCGGCGACGCGCCTTCGTAGTGCATTGCGCGTAATTCTTCGACCACGTGCAGAAGTGTGGGGTCGGCCTTTTTTTCGTTGGCAGTCTTGTGCGACGTGAGCACCTCAGGGCTTGCGAACTGCCCGCTCGCCTGCACGCGGATTCCAAAAATCAGCGCATCCAGCCGGCTCACGAGCAACTGCCCCGGTGGCAGAAGCACTCGCGTGTTCAACTGCTCGATTTTCACGGATGGTCCGTTGGGCTGCCGTTGGTCCAGCGGGAGTTCAAGGCTAGCATCCACCAAGGTCAGCGCATCGAGAAAATTTTGCCCCTTTGCGGCGCTCGCATAATTGGCCTCGATGACGATCTCGTCCACCTTCGCAATCACACGCTTGCGATTCGGTGAGTCAAAAATTTTTACATCCTTCGCCACGAGCCCGCGAAAAGGCTCCACCGTCAGTTTTCCAAAAGACATCTCCACACCATGCTTGCGCACCTCGTCCACGATGGTCTCGCGCCACGGCTTCGTGAACCCCTTTTTATACAAATACCAACTGCCGCCGCTCACGGTGAGCAGCAAGAGAAGCAGGAAGATTTGTAGAAAACGCCTCACGCCCGAAGTCTCACGCGCCCACGCGCGGCTTGTCGAGCACGGCGACTAGGCAAATATCTCGCGCACGACGCGGGACTTTTCCACACCGGTGAGTCGCTGATCCAGACCTTGGAAAGGAAAGATGAGCTTCTCGTGATCGAGCCCGAGTGCGTGGAGGATTGTGGCGTGAAAATCGTGCACGTGGACTTTGTTCACCACAGCTTTATGGCCGATCTCGTCCGTCTCGCCGTAGTGGAATCCGCCTTTCACGCCGCCTCCGGCGAGCCACACGGTGAAGGCGTGCGGATTGTGGTCGCGCCCCGGTTTTGCGCCTTTTTGTGAGATGGGTAGCCGTCCAAATTCGCCCGCCCAGATCACCAGCGTGTCATTCAAAAGTCCGCGCTGTTCCAAATCGGCTAGCAAGCCCGCGATGGGCTGATCCGCCTCCTGCGCAAAGCCGCGATGGTTGCCGATGAGATCCATGTGGCAGTCCCACGATTGCTGGTTCTCCATCCCGCCGCTGTAAATCTGCACGAAGCGCACACCGCGCTCGACCATCCGCCGCGCCATGAGGCACTGCGCTGCGAAAGGCGCGCACGGTTTTCGATCCAGCCCGTAGAGCGATTTGATGTGCTCTGGCTCGCGCGCCACGTCGAAAGCCTCGGGCGCCGCCGTCTGCATCCGATACGCCAGTTCGAAGCTCTCGATGCGCGCTGTCAGTTCGCTCTCCGCCGCGGAATCGGCGAGACCGCGACGGTTCAGCTTCGCCAGCAAATCGAGCTGCGCGCGCTGCCTTTCGTCCGTGAGCATCGAAGCGCGCTTGAGATTTTCCATCGGTTCGCCGCTCGGCCGCAGCCACGTGCCCTGAAACACGCTCGGTAAAAAACCCGCGCCCCAATTGTTCGCATTTCCTTTCGGCAGTCCGCGATTCAGCGGATCGCTCATCACCACAAAACTCGGCAGGCTGTCCGCAACGCTTCCGAGACCGTAAGTCACCCACGATCCCACGCTCGGAAATCCCATCCTCGTCTGTCCGGTATTCATCATGAAAAGCGCAGGCGAGTGGTTGTTCGATTGCGTCCAGCACGAGTGGATGAATGCCATCTTGTCCACGTGCCTGCTGAGGTGCGGAAAAAGATCGCTGCCCCAAGTCCCGCTCTGCCCGTGTTGAGCCCAGTTGAAGGGCGACTTCATCAACGGCCCGACCGCGTCTGGAAAAAATCCCGTCTTTGCATCGAAGCCCTCCAGAGATTTCCCATCGCGCGCGTTCAACTCCGGCTTGTAGTCCCAAGTATCCACCTGACTCGGCCCGCCATTCGCAAAAATCCATATCACCGATTTCGCCTTCGGTGGAAAATGTGACACGTGCGGCGCGAGCGGGTTCGATGGAGAAGCCAGTCCAGTGCGCTCCATCAAAGCTGCGAGCGCGAGCAGGCCAAAGCCGCCGCCAGCGCGGGCGAGCATTTGTCGGCGAGTGAGCAGGGATGAGTGCATGAAGTTACGCGAGGATTTGTTTCACCACATTTCCGTGAATGTCCGTCAGGCGAAAATCGCGGCCTTGGAATTTGAACGTCAGTCGCTCGTGATTCATGCCCATGAGATGGAGAATGGTCGCGTTGAGATCATGCACATGCACCGGATTTTCCACGATGTTGTAGCAATAGTCGTCCGTCGCGCCGTAGGTCATGCCCGCTTTGATCCCCGCACCAGCCAGCAGCACCGTGAAGCAACGCGGATGATGGTCGCGCCCGTAGTTGTTCGCACTCAGCGCGCCCTGCGAATAAATCGTCCGTCCAAATTCTCCCCCCCACACAATCAGCGTGTCGTCGAGTAATCCGCGCTGTTTCAAATCCGCGAGCAACGCCGCTGTCGGCTGATCCGTGTCCCTGCATTGGCCGCGAATCGCCCCCGGCAGTCCGCCGTGATGATCCCAGCCCATGTGGAAAAGCTGGATGAAACGCACATCGCGCTCCGCGAGACGGCGCGCCAGCAGACAGTTCGATGCGTAGCTGCCCGGCGTCTTCACCTCCGGTCCATAGGTCTTCAGCACGCTCTCGGGCTCCTTCGAGATGTCCGTGAGATCCGGCACACTCGTCTGCATCCGAAACGCCATTTCATACTGCGCGATGCGCGTCTGAATTTCCGGATCGCCGAGTGTGTCGAAATGTTTTCCGTTCAGCGCACCCAGTTCGTCGAGCGACTCGCGCCGCGTTGCTGCATCCATGCCGGGCGGGTTCGAGAGATAAAGCACCCGATCGCCCTTGTTGCGAAATTTCACGCCTTGATGCTTCGCTGGCAAAAAACCAGCGCTCCACAAGCGGTCATACAGCGGCTGGTCGTCCTTGCGTCCGCTGCCAAACGACGTGAGCACCACATACGCGGGCAGATCCTTATTTTCGCTGCCGAGACCGTAGCCCACCCACGAGCCAATGCTCGGGCGTCCGGCGAGCTGCGAGCCGGTCTGCATGAAAGTGATCGCCGGGTCGTGGTTAATCGCCTCTGTGTTCATCGAGCGCACGATGCACCAGTCATCCGCCATCGCGCTCATGTTCGGCATCAGTTCGCTGAACCACGCGGCGCTTTTTCCATATTGCGCGAATTTGAACATACTCGGCGCGACGGGAAATTTGCTCTGCCCGCTCGTCATCGTTGTTAGCCGCTGCCCCTGACGGATGCTCGCTGGCAAATCCTCGCCGCGATGTTTCTCCATCTCGGGCTTTGGATCAAAGAGGTCCATCTGCGAAGGAGCGCCGCTTTGGAAAAGGTAAATGATCCGTTTCGCCTTCGCTGGAAAGTTGGGAAAAGCGGGAGCGGCCTGCGCTTTTCCGCCGAGCAGCGAACCGAGCGCGGCGAGGCCAATTCCGCCAGCAGCGCGTTCGAGGAAAGTGCGGCGCGTCACAGTCATCTGCGTTGCGCGATCGAGGGAAAGAAATGAGTGGTCGTTGCAGTTCATGGTTTATTCGCGGGTGATGACTTCATCGAGGTTCAGGATCACATTTGCCGCGATTGAGTAGGCAGCGAGTTCTGCTGGATCGAGCGTTGCCAGTGGTTTGGATTCGCCGAATGCGAGTAGCTGTTTTGCAGACTCGGCGTTTTGTCGGAATTGTACCAATCGTTGCTCCACGCCGCTGGTGAGAACTTTCAACTCAGTCGGATCGGGTCGCCGACTCGTCGCCCGGCGAAAGCCCCACGTGATGCGATCATCAGTCGTAACACCGCCTTCGGTGAGCATACGTTCCGCAAGTTTGCGCGCGGCTTCCACGTAGGTGATTTCGTTCAGCAGCGAGAGAGCTTGCAGCGGAGTATTGGTCCGGCTGCGTTTCACCGTGCAAATTTCGCGAGTCGCGGAGTCAAAGATCAACATCGAGGGCGGAGCAGCAGTGCGTTTCCAGATCGTGTAAAGCGAGCGCCGATAAAGTCCCTCGCCGGTGTCCGACTTGTAGCCGCGCATGTCGCCATAGACGCTCGTTTCGTCCCACACAGCGGGCGGCATGTAGGGCTTCACGCTCGGCCCGCCGACTTTCTCCACGAGCAGTCCGCTGATCGCCAGCGCCTGATCGCGGAGCGCCTCGCCGGTGAGACGGAAGCGCGGGCCGCGTGCGAGTAAGCGGTTGTCGGGATCGCGTTCGATGAGCGTGGGCGTGCTGCGTGCCGATTGCCGGTAGGTTGCGCTCATCACGATGGCTTTCTGCATCGCCTTCATGTCCCATTTCAAACGCACAAACTCCGTTGCCAGCCAGTCCAGCAACTCCGGGTGCGAAGGCCACTCCGCCTGCGAGCCGAAATTTTCCGAAGTCCTCACAAGCCCCATTCCAAAAAACCGCTCCCACGCTCGATTCACCCACACACGCGCTGTGAGTGGATGCTCGCCCGAGACGAGCCATTGTGCAAAACCGAGACGGTTCACCGGCGCACCGGCAGGCATCGGCGGCAATGCGGCTGGCAGCCCGCGCTCCACCGGGTCTCCTTTTTTGTCGTATTCACCGCGTTTCAAAATATGCGCCGTGCGTGGCTGCGCGATTTCTTTCATCACCATCGTTGTGGGTGCGTTTGACTTGATGCCGTCGCGCTCCTTCTTTTTAGCCACAACGATTTTCTCCGCCTGC